>CAMOSH010000211.1 GCA_946624575.1 uncultured Verrucomicrobiota bacterium
TCGCGCGTCGTCGCCGACCACATGCGCACCGCGACGTTCATCCTCGGCGACCAGAAGGGCGGCGTCACGCCCGGCAACGTCGGTGCCAACTACGTGCTGCGCCGCCTCATCCGCAGCGCCGTGCGCCATGCGCGCCGCCTCGGCATCGCCCCAGGCTTCACCGAGAAGATGGCCGCGACGATCATCGACGAATACAAGCACGTCTACCCCGAGCTGGAGCAGAACCGCGAGCGCGTGTTCCAGGAGCTGTTGGCGGAGGAGACGCGCTTCGGCAAGACGCTCGACGAGGGCAAGCGCGAGTTCGACAAGACCGTCGCCGGCATCCGCCGCAAGAACGAGTTCATGGGCGCCAAGGACCCGGCCTACGTCCCCGAGACCCAGATCTCCGGCAAGCAGGCCTTCAAGCTCTACGACACCTACGGCTACCCGCTGGAGATGACGCAGGAGCTCGCGCGCGAGATCGGCTTCACGGTCGACGTGGCGGGGTACCAGGAGTGCTTCAAGGCGCACCAGGAGCTCTCCCGCGCGAACGTCGGCTCCGCCAAGTCGGGCCTCGCCGAGCACAGCGAGGAGACGACGGCGCTGCACACCGCCACGCACCTGCTGCACAAGGCGCTCAAGATCGTCCTCGGCGACCACTGCAACCAGAAGGGCTCCAACATCACCGCCGAGCGCCTGCGCCTCGACTTCACGCACGGCGAGAAGATGACGCCCGAGCAGATCCAAAAGGTCGAGGACCTCGTGAACGAGCAGATCAAGGCGGACCTCCCGGTCTACCGCGACATGATGACGCTCGAGGAGGCCCGCGCCGCCGGCGCGACCGCGCTCTTCTCGAGCAAGTACACCGACGAGAAGCTCTCCGTCTACACGATAGGCAAAACCCGCGACGACTTCTTCTCCAAGGAGGTCTGCACGGGCCCGCACGTGGAGCACACGGGCGTCCTCGGGCACTTCAAGATCAAGAAGGAGGAGAGCTCCTCCGCCGGCGTCCGCCGCATCAAGGCGGTGCTGGAGAAGTAGCGCCGCGCCGGCGCGCCGGCAATCCGCCATCGCATCACAATCCAGCCAGACCATCAACCATGGACGACTTTCTCTCGAAGATCATCGATTCCGTCAGGGCGCGCAACGAGGCGATGAAGGCCGCTCTCGGCCCCAACGACACGGCTCGCCTCGTGGCGGCGCGCCAGGACACCCCGCGCGGTTTCCTCGCCGCGCTCGGCGCTTCGTCCGGCCGCACCAAGGTGGTCGCCGAAATCAAGCGCGCGTCCCCCACTACCGGCGTCATACGCGAGGACATTGAGCCGGGCTGGCTCGCTGGCGACTGGGAAAAGGCCGGCGCCGCCGCGATTTCCGTCCTCACCGAGCGCAACTTCTTCCACGGCTCTGTGGAGGACCTTCAGGCCGCCCGCGAGGCCACGCGCCTGCCGGTGCTCCGCCGCGACTACATCATCGACCCCTATCAGGTGCCGCGCTCCTACGGCACCGGCGCCGACGCGATTACCGTGGTCGTCCGCGCCGTGCCGGACGACGCCGTGCTGTGCGACATCTACGACAGCGCCGCCAAGCTGCGGCTCGACGTTCTGACCGAAATCTACGACCAGGCCGACGCCGAGCGCGCGCTGCGCCTGGGCGAGCGCTGCCCGAACGCGCTGCGCCTCGTTGGCGTCAACAGCCGCGATCCCGCCACCGGCGAAACCGATCTGTCGCGCCCTGCCGCGGTGGCCGCGCTTTTCCCGGAAAGCACCGCCCTGATGTGTCTCTCCGGCATACGGACGCGCGCCGACATCGACGCGGTCCGTGCGTCCTGCCCGCGCCTTTCGCGCTTCCTGGTCGGCGAGGCCCTTATGCGCTCGGAAGATCCGGGCATGGCCCTGCGCGCCTTGCTGAAGGACTGAACCATGCTCAATCCGCTCATCGACAACGTAAACATCCGGTCCATCCAGCCGATAGCCACGCCGATGGCGATGCGGGAGGAGGTGCCGCTTACGCCGACTGCGGCTAGCGCCGTTTGCGCCGGCCGCCAGGCCATCGAACGGATCCTCGACCGCGAGGACCCGCGTTTCATGGCGATCGTCGGCCCGTGCTCGATCCACAATCTTGACGCCGCCGCCACCTACGCGCGCCGCCTGCGCGAGCTTTCCGAGGAGGTGAAGGACACGATCCTCGTCGTCATGCGCGTGTATTTCGAGAAGCCGCGCTCTGTGCTTGGCTGGAAGGGCCTCATCAACGATCCCTGGCTCAACGACACGTTCCGCGTTGAGGACGGCATTCGCCTGGCCCGCAAGTTCCTCCTCGAAGTCGCAGAACTCGGCCTTCCCGCCGCCACGGAGATTCTGGATACGCTCATCCCGCAGTACATCGGGGACCTGATTTCCTGGTCCGCGATCGGGGCGCGCACCGCCGAGGCGCAGACGCATCGCGAAATCGCGTCCGGAATTTCCACGCCGGTCGGCTTCAAGAACGCGACGGACGGTTCCCTCGACGCATGCGTCAACGGCATCGCCTCGGCGCTGGGGCCGCACCATTTCCTCGGCGTCACGGACGACGGCCTGCCCGCCGTGTTCTCCACTTCCGGCAATCCCTACGCGCATGTCGTCCTGCGCGGCGGCAAGGAGCCCAACTACGACGCGGCTCACGTGGCCGAATGCGAACGCCGCCTGCGCGCGGCGCATCTGCCCGGCGGAATCGTGGTGGACTGCTCCCACGCCAATTCCCACAAGAAGCCCGAACTTCAGTGCGTGGCTTGGCGCGACGTCCTTTCCCAGATCGAGAACGGCAACGAGTCGCTTTGCGGCGCGATGCTGGAGAGTTTTCTCGAAGAGGGGCGCCAGGACATCCCGAAGGACATCCGCACGCTGCGCGCAGGCCTGTCCGTCACCGACGCCTGCATCGGCTGGCCGGAAACGGAGGAGCTTCTGCGCGAGGCCGCCGAGCGCCTCGCCCCGGTCGTGGCGGCACGCCGCAAGTAGCCGCCGCGCGCCGAAAAAAAACTGTTTCAAAATCGCCCTGCATGCGGTAGCATCGGGGCCATGACCGAAACATTCCACGACGGCGCCGGCTGCGCCGCGTCGCGCCCGTATCGCAGACCGGGGTTCATGCACTCCGGATTTCTCGTGTCGGAGCTTGTGAAGCGCGACTTCAAGACACGTTACGACCGCAGCGTCCTGGGCGTGTTCTGGTGCGTCCTGCAGCCCGCGCTCACCATGGCGCTGCTCTACGCCGTGTTTTCGCTTTTCTTCAAGAGCGCGATCCCGAACTTTCCCCTCTACCTCATCTCCGGGATCGTGTTCTACCAGTTCTTCGTCGAAACCACGTCCACGGCGCTGTGCTCCATCCAGGACAACGCCTCGTTGATTTCCAAGGTGAACGTTCCGCTTTGGGCGTATCCCGTGACGCGCGCCGTCTCCAGTCTCGTGAATTTTCTGTTTGCGCTGCTGCCGCTTTTCGTCGTGGTGGCGCTTACGCGCGTCCCGATCAGGCCGACGATGCTGCTGCTTTCCTACAGCACCGTGTGCATGCTGGCGTTTTCGCTTGGCGTGGGGCTGGTGCTGGCCTCGCTGGCCGTGTTCTTCCACGACGTGAACTTCCTGTGGGGCTTTGCGTGCACCCTTTTCATGTACGCGACGCCGGTTTTCTACCCCGAGGCCGCGCTCACGGGCGGACATCGCTGGATGGTTTACTTCAATCCACTTTATCACATGATCCACTTCTCCAGGGCGGTCCTGAACGGCGCCGTCCCCCCCGCTGTGGAGTTCGCCGCGTGCGCCCTCTTCGCAATCGTATCGCTGTCCGTCGGAATGCTCGTCTTCCGCGCCCTCAAGAACAAATTCGCGCTCGCCCTCTGACTCCATGGACACACTGATATCGGCAAAAGGCGTCTCCTTGCGCTTCTCCGCGCCGACGGAGAGAAAGGGCAGCATCAAGAAATGGGTCCTCGACGCGGTGCGCGGGCGCGTTCGCAACCGCCATTTCCTGGCACTGGACGACGTGACGTTCTCGATCAGGCGCGGCGAGACTGTCGGTCTCGTCGGGCGCAACGGGGCGGGCAAGAGCACTCTCCTGAAGCTCGTGACCGGGATCGTCAACCCGACTGGCGGCTCGATCTCGGTGCGCGGGCAGGTGGCCCCCCTGCTGGCGCTCGGCAACGGCCTCGACCCGCGTCTCTCCGGCCGCGAGAACATCTACCTCAACGGCGCGATTCTCGGCTACGAGAAGGCGTACCTCCAGGCGCGCGAGAAGGCCATTATCGACTTTTCGGAACTGGGCGCCTTCATCGACGCGCCCGTGCGCACGTATTCGTCGGGCATGACGATGCGGCTGGCCTTCTCGATCGCGACGGCCGCCGTTCCGGAAATCCTCATCCTCGACGAAGTGCTGGCCGTAGGCGACACGGCCTTCCAGGCGAAGTGCCGCGCTCGCATCGCGGAGATAATCGAGGCCGGGGCGACCGTGTTCTTCGTCTCCCACAGTCTGTCCGACATCCGGCAGCTTTGCCGCCGCGCGATCTGGCTGGACAGAGGCCGCGTCGTGATGGACGGTCCTGCGGAGGAAGTCTGTCCGGTTTTCGAGCGCTTCTCCAAGACTCCGTTCGTCCCAGCCGCAGAATTTCTCCCGGGCGCCGGCTCCGACGGAACCGTTCCCGTAGTCATGTTCCGCTTCAGGGCCGACGGCCGCGACCTTCTGGTTTCCGATCGCGAGGAGATGTGCTTCATCGCCGAGAAGCTGCCGATGTGGGCGGGCGAGGGTGTCGCGTTCCACGCATTTCCCGAAGCGCGTCCCGGGACCGTCCCGCTGTTTCGGTTCCTGCGGCTGTCGGACAAAAGCCATGCGTTCGCCGCCGGCGACGCGGAAGCGGCCCCGTTCCGGGCCGCGCCCGGCGAATGGAAGGAGGAAAATACGATCTGCCACGTGTTCCCGGCGGCCGCGCCGGGACTCGTGCCCGTCCACCGCCTGACCAGCCCTGGCGTCCCCGGTTGCCGTCTGGCCGTTGGCGACGCCGCGCGCGACGCCATCCTCGCCGCAGAACCGGCCTTCGCCCCCGCCGCCGAACCGTTCTTCGTTGGGATGTGAGGTAGGGCTGTTACTAGGCGATTGCTATCGATTGCAGTCGAGCGCAGTCGGGCGCAGTCGAGCGCGATCGGTCGAGGGCGGGCGCGTTTTTCTATTGCGTGTTGGAGCGGAATGCTCTACCATGACCGCCACGCGAACGCATCATGCCATGTTGGTGCGCGCTGCGTGGCCGGTGCCCCAGGCTGGTTGCGGCGTTGAAAGGCGATAAAGCACAATGTCCCTCACGTTGACAGCAGAGCCGGCGGTGATCGACGGCGCGAGAAGTTATGCCGAACGCAGCGGCATGACTCTTGAGGCGTTTGTGCTCGCTTTCCTTGAATCAGTCGCTTTCCTTGAATCAATTGAAAAGCGCGAACGCGAACGGTTGCGGCCAGCTGCGTTCTTCGCAGACGACCGCTTCCCCCCTCAAAAGCCTGACGGAGCGCGCGAGCGACGTCTGCGCCGCGTTGCGCGCGATACCAGCCCGCCTCGCGCCGGGCGAAATCAAGAGACGAAAAGGACGGAAGCGACTTCAAGGAATACACCCTTGGCGTCGCTTTCATCCTTTTTCGCATCCGCCCGATTTCGCCACTCACCCATCTTGCGTTTCATGTCTGGCGTCTCATGTCCCGGGGTCGCATTCCGGCCGCGAGACATTGGACGCGAGACGCGGAAAAGCCAGCCAATTTATGAACAATTGTCAATTGCCAATTACCAAATTGTGAACAATTGCCAATTGCGAATTTTGAACAATGAAAATCTGTATTGTTCACCCATCGACAATTACCCTAAAAAACGCAGTTGACACGAACAGACTTTCTCACACAGAGGCACGGAGGC
>CAMOSH010000212.1 GCA_946624575.1 uncultured Verrucomicrobiota bacterium
GGTGCATTGAAACTGGGAACCATGTGCATCCATAAAACCATCAATCTCTGTGCCCCCGTGCCTCTGTGTGAGAAAGTCTGTTCGTGTCAACTGCATTTTTTAGGTTCACAAATCCTCAATCCTCAATGTCCACCAATCGGCAATGTCAACATTGGTCCGCGCGACGGCGAGGGCGCCGTCGCCACATCCTTTCGCGGGCTGGAAGCCCGCGCTCCCAGGCAGCCTCGCCACATCATTCCGCAGGCGAGCCGTCCGCGCCGCTTACAAAATCGTAAACCCTCAGCCGAAAACCGGACGAGGTGTGAAAGGCCCCATCGCCGCGCCTCGATCTTTGCAATTGGGGTGACCGCGCTACCGGACGAAAAAGAGCGTTGTGTTCAAGTCGAGCGGGAACGGGGCGAAGTCGGGCCGGAGGGAGGCGTCGTGGTAGGAGTGCACGAGGTCGTCCACGCCGAGGGCGCCGCAGAATTCGACGGAGGCGATCTTGGCGGTCGCGGCCGGCGACAGGAGACGATGCCAGCTGCCGCCCGCCGGAGAGGCGGCGGTGGAGGGGGACCGGCGCCCCGTGGCGGCGGTGCAGAGCGTGCCGTCGATGCGCACTTGCGCAAACGCGGCTCCGCCGGTGCTGGAGGCGTAGGCCAGGGCGAAGGAGACGCGCACCCACGCGCCGTCGGCCATGCGGCCGGCGCCGGAAAGGCGCGTCCAGACGGGCGTGCCGGTTTCGTCGGCGTGGAGGAGGACCGGGCGGCCGTCCGCGTCGAAGGAGAGGCGCAGCTGGAGCGTGCCGTCGTCGGCGAACGCGGCCTGCCAGTCGTCGTCCGACGGCTGGCGCCGCACCTGCACGAGCATGTCGAGCGTCTGGTCGCCGCGCGCAAAGGCGTCGGCGTAGGTGCGCGTGGCGTCGCCGGCGAGGGAGAGGACGCGCTCGTGCGTTTCGCCGGGAAGCGGCCAGCCCGCCGCCGTGGCGGGCGTCGCGGCTACGACGGCGCCGGAGCCGGCCCAGCCGGGCAGCGCGGCGGCCGCAGTGCCGGCGTCGTATGCCTCGAAGGAGTCCATCCCCATTGCCGTGCGCGGCGTGGCGGTCACTTCGACGCAGGCGGTGAAGGTGCCTGGGGCGGCGGGGTCTTCCTCGAACACGACGGAGGCGGCCCAGCCGTTGGCGGCGGCACCGTCGGAGAGGACCACGTCGCCGGGCGAAAGCGGGCCGGGCACGGTGACGGCGGCGATGCTCTGCGCGGAGGCGAGCGACCCGGCGGGGACGCAATACACGACACGGCCGCCGTCGATGGCGGAAACGAACTGCGCGGTGTCGACATCGACTTCGACGTCGCCTTCGCCGACGATGATTCGGCCGCTTCCCATGGTGCCGCCGTCGATGACAAGCGTCCCTGCGCCGGTCTTGCGGAAGACGCCGGAGAGGGGGCAGGCGAGAGTCATGGTCTCACCGGCTGGCACGTTGATGCGGGCGGAGCCGTCCGCGGAGGAGAGGGTGCGCGCGGTGGCGAAGAGCTGCCCGTCTTCGATGGGCGCGAGCGCGGCGCCGGCGCTCATGGAGATGGCGCCCGCCCCGGCGGGGCCGGCGAGGGCGGCGGCTGAAAAGCGCGCCGTCGCGCCGGAGCCTTCCAGCAGGACGGCGCCGGCGTAGGCCGAGGCGTCGCCAACGGCGTAGAAGAGGAGCGAGGAGTCGTTGAGCGCCGTGGCGAGGTAGGCGGTGCCGGTGGCGCCGCGGAGCGCCGAGCCGAACGTGAAGGCGCGGGCGCCGGAGTCGGATGCGAAGCGGAACGGGGCTGACGCGGGCGAGGCGACGGAACCGGCCTGGGACTTCGCCGCCGCGATGAAGGCCGCCGCCCTCGGCTTCCGCGCCGGAAACCCCGGCGTCCTCGTGCTCAACGGCTCGCTTTGCAAATCGCCGGGCAACGACTACGACCGCCTGCTCTACGAGAACGAAATCGGCAAGTACACCGACGTGCGCAATGTCCACGCCTATCTGCCGCTTTCCCTCTACTCGGACAGGATCGGCAAGATGCGCGACTTCGCCGAAACGACCGGCGAGGGCGGAAAGGCGATGTGGCTCACGGAGCTTGGGACGATGGCGCTCGGCCCCGGAATGCTTCCCGGCCGGAACCGTGCGGAGCGGACGTTCTCCCCGGAGCAGGAGATTCTCAACGCCGAATTCTTCCCGAAGTCGCAGGCGCTCGCCGCGATGGAGGGCGCGGACCGGGCCTACTACTTCGTGTTTGCCGCCTACAGCGAGGACGGCGGCAAAAAGGAATTTTCCATCATCCGCCGCGACGGGACGCCGATGCCGACCTTCGCGGCCATCGCCACCATGACCGACAAGCTCGCCGGATTCTCCCTCGTCGGCGAACTCGACGCGCCGGAAGGCGTCCGGGCGTTCCTTTACGAAGACGACGGCGGCCAGACCGTCCTTTTCTGGTCGGAGTCCGATCTGGACTTCGCCACTCGCGAACAGCCCGTGTGGCGACTCGACGGTCTCCATGAACGCGATTTCGCGATTCCGGCGGCGGACGGCGAATACACGCTGACAGATCTTTGCGGGACGCCTTCGCGCGTCCTTGCGGAACACGGCGCGCTGCATCTCCAATCCATCCGCTACCCGCAGTACGTGGAGGGATTGCGCGGCCTTGTGGCGGCGAAGCCCGCCCGGCCTCGCGGTCGCCCGATCCGCTACACGCCCTCCCCCGACGAAGACCTCGCTGTCGTGATCCGCGCCGACGTGTCGAAGGACCACTTCGTCATCGGCGGCATCAAGTCCGTCGCGCGGCTTCTCGCCCCGGAAGGGCGCATCGCCTTCGAGGTCTGGAATCTCTCGGAAACGCCGAAGCGCGGCCATCTGCGCTACCTTTCCGGCGGAACGCTGGCGCTTCCGAAAGGCGACATCGATCTGCCGCCGATGGGCATGGCGCGCGTCGAGGCGCTCTACGTGCCAACCGCCGGCGAGGCGGCCCCCGTGCTGCGCGTCGAAGGCATCTTCGACGGGAAGCGCTCGACTCCCATCGTCATCCCGGTCGAGCCCATGGGCGATTTCCTTGCGACGTGCGAGGCGGCGGACGTGGGCGCCGGCGATCCGGCCAACTGGACGCGCAACGATTCGGCGGACGAGTATTCGTGCGAACGGGACGATGGATGTGGCGACGACGCCTCGTCGTCGCACGACGGCGAGGGCGTCGTCGCCACATCGGTAGGGGCCGACCGCCGGGCGGCCCGCGATGAAATCATCAAATTCCGCGTCCGATGGAACGCCAAGGCCGATAAGTGGTTCTACCCGAAACTGCAGTTGCGGCCGGCAGGCGGCATGGCAGACGCGGAATTCCTCGTTTTCGAGGCGAAGAGCGAGCAGCCGGGGCGCGCGAACGGCTATTCCACGCAGAACTACTGGCTCGACACGGCCGACGGCCGCTCCGCCCGTCACGACCTTCCTCCCACCGGGACGGAATGGACGACCTACCGCATTCCCCTGCGCCAGCCCGTCGATCCGGGGACGGGGTCCCCGAAGTTCGCGCCGGAAGACGTCACCGCCATCCGTCTCGGCGGAAACCCCCACCATGCCGAACTCCTCTTCTGGATACGGAACGTGCGGATCCTGAAAGCAACGCCATGAACGACGAAACAGCGCGCTGGCAAGCCGCCATCGATGCCGCCTCCGCCGCCGGCGGCGGCGAAGTGCGAATCGGACGGGGCGAACACTTGTCCGGGCAACTGGTGCTCAAGAGCCATGTCCGCCTCGTTCTGGAGGAAGGGGCGCGGCTTGTCGGCTCGCCACATCCCGCCGACTACCGCGACCTTTCGCCGCAACGCGCGCTTCCCGGCTTCCATGCAACCCAGACTCTCGGCTTCAAGGGGCTCGTCCTCGCCGAAAACGCCGAGGACATCGCCATCCTCGGCCCCGGGACGCTCGACGGAAACGGCGGCGCGTTCCCGAAGGTCGACAGCCTCGGCCGGCGCCCGCGTCTCGTCCATTTCCGGAACTGCCGAGGCGTCCGCATCAAAGGGGTGACGCTGCAAAATTCGCCGCGCTGGACGTGCTTCCTGCAGGAATGCGAGGGCGTCGTGGTGCGCCGCGTACGAATCGACGGCCACGCCAATTTCAACAACGATGGGTTTGACATCGAAGCGCGCGACGTGCTTGTCGAGGACTGCGACATCGACTGCGGCGACGACGGCATCTGCCTCAAGAGCCTCAACCCGGACTTTTCCGTGGAGAATGTGCGCATTCGCAACTGCCGGGTCGCCTCCAACTGCAATTTCCTGAAACTGGGGGCGCACGGACTCGGCGTCTTTCGCGACATCGATTTCCGGAACTGCATCCTCCACCCGTGCCGGACAAACGAAAACGCGCACCGTTGGGACAAGTGGGACCCGCCGATTCCGGGACTTCGCGCCGACGTGTCGGGTCTCGCCGGAATCGCGGTGGAGATGGTCGATGGAGGGATTCTCGAAAACGTGCGTTTTTCCGGAATCGACATGACGGCCGGCGGACCGCAGACCCCCATCTTCGTCCGGCTTGGACGCCGCTCCAGGCATCCCTCCGGACGGATGTCGCGCCTCGAAAACGTGACCATCGAAAACGTTCGCGCGTGCGCCGAAAGCGCCATCGCCAGCTCCATCACGGGAGTGCCGGGACTGCGACCGCGCGGCATCGTCCTGCGCGACGTGGAAATCGTCTCTCCTGGCGGCGGAACGAAGGCGGACACGGCTACCGACGTTCCCGAAAGCGAGGCCGACTACCCGGAAAACCGGATGTTCGGCAACCTGCCGCTCCCGGCCTTCGGCCTGTATGTCCGTCACGCCGACGAGATCGTCCTGGAGCGCGTCCGCTTTTCGCTTGCCCCGGGTTCCGCCGACGCCCGCCCGCCGGTTGCCGCCGACGATTCCACGATGTTCCGCCGATAGCGCCGCGCATTGTGGTATAATCCCTGAGGGGAGGCGCGACCTCTTCGAGGGTCTCGCCTTCTCCACGAAGACGGATGACTTCGGCATCACGACCTTCGCGCGCTCCTCCGGTACTTTTCACCCTTTCAACTTTTCAATGCTTGGCGTCCGCCAAGCATTGTGGTAGAATCGAAGGCGTTGAACGACAGAAAGAGGCGGCATGAAAGATAACCTCAAAATCCCATACGGCGTTTCGGATTTCAGGAGAATCCGGAACGAGGGCTATTACTACGTTGACAAGACGGAATACCTCGCGAAGATGGAGGCGCTGGACAGCTTCGTCTTCTTCGTCCGCCCGCGCCGCTTCGGCAAGTCGCTCTTCATCTCGATGATGGAGAGTTACTACGACCTTAACCGGAAGAAGGACTTCGACAAGCTCTTCGGCGGACTCTGGCTCGGCGCGCATCCGACGGAATACGCCAACCGATACATGGTGCTCAAGCTCGATTTCTCCAAGGTCGGCGGCAAGACCAACGAAGAGCTGGAAAAGGCGTTCGAGACGCATATCGGGAAGGCTCTCGATGAAATCGTTGCACGGTACCCGGAAATCCTGGCCAAACATCTGCCGGACTCATTCGCATCGCAGACCGCAACAGAGAAATTCGCCGATGTCATATCCGGAAGTCGGTTGTCCGGCATTCCCCTTTGCCTCATCATCGACGAATACGACAACTTCACGAACCAGATGATCCGCGCGACCGGGGTGGAGGACTACCGCAACATCACGCACGGCGCCGGCTTCTACCGCAACTGGTTCAAGAAGTTCAAGGGCGACTTCGACCGCATCTTCATGACGGGCGTTTCGCCCGTCACGATGGACGACCTCACGAGCGGCTTCAACATCGCCTCGAACCTCT
>CAMOSH010000213.1 GCA_946624575.1 uncultured Verrucomicrobiota bacterium
CGACGGCAATATCTTCTAGCCCGCACGTTCTCGCTCCGCCCGCGTTTCCTCCCATAGTGCGTAGTGCATTCTCCATAGTGCATTGCACGCCGCGCCCGACCTCCGCGCGGACAGCCCCTTCCGCGAGGGAGCTGTCGAACGTAACGAGACCGGAGGCGTCCACGCAGAGAAAGGAAGGAAAGAAGTTGGAGGGGAGAAGGTTCATGCGACTTTGCTTGTTTTTAAGATGAAGACCGAATCACTCACCGCTTTCATGTATATTCTTCCATCTACCGGATTGACACTTCGTGCAAGCACAAACCGTTCTTTGCCATCGGTGAATTGACACTTAAAGCAGGAAATGCCGCAAAGTTCCAAGACCACATTGGGCGGACATCCATAGTGCTTCGCATAAAGGAAAAGAATGGAGCCAATGACAAACGCAAACTGGGCAACTGAACACCATTTCGTAAAATCAAACGTATACAATGGCAGTACACACGCCAAGAGAAATTCAGATGTAACGGCTGCTTGTTTTTCGCACTGGACAACAATTGCCGAATCAATTTCATCCGGAGGTGGCTCCTTGTGGAATGCTCGCCAGACCTCGACTCCCGCGAACAGTATCATGGCAGAGACAAGAATCAACATGGTGGCTTCTGTCCAAATGGGCTGCTCGCGAAGCACAATGCTTTGCAAACAGACAAGCAGAGCAGAAAGCCACAGAGGAAGAAACGACAAGAATGCAAATTGAAACGCCAATCTGTTGGACATGTCATGCCTCCGGCTTCCACGCACCGCTTCCTGAAACCTCGACCGGAATGTTCTCTACAACATCAAGCATTCCCCGCTTTCCCAACACCTTCAAAAGACTCGCAATTTCGCCGCGCGTTTCCGTTGAAAACCGTCCCCCTGAGTATTTCAAACCAAAAACTTCAGAAACATGTTTCCGTGTTTTGTCCTTAGCGATTTTTTCCAACCTCTTGGCATCAACGGCAAGAAGCCAATGCGCATTCCTTGGAACCTCCACTGCTTTCATGAACTCATCAATGTTTGACACAATGCCCATCTTTGCAACTATACTCGCCGTTTCACGCGCTCGTTTCAACATGGCGGAATTCGATACGAAGAAAGAAGACCCTTGCGAACTGAAGAAAACCATCTTTTCCTGAAATACAATAGCATCAAGCCGAGGAGAAAAGGTTAGGATGTTTTCGTCCTCCTTGATTTCGCGAAAAGTCGTTTTTCCAAAAAACACTCTACGCCGGTTGAATGATAAAAATGGAGCTTGAACGGAAATTAGATAGAAATCTTTGTCCGTTGATGTCAAGACGGTCGCGTTCGTCTTATGTGAAGTTGGATTGAGTTCCCTACTCACATGACACATGGCTTTCTCAAACGCTGTCCAAGACTCACAAACAAGGGGGTCTGAAACATCCAAGTACGATAAGCGGCCGTCAATTCCAGAACCATCAAACTGCTCGGCTACGGCACCGTCTGGCAAACTCGGCTTCTTTTCCCCCGTGCAAGACTTGACGATGTCTCTAGTGAGATGTACAAGTCCTTCAGATGGTTTGAACGAAATCATGCGTCCTGCATACATCCATCCATTGTTAGTTGAATGTGTTACTGCAATCAACTGAAGATTCTGTTTTGCTGGTAGAGCATTCACCAGTTGCTTAACATTTGCGAGAGGTATATTGTCCATTGGATGGTCCTTTCAACGCTTTTGAATGTATTGATTGTCCCACTGGCTTTTGCAGTCATCGTTTCCGGGCGAATGTCATTTTCGCTGACAATGTTTTATTAAATAGAACTTTCCCAATTGGCTAGGGTGATACCCCGCCAATTGGCGGGGCGTTGGCGCGAAGAATACCATGTGCCATGGTGGTTTTCAATCGGGCGTTCCGATTTTTGGCGGTCGGCCCGGTCTGCGTTTGGGTGTCGCGGACGCCGCGATGTCCAGACCGAGCGCCGCGAGCATTTTCCCCGTTGACGGATTCATCCGAACGGGCAGCCATTCCCCATGTTCGCCGATGCGGATTTTCTTGGCGCGGCGCAGCAGGGATATGGTCCGCGAATACGTCATCTTCTCCAGCAGCCGCGCCTTGTCGAACTCCTTGATCAGGCGAAAAGTCAGCACAGTCGCCAGAAAGTCGCAGAACTCGCTTCCGATCACGGAGTAGTCGCTGTGGACCCGCGTTTCGTCGAACTGGCACGCGGACTTGTAGTACCGCATGACGATTTCGATCTGCCACCGTTCCTCGTACATCTTGTAGACGACCGCCGGCTCCAGGTCCAGGTCGCACTCCAGCACGATTGTCCCGAACGACGCGCTAGCCTCGCGGTAGGCCGCGTGGTCGTAGGTTCCGTCCTTCTTCGCCTTTGCGAGATAGGCGGCGTCCTCGGCGTGGGCCTGCGACGCGTCCCGGAACGAATAGAGCCATTTCCTTCCGCCGCTCACCCGCGCCTTGCGGAACGAAATTCCCTCGCGGTCCGCCAGAACACCGTCGAAATCGAGCATTCCATGCGTCGCGATGAGCGTGGAGTTGCGCCTTACGGGGTTCAGATAATGAAGGCCCGGACATTCCTTCCGGCACTCGGCGGCAGCGCTTGCCGGAAACCCCTTGTCGGCCACGATCACGCCGCGCTTCACGCCGCATTCGCCCGCAGCCGCTCCGGCCCCGCCCCTTCCGCCGGGCGCCGTGCGTCGGGAAGCAGTCTCCCCGCAGGATTTCGCCCCCGTTCCGTCGCCCGCATTCCAGCGGATCGTCGGACCGCACGGCCCGGACACCTTTCCGCGCCCGTTGGCCGACCGGCCGCTCGTCTTCTCCCATTCCGGAAAGATCGGCGACCTCGTCTTCGCGCTTCCCTTCTGCCGCGCCGTCGCCTCCGCCACCGGACACGACCGCTTTTCGGTGCATCTTCGGACCGGAACCGGCGTCGAGCGCGTCCGCGCGGACGGATTCGTCTTTCCGAAGCCGCAGTTCGACGTAGCTGGCGCCGGACTCCTGCGCCCGCTGCTTGAGCGCCAGCCCTACGTGGAATCCGTCACGATCTCCGACGCCCTGCCGGAAGGGGCGCTGGACCTCGATCCCTTCCGCTCCCAGACGTGCATCCCGCTCTGGCGCGGAAACATCCCGCTCTACTACCTGCCGCTTGCTCCATGGCTCGTCGACGTCCCCAATCTCTCGAAGCCCTGGCTCTTCGGCGGACGCAAGACCGATCTGGGCGGGAAGACGATCGTCCTCTTCGCCACGGAGCGTTCGCAGCGCGCCGGATTTTCGTTTTCGTTTCTCGAACCGTTCCGCGAAGAAATTCTGTTCCTTGGGACCGACGCCGAACACGCGGAGTTCGAAAGGGGCTGCTTCCCGGTTTTCCACCGGAAAATCGCGGATTTTGCCGAAGCGCTCGACGTGCTCGACTCGGCGCGGCTCGTCATCGGCAACCAGACCAGCTTCTTCGCCATGGCCGAAGCGCTCAAGATTCCGCGCCTTCTCCTCGTCCCCGACCGCGACGCCAACAACATCCCCTGCGGCGGCGCGTTCCAGCTGCTCCACGAACCGAAGACGGCCCTGACGACGTTCCTGGCCTTCCACGATCGCTTCTGCAGATAACTGCCATTGCCACATCCGGTGGGGCTCGCGCGCCGCGTGGACCGCACCGTTAACCGTCGCCATGCCTGAAATTTCGATTTTGATTCCCGTCTTCAACTCGGAACCCTGGCTCGACGCATGCCTCGATTCCGTCCTCGGCCAGTCCGTGAAGGATCTGGAGGTGGTCTGCATCGACGACGGCTCCACCGACGGCTCCGGTGCGATTCTCGACGCTCGGGCGGCGGCGGACCGCCGCGTTCGCGTGATTCACGCCGCCAATCGCGGGCAGGGCGCGGCGCGCAATGCCGCATTAGACGCCTGTTCGGGCAACTACGTCCATTTCCTCGACAGCGATGACATGCTCCTTCCCGGCGCGCTGGAAACGCTTCTGGAGAAGGCCAAAGAGGAAAATCTGGACATTCTGTTCTTCGGAAGCGAAACCGCATTCGACAGCGCCGCCCTGAAGGAGCGCTGCCCCAAGGAGGAACGCGGGCACCCGCGCTCCGACGCCTTTTCCGCGCCAAGGACCGGTCCCGCGCTGCTTCTCGACATGGCGGCCGCCGGCGAATACGACGTGCCCGTCTGGCTTTACATCCTTCGGCGAGACTACGTGGCCGAACGCGGCATCCGTTTTCGCGAGGACATCAAGCAGGAAGACCTGCTGTTCACCTTTCTCTCGCTCGTAAACGCGAAGCGGGCGGCGGCCGTCGGAAAGACATGCCACCGATACCGAATCCGGGAAGATTCCGACTACGCTTCCTCGCCTCCGAAGTTCCGCAACGTCGCGAGCTGCGCCGTCGTCGCGCGGGAAATCCTCCGATTTGGCTGGAATCAGCCGCCGGAGCGCGACGAGGAGAGGCGGGCTGCGGCGATTGCCGCGAAAATGGCCGTCGGGGCGGTCAGGTCTCTTTGGGGTCGCATCGACGACGCGGAACGCCGCCGCGCGGCGGACCTGCCGCCGCTGGATTCCTTCTGGCTGAACACGATGCTGAAAACGCGTTCCGAACGGAATTCGCGAAACTCGCCGAAGAGAAGGAGGAGAGGGAGCGCGAAGTGCGTCTGCTGCGCAAATCGCTCTCGTTTCGCCTCGGCTCCCTTCTCGTCGCCCCGGCTGGCCTCGCCATCGCCGCAATCCGCCGCCTCTCGTCCCATCGCCGCGCTCGGTAAAGCCCGCGCGCCGCGCGGGCAGGGAAAGGGGCGGCGGACTCCAGTCCGCCGGAAACTTACATCCGCGGCGGTCTGGAGACCGCCGCCCCGATAACCGCGTCCGGTAGGGCGCGCGCGGCGCGCGGGCAGGGAAAGGGGCGGCGGACTCCAGTCCGCCGGAAACTTACATCCGCGGCGGTCTGGAGACCGCCGCCCCGATAACCGCGTCCGGTAGGGCGCGCGCGCCGCGCGGGCGGGGAAAGGGGCGGCGGACTCAAGTCCGCCGGAAACCTACATCTGCGGCGGTCTGGAGACCGCCGCCCCGATCCGTGTAGCGGAACGCAAAGAGCGCAAGAGAAATGGCGGCTATGGCATCGGACGCCGCCGCTCAGCGGCTATGCCACAAGCCACCATTTCCAGAAACTTTGTGTTCTTTGTGTTCTTTGTGGCTAAAACAACCCATCCACCGCTATTCGGCATCGAACCTTTCAACCTTTCAACCGCTTTGCGTTCTGACAAAGTCTGGTCGCACCCTAATGACGATTTATGATTGCCACCGGCGGGCCGCGGTGCTATGATGCGTCTCCGTCAACGGGACACCATGGAAAGAGTTTGAACATGCCGACACTTCTGGACTCGATCGACAAAATGAGCCGCGCCGAAAAGGTGCAGGCCATGGACTATCTATGGACCTCTCTGGAGGCGGATGCAGGCGGCTACGAGCCGCCGTCATGGCACGGCCGCGAACTGAAGCGTCGCGACCGACTCTATGCGGAGAACAAAGTCCCTGTCTTCGACTGGGTCGAGGCGAAGGCGCGGCTTGAGGCACGCAGAGCCGCTCTCTGACATAAGGCGAGGACGTAGTCGTAAAAGCCGTTCTCGACGACCGTTTCGGACCGGCGAGAATTGCGGCCCACTTCGGCCCGCGCTGGAGCGAATAGCAGAGCCGCCGCGTCCGGTAGGGCCTGCGCGCCGCGCAGGCCGAAATGATAATCCTAAATGTCGCAGTTGAAGTGTCACACAGAGGCACAGAGGCACGGAGAACAT
>CAMOSH010000214.1 GCA_946624575.1 uncultured Verrucomicrobiota bacterium
AAGCCATTCCGCTTTTGCTAACTACAGTTGTCCGCTTTTGCTTTCACCGCGACAGCGATATTTTTCGCGGGCCGCCGCCCCCTCAGGACTCGAAACGCACGGTTTCGCCAGAAGCGGCCGAATCGCGGACGGCTTCCATCAGGCGCATAACCCGCGCGACTTCCGGAAGCTTCACCTCGATCTGCGCGCGCCCGTCGATCGTCGCGGCGAAGTTGCGGTAGAACTCGCAGATGTCGGACTTGACCGGCGGAAGCGGAAATTCGCGGATCGTGTCGTCGGTGCGGGGAGCCATCGTCTTCGTGAGGCCCGCTGCGGTGCGAATCGGCACGGCGTCGTTGCGGCTGCGGTCGGTCACGCACACAATGCGGCCCTTGCAGCCCCAGTCCACCTGCGCGGACCCGTCGCGCCCGAACACCATCCAGCGCGGCTTCGTGATGAAATGGCTCGTGCCCACCTCGACATGCGCGGCGACGCCCGAGGCGAACCCCAGTTCGGCGTAGAAACCGTCATCCACCAGCTCGTTCGTGACATGGTCCACGCTGGCGCGCACAGTGGCGATCCTGTCGCCGGGCAGCAACTGCAGAAGCTGGTCCAGAAGGTGCACCCCCCAGTCCAGGATCATGCCGCCACCGCGCTCGGGAAGCTGCCGCCAGTCGCCGGGAATGCCGCGGCATCCCAGGACGCAGGATTCGATCCTGAAAAGCGGTCCGAGCGTCCCGTCGGCAAGTATCTTGCGCACCGTGCGGAAGTCCTCGTCCCAGCGGCGGTTCTGGTGGACCGTGAAGACCACGCCCATCGCGTCGGCGACCGACGCCATCTGAGCCAGTTCCGCCGAAGAGAGCGCGACTGGCTTCTCGCAGACCACGTGCTTGCCTGCGCGAAACGCGTCGATCGCCAGCGGGCGGTGCAGATCGTTAGGCGTCGCGATTGTGACGGCGCCGACCGAATCGTCGGAAAGAAGCTCGTGCCAGGAGCCGTAGACGCGAATGCCGAGCTCGCGGGCGAATGCCTGGCGCGCCGGATCGATGTCGAAGATTCCCGCAAGGCGAACCTCGTCGATCTTGGCGATTGTTTCGCGGTGCCAGTTGCCCATGCCACCAAAACCGCAAATCGCGATGTTGAGAGGGCGGATGTCGTTGTTCATGAGAAAAAGTCCCGGACCGGGACCGGATTTTGGTTGGCGCCGCGCCTAGGCGGCATGGCGCGGGACCCGCCCGCGCCGGGCGCGGGATTCTGCCATACGCCCCTCCCAAACGCAAATGCAAAAAAAAGCGGCCCGGCTGTGGCGTTTGGACGGCGCTTGTGTTAGACTTTCTCCCGCCGCGTCCACCGCTTTCCGCATGTGCGCCGCGCATCACCATCCAACAAACACCACAAAAACAAATGAAGCAGGCACTGCACATTGCATTCGCGGCCGCGCTGGCCGCCACGGCGACCGCAAACGCCGACGCCATCTCAGAAGTCGCGTCCAAGGCCGGCACCGCGCTCGCCGGGATTTCCGAGGAAGAGGCCGCCCTGCCCGACGCCTGGCAGGGAAAAATCGCGCTCGGATTCGACACTGCGTCCGGCAACACCGACAAGGACGCGGCCAACTTCCGCGTCGAGGCGCGCAAGCTCCAGGGCGACTGGGTCGTGCTTTCCACCACGGACGGCGCCTGGGAGCAGACCAAGGTCGACGGCAAGGACTGCGACACTGAATCGAACGTCAAGTCCGAACTCAACGTCAAGCGCCGTCTTGGCGGATTCTTCGTCTACGGGCACGTCGCGGCGGCGCACGACGGCGTGGCCGGCGTCAAGTACCGCGTCGCCGAAGGCGCAGGCATCGGCACCTTCCTCGCCGACACCGAAACGTTCAAGTTCTCCGTCGAGGCCGGTCTGTCGTATGTGCAGGAAAAGCTCGACGGCGCCGCGAGCGACGACTACCTGGCCTGGCGTCTCGCCGAGCGCGCCGACTGGGTTCCGGACTTCGCCAACGGCGTCTCGTTCTTCGAGGCGGCCGACATTCTGGCCGACTTCGACGAGTCGGACCGCTGGAACGCAAACGCCGAGGCCGGTATCGACATCCCGATGTTCGCCGGTCTCTCCACCACGCTGAAGGGATCGCTGGTCCACAACCACATGCCGGCCGAGGGCAAGGAAAAGACCGACCGCCGCCTCACGGCGCAGATCGGCTGGAACTTCTAGCGGCCGCCAGATGGACCCCAGGGCGCAGATTGCCTCGCCGGTGGCCGTCCAGCCCGGCTGGACACGCAAGACCGGCCTCGCGAAATGGAACGGTCTCGTGCGCATCCTCGTGCTGCGCAACCTCTCCATCCGCTACAAGGGTTCCGCCCTGGGTTTCTTCTGGTCCCTTCTCACGCCCGCGCTGACAATCGCGATGTACGCGATCTTCGCCAGCATCCTCAAGTTCAACCGCGGGCAGCCAGCCTACCTGCAGTATCTCGTCACGGGAATAATCGTCTGGAATTTCACCGCGGGGACGCTCAACGACTCGCTCTTCTCCATCGCCGGGAACGCCAACCTCGTCAAGAAGGTCAGCTTCCCGCGAGCGATACTGCCGCTATCGACGGCGCTTGCCAACTGCGTGAACTTCCTGCTGACCGCGTTGCCGCTCGCGCTCTACCTGGCGCTAACCGGGACCCTCCATCTGCGGCATGTCGCCTGGCTCGCCCCGGCGGTGGCACTGCACGTGGCGCTTTGCTCCGGCATCGCGTTGCTCGCGGGAACGCTGAACGTGTTCTTCCGCGACGTGCAGCACGCCGTCGGCGTCGGCCAGCTGGCCTGGTTCTTCCTGTCGCCGGTCTTCTACGGGCTGGATCTCCAGCTTGGCGCCGTCCCCGTGCCCGATGTCTGGAAGGGAATCGTGTTCGTCAATCCCATGACCGGAATTCTCGCGATGTACAGATACGCGCTGATGGGGCTTCCAATGGTTCCACCCGAGTGGGAGGCCGCCGTTCCCGGCGCGTGGATCGCCATCTCGGCGCTCGTCTCCGTCGCCGTCCTGCTACTGGGAATGGCGGTCCTCCGAGCCGGCGACCGCAAATTCGGGGACGTGCTGTGATGAAAGGCAAAACAGGCAGCACCTGCGGAGCGGACGATTCCGGCGGCCGCGAATGGGCGATCGACGTGTCGCACGTCGTGAAGCGCTTCCGACTGGCCCGCGCCGGCTCCGTCAAGACCGCCATCATCGACGCCGTCCGCCGCCGCCCGGCCACGACGTTCACTGCGCTGGACGACGTCTCGCTCCGCGTCTGCCGCGGCGAAACTGTCGGAATCGTCGGCGAAAACGGCGCCGGAAAATCGACGCTGCTTTCGATCATAGCCGGCACGCTCCACCCGACGTCCGGCACGGTGCGCACGCGCGGCACGGTCAGCTCTCTGCTTGAACTCGGCGCCGGGTTCCACCCTGATCTGACGGGCCGCGAAAACGTCATGCTCTACGGCGCAATCATGGGCATCCCGCGCGCCACAATGCGCAGGCGGTTCGACGAGATTGTGGAATTCGCCGGCCTCGAGCGCTTCATCGACCAGCCAGTCCGGTTCTACTCGTCCGGAATGTACGTCCGCCTCGGCTTTTCCGTCGCCGTGCAAGTCGATCCGGACATCCTGCTGGTGGACGAAGTCCTTGCCGTCGGCGACGCCGACTTCCAGCGCAAATGCCTGGAGAAGATGGACGAATTCCGGCACGCCGGCAAGTCGATGCTGCTGATTTCGCACGACATCGCCACGATCCGCCGCGTCTCCGACCGCATCGCGTATCTTTCTCACGGGCGCATTGAGGGGCTTGGCGACCCCGCCGAAATCTCCAAGACGTACCTGGACGACTCGATACGCGCCAACGCCGCCGCGCGCCGCCGCGAATGGGGAACCCTCGACGCGCAGTTCACGTCGGCGGAGTTTCTGGATCCCGCCGGCGGAGGACCGGTGTCCGGCATCGTGCTTGAGACGTCGGAAAGCCGGATCCGGGTGCGGCTGCGCTGGAACGCCGTCAAGAGACTCGACGGTCCCGTGGTCGGCTTTTCCCTGGAGGAGGCCGAATCCGGGCGGATCGTGCATGGAAGCAACACCCAGCAGGCCGGGCTTGCGATGCAGCCGCTGGATGGCGCAGGAGGCATCGAGCTCACGCTGGAAATAGGTTCCGTGCAGGCCGGAGACTACCTGCTTTCGTTCTCGCTTCACAACTCCGACCACAGCGTGAACTGGCACCGGCTGGAGCGCTGCCTGCTGCTGCGCTACCGCGCCCGCAAGCCCTGGGACGGAGTGTGCGCCATGCCCGCAACCTGGTCCGCGCCGCGCTGACAGGCTAATCGCCAGTTGTCGCCCATCTCCCCCCCCCGGAACAAATCGCCAGCTTCCGCCTTCCCGCCTTCCCGAATCCGAAATTCAGCTTGCCAAATCCCAAAATTCAACCACTAAAAATTTTCCACTCATGAAAACTCCGCTTGTCGCCGGCTTCGGCGAAATCATGCTCCGTCTCTCCCCCGAAGGCTTCAACCGCATCGGGGCGTCCCTGCCCGGAACCCTGCGCGCCACTTTCGGCGGCGGCGAGGCGAATGTGTGCGTGTCGATCGCGCGCTTCGGCATGGCGTCGCGATACCTGACGGCCGCGCCGAAAAACCCCGTGGGCGACGCCATGTGCACCCAGCTGCGCGGCCTTGGCGTGGACGTCTCGCGCATCCTGCGGACCGACGGCGGGCGTCTGGGAGTGTATTTCACCGAAACCGGCGCCAACCAACGCGGCTCGACGGTGATCTACGATCGCGCCCACTCCTCGATCGCCGAGGCACCCGCGTCGGCATACGACTTCGACGCAATGCTGGAAGGCGTGACCTGGCTCCACCTGACCGGCATCACGCCTTCGCTGTCGCGCGTGGCGTGCGAGGCTAACCTGGCCCTGGCCGAAAAGGCCGCGGCCGCCGGAATCAAGATCTCGCTCGACCTGAATTTCCGCAAGAAGCTCTGGCGCTGGGAACCGGGCACCGATCAGCGCGAGCTGGCAGCCCGCTGCATGGAGCCTCTGGCCGCGATGGCGGATCTCATAATCGGCAACGAAGAAGACGCCAAGGACGTCTTCGGCATCGAGGCCGCCGGTTCCTCCATCGAAGGCGGGAAGCTCGATCTGGACGGCTACCGAGGCGTTGCGGAAGCGCTGGCCAAACGCTTCCCGAAGGCCGCGCACGTGGCAATCACGCTGCGCGAGAGCCGCTCCGCCACCTGGAACGGCTGGGGCGCGATGCTCTACGACACCGCCACGAAAACCCCGCACTGCGCCCCGCTCGCGGACGACGGCTCGTACCGCCCTTGGGAAATCCGATCGATCGTCGATCGCATCGGCGGCGGCGACTCGTTCTGCGGCGGCCTGATCTGGGCGCTGAACACCCCCGAATGGAGCGCACCCGACCGCGCCATCGCCTTCGCCGTGGCCGCCAGCTGCCTCAAGCACAGCATCCCCGGCGACTTCAACGACGTCTCCGTGGCCGAAGTGGCGGCGCTCGCAGCGGGCAACGCCTCCGGGCGCGTCAGCCGCTAGCGCGCAAAATGCCCTCGCCCCACCCGGCTCAGGTCGCGCGGCCTAAAGGGCCGCGCTGTCAAGTTGAAGGATCGGCCAAACCGGTCGCGCCGGACAGCGCTCCCACATCGCAGACTGCGCCCAGTCAACTTGAAAGCGCGGCCCTTCAG
>CAMOSH010000215.1 GCA_946624575.1 uncultured Verrucomicrobiota bacterium
TCATGTTGGCTTGGCGGAGCGATGCTCGACGCCTGAAGGGCCGCGCGGTCATGTTGGCTTGGCGGAGCGATGCTCGACGCCTGAAGGGCCGCGCGGTCATGTTTGCTTGGCGGAGCGATGCTCGACGCTTGAAGGGCCGCGCGGTCATGTTGATCAGCGGCGGAGTGCGGTTCCGGCATGGCGTCGGCGAGTGCGCCGCCGCACAGGGCACAGCAAACGATCGCAAGGGCGAATGACGAACTTTTCAACTTTTCGACCTTTCAACTTTTCAACGTTCAACTACCGGACGGTCAACACGGTGCAGTCCGGCTCCACCGTGATCGAGCCGATGCCCTGGAGGAACTCCGGCGCGGTCGCGGCCGTGACGGTGCCCGTGTAGGAGACGCCGCCGAGTTTGAGCGAGGAAACGGTGACTTCGCCCGGATAGTCGAGCGAAAGGCGGGCTCCGCCGGCGACGGAAAGCCGCGGCTTCGAGGCAAAGGACGGGGCGCTTGCCACCGACGCGGCACGCACGGAGACGCCGTCGATGAACGCGCGGCGGTTCTCCTCCACCGTGCCCGCGATGCGGAGCACATGCGACCCGGCCGATGCCGGGAAGAGTACCGAATATTCGTTGAAGTTGGAGCAGAACGGCGTCACGGTCGCGATGTCCGTCTCCGTTCCGCCTTCCGGCGCGATGGTGACGCGAAGCGGAAGCCGGCCGCTGTTGGCGCGGTCGTCGACGCGTTCGTGGGCCGCGAACCGGAGACGGTAGATTCCGTCGGCTGGAATTGCGATCGTCCATGTCACGGCGCCTTTTCCGCGGAGCGCCATGCCATAGGCGCCTTCGTAGGCGTTGTACCCGCCCTCGCCCGAAGCGGCGTCGGCATACCGGAAGCGCCACGATTTGTTCTGCCAGTGCGACGAATCCGCCGCGAATCCGCCTGACACCTGTTCGAAGCCGCCGTTGGCGACGAGTTCCACGCCTTCGCCCCCCGAGGTTTCCGGCACGTAGCGCAGGGCCACATCGTCGATCGTCCAGCCGTATTCCGTCGTGTCGGCGGAGCCGGTTTTGAAGCCGACGACATACGCGCCGGCCTCGGCGACCGTGAAGCGACCGTAGGTGCGCGGCCACGGCGTCAGGCCGTCGGGCAGCGCGGCGATCTTTTCCGCCTCCCCCCACGTCGGGCCGGCCCATACGCCCATCTCATAGGCGCCGGTGGCCTTGTTGGCCGACGAAACGCAGGAGAGCTCGTAGGTGCCGGGCTTCGGCAGCGTGACGGTCGCGTATGCGACGGCGTCGGCGTTTTTGAGGAACAGAACGGCCTCGCCTCCGGCCGGCGGAATGTCGGCCTTGCACGTCGTCGCCCAATTCTCGTTGACACGCTTGAAATACGCCTTGTATCCGGTCATGTGCCAGCCGTCGGTTTCGCTGGCGAGCGCGGTTGACTGGAAACTGTACTGGTCGGGGTTCCGCACGAAATATTCCTCGAATCCGGCATTGGGGACCGAGACGTCCAGTCCCGTCCCGGCGGCCCATGGTGCGCCAGAAGCGAATTGCGCCGCCGATTCCGGCGCGGCGAGGACAAGCGCGCCTTCCTCGACGCGAACCGCGCCGACGTTTTCACCAACGGCTTTCACGCGGGCTTCCGCGCCGCCGGTCTTCACGAACGCATTGCCGCTTCCGCGCGAAATCGAAAGGGCAGTCCCGTCGGAGCGCTGGAGTTCGGCGGAGGGCGACGCGACGTTCGTCGAAAGGACGTAGGAGGCGTCGAGCGTCTGCCCGGCTCCGGCGGAAAGCGCCGGCGCCATGCCGCCGCGCACGACGACGCGGCCTTCCTCCAGCGAGAAATCGCCTGCAAACGGAGGTCTGGTGCCGCTCGGGCCGATTACGAGATCGCCCGCGCCGGTCTTGGAAACCGAGCCTTCGCCGGAAAACGCGAGAGGTCCGGTAGCCATCCCATCCCCTGGCGCGACCGCCGCCACCGCCCCGGCCGCGACGCCGATGCGACCCACGTCGGAATCAAGGTGAACCAGGCCGATTGAGGCGTCGGGCAGCGCCCACTTTGCCATGAGGTAGCGCTCGACTTGCGCGAATTCCACTTCGGTCAGTTTGTTCGTGAAGAGAATCGCCTCGCAGAGGTAGTCGCCACCGATGGCGTTGCTGTTGTTGCGCATGCGGAAGAAGTTGTTGAAATTCTGGAACCCGTCCCGCAGGGTTCCGGACAGGAGCTGGACGCCCTTGCGCGGCGGAACGGAAAATGCGTCGATCACCTGGCCGTCCAGCGCGAAGCGGGCGGTCTGGACATAGCCGTTGTCGGTGTCGGCGCTCAGGAAGTGTCCGCCGGGAAGGGCGTCGAATGCCGTGAACTTGCCGTTTGCCCAAGTGTTCACGCGGAACCCGTTGTTCAGATCCGTTCCCGTGCAGCCGAGAGCGGCGCCCCACGTGGAGTCGATCCCGTGGACAAGAAAGAAATGGAAGACTTTCGTGAACTTCAGGTCGGCGTCGGCGGCGTCCTTGAAGAGCATGTGCTGCCCGGAGCCGATGCCGCCGAAATAAACGGCCGCGTTTCCATCAAACGTCGTGACGGCGGGGGCGGCGTTTACATCGTTCGCACGCCCCGTTCGCTGGTAGGCGGGGACGGCGGACGGATAGGCGCGGGCGGACGGATCGGTCTCTCGGACGTCGCACCAGCGCGTCGCGCGGGTTGTGCCGTTGTCGACGGTCGTCTGGAGGCCGTTGCCTGGCGTGGCATCGACCCAGAAGGCGGCCTCGGACGTGACGAAGGCGGGCGGAACGGCATTGGGCGACGCCGCGCCTGCCTCGATCGAAAGAGTCCCTTCGAGCACGTTGACGGCATAGGGTGCCGACCGGTCGATTTGAGCCTGCGGCAGCGCCAGCTCGCCGCCGCCGATTTTCACCAGGGCGCCACCGTCGCCAGTCGTCAGGCGACCGGAAACGGTTTCCCGCGTTTCAGCAGGGACGTTGAGCGAGACCGCTTCGCGCCATCCGGCGGCGATGTCGGCCATGGCCGTTGTCGCCGCAATGAGCGCGGCGGCAGTTGTGATGTCAGTTCTCATTTGAGTTTCTCCTTTGCCTGTGCGAGGATGGACGAGGTGTTGTTTGCGCCGCATGGCGGAGTGCCGTGCGACGCATTCAACTCTAGCATAATGCGTGAGGAATGCGTTAGACTTTTCTCGCAAAGTTTTTCGACTTTTTGCGAAACGTTCGGCAATGTGCTATAATTTCCGCATGCGAACGAAAAAATCAAAATCACAAGACTCGCGCCCCCCGCGTCGGCGCATCTTGCTGCTGGCCGATTTCGCATACGCGTCGGCGCGCTCCGTGGCGTCGGGGGTCATCGGGGCGGTTTCGGCAAGGCCGGATGCGACCTTCGTGATTAGCGGGGGCCACCCGGACAACAAGGACTCCGAATACGCCATGAGGCGCGAAATTGACGGCGTGATAACCTGCGAATCGGTGTACGACGCAGCTCTGCGGCGCGTTCTCAAGGCGAACCCGCGCTGCCCGGTGGTGTTTACAAGCGTGGTTCGCGAACAGGTGCCGCAGGAGGCGAAGGGGCGCTCCGCGGTGGTTCTTTGCGACAATGCGGCGGTGGCGAAGGCGGCCGCGGATTTACTAATTCGTCACGATCTCGCGCATTTCGGCTATGTCGGGACACGCCTCGGACAGGCATCCCCATCGTGGGATCGCGAGCGCAGGGAGGCGTTTGCGGCGGCGCTGGCGGCGAGTGGGTTTTCAAGCAGCGCATACGCGCCGCCGCCGAGCCCAGCCGACGCCGATGCCGACCACGCCGCGCTTGCAACCTGGCTCAAGACGCTGCCGAAGCCCTGCGGCGTATTCGTGTCCTACGATCTCCGCGCGCTCGCGGTTCTCAACGCCCTTCACGCCGAGGGCATCGCCGTTCCCGAACAGGTTCAGCTCGTGAGCGCCGACAACGAGGAGTGGCTGTGCGAACACACGTCGCCGACGCTCACTTCGATCGAGCCCGACTTCGAAGGATGCGGACGCATTGCGGCGGAAACCCTGTTCGCCATGATCGATGGCGGAAAATGGGAGGCCGAAAGGACGTTCGGGGTGCTGCGCATAGAGCAGCGGATGAGCACGACCGACTTGCACGGCAGCGCCAACCGGGCCGTTCGCGCGCGAAAGCTTCTGCGGGCGCAGATGTGCGGCAAAGTGTCGAGCGAAAGCCTTGCCGCGCATCTGGGGTGTTCGCGGCGAATGCTACAGCTCAGCTACAAGGCCGTGTTCGGGCGCACCGTGCAGGAAGACCTGATTGAGATGCGGCTGGAGAAGGCCAAGCGCATGCTGGCCGGCAGCGACATCCCGGCATGCGAAATTCCCGAGCGGCTTGGATTCGAGTCTCCCGACCACCTGATGCGGCTCTTCAAGAGGCAAACCGGCATGACCATGCTCCAATGGCGCCGGCGCGCCCGCGCCGCCGGGCGCTGAGGGAGGCGCGCCTTTTACGGCGGTGCGAGTTGTCCCGGCGAGGCGCTTCAAAAAAAGCACGGCGCGATGCCGCGTTCACTTTTTCGCCGTATCGTATTCGGCGTGGGATTCGCAAGCAAAAAGAGGAAATGTTTCCTCGATGCGCTTGCCATGCCTCTTGTACGTATTGTCCGCTTGCGGGTTGACATAGTGCGCTCCAGAAACTGGATGCTGGGAAAGATAGTCCAGATACCTTTCAAGACTGCCGTTGAAACGCGACAATATTTCGTGTCGTGTCTTGTGCAAGACTTCAATTAGCCCATCATCTTCAGGTTCATTCATGGAACTTCTCCAAAAAATCTTGTGGTGTCAGTATCAATGGGCAGTCATAGCCGGATTTGGTGACAATGCTGACGGTTTTCGGCAATTCGACGATGTTGGCCATGTGTTTGCAGTTCCATGTCAGCAATACGTCCATGCCGGAAATGGCGCTTATTGCGATATGGATTGCGTCTGTCACTTCGTTCGCAAAAACTTGATGTTCGTCTCGCAATCGTCTCGCCAGACAACCGACGGCGACTCTGTCAAATGCAATAAAAGTCTGCCTGCTGATTTCAGCAAGCCGCCGTCGCATGGCGTCGTCATTGCCGCATTTCGCCTCATCAAAGACAACATCTGAAACAAAAATAGAGCATTGGGGAGCAATGTTTTCCCACCAACGCAAAGAAAACGACTGCCGGATGGCATTTTCAGCATTGGATGAAGGACGTGCGGTGAGATAGCTCCAGAAGGAGGTCTCGCAATAGACCTTCAATTTTGGAGTCGGGAGTTGCGCCTCTGGTGCATTGCCGTTCATGCCTCCAATGATACCACAACTCGGCGTGAAAGCCAAGTTCCCACGTATTCAAACCACTGAGAATCCAAATCGGGCGGCCGTTCGGCGACCGCCCAATTTGGAATCTCTGGAAATGTCAGGGGGTGTGACCAAACTTTGTCAGAACGCAAAGGACGCAATCGCGCGGGCCGATGTG
>CAMOSH010000216.1 GCA_946624575.1 uncultured Verrucomicrobiota bacterium
TGGCGGTCTGCCGCCGTACCAGCCGACGATGCGGACGGCGGGCAGTTCCCGTTCCAGCTGGTAGAGGGCTGCGATGGCGTCGGGAAGGAGTGCCGGCGCCATGACGTCGATGAAGAAAGCGTATTCCCAGGGTCTTTCCGGAACTGGCTGCGAGCAAATCGAGGAAAGGTTGAGGGCGCGGTCCTCGAAGACGGACAGCACGGAGGCGAGGGCTCCGGTCTTGTGCGGCAGCTGGAGCAGGACGCCCAGGCGGGACGCGTCGGGCGTCACTATCAGATCGCGCGAAACCGCGACGAAGCGCGTGGCGTTTACGTCGGTGTCGCAGAGATTGTCGCGCACCACCTCCAGGCCGTTTGCGGCGGCGGCCTCGCGGGAGCAGATCGCGGCGAACGACGGATCGGCCAGGCGGCCGGCCCTGGCCGCGGCGAAAGCGGTGTTTTCTGCGGTTTCCGTCTTCCAGCCGAATTCCGAAATGACGCGGGAGCACTGCGAGAGCGCCTGGGGGTGGCTGCAGACGGTCCGAACGGCGGAGATGCCGGCGCCCGGGACGCACGCCAGGCACTGGCGAACTTCCATGTCGACGGAGCGCACGACGTGGAGATCGCGGCGAAGTAGGCGATAGACGGTGTCGACGGGGCCGCCGGTCGTGTTGGCGAGCGGGAGCACCGCGATCTGGGAGCGGCCTTTTTCCACGTTTTCGCAGGCTTCCGCGAACGACAGCGCCGGCAGCAGTTCCGCTTCCGGGAAAAGGCGCCTTGCTGCCTGTGCCGACCATGAACCGGAATCGCCGGCGAACGACACGCGCTTCACGCCGTCGAGAGAGCCGTCGGCCTTTTCAGGAAGCCCTGCCGCCGCACGCAGGCCCGTGGTGTCGCGCGCCATCAGGAAGTCGTACTGGCGTTCGCGGGAAATGCGCATCGTAGCCGAAACGAGCGCGGCGGCGGCTGGCGCGTAGGCCGGCGTGGCCAGGTCGCGGACTCTCGCCAGGACCGCGGCCTCGCGCGTCGCGTCGAACACCGGCTTTCCTGACTTGGCCTTGTTTTCCGCGACGCGGGCGCTCAAGTCCAGGCGCCGCCGCAGCAGCGCCACGAGATCGGCGTCGCAGCGGTTTATTTCCAGACGTATGCTCTCCAGTTCGGGGCCGGCGGAGGCCGCCGCGCTTTTTTCCCCGCGAATGAAGTCGCGCACCAGTCTTTCGAGCCCGGTGGTGTAGCTGGCGAGGCCAAGCCCGCAAATCTGGTCGACGCACGCGGGGCGTATGACCGAAATCCTGCGGAACGCCTCGCGAGAGTGGATGTCGGAGATGTGCACCTCGACGGCAGGCAGCTTGGCGAGCAGGAGCGCGTCCAGAATCGCGTAGCTGTAGTGCGTGTACGCGCCGGCGTTTATGACGATTCCGGCCGCGTATCCCATGGCCTCGTGTATCGCCTTGCACAGCTCTCCCTCGCAGCCGGACTGGAAGAAGCGTGGAACCACGTCGAGCTCCTCGCATTTCGCGGCGAATGCGCGCTCCACGTCGGCGAGCGTGAACGTGCCGTACTGCGCGGGGTCGCGTTTGCCTAGCATGTCGAGATTTGGGCCGTTCACGAGAAGAACGGTCGGTTTGTCCATGGAGCGCTGGACCGTTGCGTCGCTTGATCGTTGCATCGCCGGGTCGTCTGATTGTCGCCGTGGCCGGAGTCAGTTTCCCGACAGGATGGCGCGGCGGATGCCGTCGAGGTCGTCGAACTGCCAGGTGGCCTTGTGCTCGGAGACGGCGGCCTCCTGGCGAGAGGTTTCGCCGGAGAACACGAGGACGGTGGAAATTCCTGCCCTGGCGCCGAGCGCTATGTCCGTGTAGAGCCTGTCGCCCACCATGCAGATGCGGTCCTTGGGGACGCCGTACTTGGCGCTGACCGCATCGACGATGCCGGCATTGGGTTTGCCTATCACCTCGTCCGGCTCGCGCCCGGTGGATGCCTTCACGTAGGCGATCACCGCGCCGATGTCCGGAATGAACCCGTTTTCGACGGGGCAGTTGAAGTCGGGATGCGTGGCAATGTAAGGGCGCCCCTCGCGCACCAGGTCGCACAGCCGCGTCATCTTAGCGTAGTCGAACGCCTGGTCGAAGCCGAGGACCACGACGTCGGGGTCGCGCTCGACCAGGCGAAAGCCTGCGGCGCGGAATTCCTCCTCCAGCGTCGGCATCCCGAAGACCGCGACTGCCGCGCCGGGGCGTGTCTGCCGAAGACGCAGCGTCGTTGCCTCGCCGGAGGTGAACACGTCGTCCGGCTCCGCCGCGACACCGAGCCTCGCGAGTTTTTTGACGTACGCGTCCCGGTTTTTCGAGGAATTGTTTGTGAGGAAGATGTAGCGCCTGCCGCTGGCGCGGACTGTTTCAAGAAATGGCTGGGTGCAGGGAAAGAGCCCGTCGCCGAGGTAGATTGTCCCGTCCATGTCGAGGAGGAACAGCTCGATGTCGGAAATTTTTTTCATTGGTCGCCGAAAGTTGACTCGGCCGCGTTGGCGGCGCGGAAGCGCGGGCGATACTACAGCAAACTGGCATTAGTGGCAAATCGCCATACCGCCGCGCCAAAATCCGCTGGCGGACGCAGTAAACTCTGATTTGCAATACTCCGATGTCCTGGCGGCGGCGGGGCGCACTGGAGGAAATACGGATGTGGTGTCAGAGGCGAAGATATCTTCCGGTGACCGAGAGAGGAGAGGCCGCGACCTGTGCCGGGGTGCCGGCCGCGACTATCCGGCCGCCGGCCGCGCCGCCGCCAGGTCCCATGTCCACCACCCAGTCGCAGGAGGATACTAGATCCATGTCGTGCTCGATCACGACCACGGTGGCGCCGGCGCCGACAAGGCGCCGGAACACTCCCAGCAGCGTGCGCACGTCGAGCGGGTGCAGTCCGATTGTCGGCTCGTCGAACACGAACACGGCGTCGTCCTGCGCCCTTCCCATTTCGCTGGCGAGCTTGAGGCGCTGCGCCTCGCCGCCGGAGAGGGCGGGGGTCTGCTCGCCGAGCGTCAGGTAGCCGAGCCCCAAATCGTGGAGCGTGCGCAGGCGCGCGCGCACGAACGGCATGTCGGAGCACGCGTCGAGCGCCTCGTCGACCGAGAGCGCCATCAGGGCCGGAAGCGACAGGTCGCCGCGCCTGACGAGACCGGCGTCGCGCGAGTAGCGGGAGCCGCGGCAGTCGGGGCAGGGCTCGTCGACGTCGGCCAGGAACTGTATGTCGAGAGAGACGACGCCGGTGCCGTCGCATGTCGGGCAGCGCAGCGACCCGGTGTTGTAGGAAAAGTCGCCGGCCCTGAGGCCCCGTTCCCTGGCGTCGGGGGTTCTGGCCCATGCCTTGCGAAGCTCGTCATGGATCTCCGCGTAGGTGGCGACAGTGGAGCGCACGTTTGTTCCGATTGGCGTCGCGTCGATCAGTTGCGCCCTAGCGACGCCCGGGGCGGACACGGACCTGACGCACCGGGGCATGGGGCGGCCGGCGGCGGCCGCCTGAAGCGCGGGCACCAGGCATTCCAGCACGAGCGTCGTCTTGCCGGAACCGGAAACGCCGGTCACGGCGGTGAGCCTGCCGCGCGGGATGCGCACGTCTAGGGCGCCGACCGTGTGCACCGGCGCGGTGAGCAGGTGGATTTCGCCGCGTTCGAACACGGCCTCGCCGCCCTTTGCGCCGCCCTTTGCTCCGGACGCGCACTTTGTCGCGTCTGCGCGCAGGAACGGCCCGATAGCCGAATCCGGATTCTTCGCCACGTCCGCGACCGTGCCCTGCGCGACGAGCGAGCCGCCGCCTGCGCCGGCGCCGGGGCCGAGTTCGATCATCCAGTCGGCCGCGCGAAGCACCTGCGGGTCGTGGTCTACCAGAATCACGCTGTTTCCGTCGGACACCAGATCCCGCATCACCCCGACGAGCCCGTCGAGATTCGCCGGATGCAACCCGATGGAAGGTTCGTCGAGCACATAGAGGACTCCGGAAGTTCGGTTGCGGACAGCGCGGGAGAGCTGCATGCGCTGGCGCTCCCCCGTGGAAAGCGTCGAGGCCGCCCTGTCGAGCGAGAGGTATCCGAGGCCGAGTTCCTGCAGCCTGCGCGCGGCGCCGGAGAATGCGTCGCAAACGCTTGCCGCCATGGCGCGCATTTCGGGCGGCAGGGAATCCGGCACCTCAGACACCCATTTCACGGCTTCGTCGAGAGTCATTGCCGACGCCTCCGCGAGCGAAATCCCGCGCAGGCGCGGGGCGCGCGCCGCATCCGACAGCCGCGTGCCGCCGCAATCCGGACATGTCGTGCGCCGCAGGAACTTCTCCACGCGCTTCATGCCCTTTTCGTCCTTCACGTTCTTGAGGGCGTTTTCGACCGTGTATGTCGCGTTGAAGAACGTGAAGTCCATTTCGCCGCTTCCGCCGGTCTTTTTGATCTGGTAGACCAGATGGCGCTTTTCCGGCGGGGCGTGCAGGACGATGTCGCGCTCGCGCTCGGACAGGTCCTTCCAGGGCACGTTCGTGCGGACGCCCATGTCGCGGGCCATGTCCTTCATCAGCGACCACATGAGGGACTGCCAAGGAGCGACCGCGCCTTCGTCGATCGAAAGCGACGGATCCGGTACGATCGTGGATTCGTCCACCTCGTAGACCGTGCCGATGCCGTCGCAACGGCGGCAGGCGCCCGTGGAGTTGAACGCGAGCTGTTCCGCGCCTGGGCCGTAGAACCGTTCGCCGCACACTGGGCAGACGATCGGCCGTTCGGCCGCGACGGCGAGCGACGGCGGAGCGTAGTGACCGCGCGGGCAGCGGTGCGATGCGCAGCGGGAAAACAGGAGCCTCAGCGCGTTGAGAAGCTCCGTGCCGGTGCCGAACGTGGAGCGCACGCCTGGCACTGCGGGGCGCTGGTGCAGCGCGAGGGCGGCGGGAACATGGCGTATTTCGTCCACGTCCGCGCGCGCGGCGCTCGTCATGCGGCGGCGCGTGTAGGTGGAGAGCGATTCGAGATACCTGCGAGAGCCCTCGGCGTAGAGCACTCCGAGCGCAAGCGAGGATTTTCCGGATCCGGACACGCCGGCGATTCCGACTATTCCGCCGAGGGGCACGTCCACGTCGACGTTTTTTAGGTTGTGCACCCTGGCGCCGCGCACTTCAATGCATTTGGGCGCCGCGGCGGCAAGGGCTCCGGTCGAGTTCCGTGCGGTTGCCGGAACGTTTTCGTTCTTCCTTTTCATGTCGGAACGGATGCTACCACGGCGCCGACGCGACGGCAAATCTTTCCGCGCGGCCGAACCGGTGCGGTTTTCCGCGTCGGCGGGCGTCGCCGGCTTGCATTTTTGAGCGTGAACAGGCTTATCCCCCAAAACTGGGGGATAAACTATCCCCTAAATTTCAAAACCATT
>CAMOSH010000217.1 GCA_946624575.1 uncultured Verrucomicrobiota bacterium
TTGAAAGGTTGAAAAGTTCCCGCATCCGATGTGGCGACGACGCCCCCGTCGTCGCTTGAATGGAGATGCGGTGTGGCGACGACGCCCTCGTCGTCGCGCCGAGAGCCCACATCCGGTGTGGCGACGACGCCCCCGTCGTCGCTTGAATTGAGATGCGACGACGAGGCGTCGTCGCCACATCCATCCTCTGCGCACTTCCATGCCGCAATCATGTCATTTTCGAATACATACCTTAGTTGGTGCCGATACTCCGCAGTCGTTCGGATGATATGGTTGTAAAAATCCGTCTGCCACAAGGGTCCGGAACGCCCTAGTAATTTGTTCGCACGATGGCTGCTCACTGATTTCCACGCCCTGACGGCACTTGACATGTAATCCGAATTGGGAAATTCCGCGAGGATATGGACATGGTTCGGCATGATGCCATAGGCGTGTATACGATACAATGTTCCATCGTTGTGGAGAATGGCGTCACGCAAGACCTTGGAAACCCTTTCGTCGGTCAAAAGACATTCCCCGTATCCAGAATCCAGATACTGCTCGATCTTTTCTGAATAAAGATTGCTCCACTTACAAATTTCCGCGTCCGTAAGTTGTTGTCCACTCTCCTTCCGTTTTAACAGGTCTTGCCGGGCGGATTCCCATTCCTTCAACTTTTTCTGCGGAACGGAATCGAAGAGCCGGAAGCAGATGTGGTAGACGACACCACGAATCGACCAGTGCGGCAGAGCATGACCGCGTTCCATTTTGAGATCGCGCCAAGCGAGTCCGTCTTTGCCTGGAAATACCGGGTTGAATTGTGGACGCTGGGCTTCCAGCGCGAGCGACGACGGGGCGTCGTCGCCACACCGCTTTGCCTCGGCCAGCATTTTTTCGACGGGCTTGAGGAAGTTGACGTGGCCGACACCGGTGGTGTTGCAGCCGTCGCGAAGGCCGAATTCGTAGCATCCGCGCACGACCATCTCGCGGCAGTCCTGGTCGGAGGCGCCGACCCACCTTTTGAGCGCGCGGGCCGTGGGCTCCTCGCCGATGAAGGCGATGGAGCGGTGGCGCCGCGCCATGTCGAGCATCTTGTCCAACGCCCAGTCCGGCGTGTTCGGCGCGACCTTGACGAGGAACTTCGGCGTCGTGAGCGCGCATTCGTCCATCACGTCCAGAATGATCTTCGAGACGTGGTTGAACTCGCTCGTGCCGTCCGGCTTCGTGCCGCCAAGGCCGACGGGCTGGTTCCAGTAGTTCGCGATCGATCCCCACTGCCACAGGAAGTGCTTCAGCTGCTCGCGGAACTCCGCCTCAGTCGTGCGGCCTGCGGCGATGTCGGCGTCGTAGTAGGGCGTGAGGAAGACGTCGAGCTCCGTAAGCGAACGGCACTGGATGCCGTCGAGATGTTCCGAGAACATGAAGTAGAGCCACACGAACATCATCACGTCGTAGGCCGTCTGCGGCGCGCCGGCACGCAACCGCTCCAGACAGGCGATTTCCTTGTTTATCCGTGTAGAACGTGCAGAACGTGTAGTATTTGTATTTGCGATTTGTGAACAATTGTGGCAATTGTCATTTGTGAACAATTCCAGATTCTTCTTCGCCTGTTCGATAAACCTGTCGATGCCGGCGAGAATCGCGTCCGCCGCGATGAAGCACGACTCGTAGAAGGCAGATGTGGCGACGACGCCCCCGTCGTCGTTCACTGGGTGCGACGACGGGGCGTCGTCGCCACATCCCGCTTTTCGCGCGATCTTCTCCAGCCGCGTCTTCAGGCCGGTGAAGCCGAGCGGAAGGATCACGCGCCAGTCCGGAACGGAGTGGTCGAAGTCCTGCCACATGTTCCACGAGCCGTCGGCGTTGCCGGCGGCCCACTCCCTCTTCACCCACTCGGGAAGCGCGGCGGCGTTGACTTCAGCCGCGCGATCACGGATGACCTTCGAGATCGGGCGGCGCAGACGGTCCCAGACGGCGATTGCGGGAAACCAGTCGAGGGGCGAAACATCGATGGACTCCTCGCGCACCTGCGCTGCGAAGCACTTCGCCTTGGTGACACGCCAGTCCTCGCCCGCGGACTTCCCGGCGGCGACGATCTCCGCGAGGCGGTCGTGAAGGGCCTCCTGCGGGAGGCCGGTCGTCTTGTCCGTGACGTCCTGGCGGAACTTGCGGCGCAAGTAGGTGTCCTCGTCCGCGATGGTCTCCACGTAGGGGTCCCACCACGTCATGTCGAGAAAGTCGCGCTGTCTGTGAGAATCTGTTTTCATGACTGGATTTCCGTCGCGACGGATTCTACAACTTTGCCGGGGAAAAAGCCACGGCCGCGAGCCCGGCGAGGATGAGGAAAAGCCCCGCGATTTTCGGGACCGAAACGCGCTCACGGAGGACAATGACGCCTTCGAGGAATCCGATGACGAGCCCGAGCTGGCGGAAGGCCTGGACATAGGCGACATTGTCGACAAACCCCATAGCGGCGATGACTAGGACATAGGCCAGGGACGAGCAAAGTCCGGCCGCGAACGGCGAGAGGTCGCGCCGCCGCCACAGATCCGCCGCATCGGCCCTCGCCGATGGCATGCACAGGACGACCGTCCAGAGCACTGGAACGAGCGCTGCCATGCGCACCGAATACCAGCGCAGGGGCAGAATCGCATTCCGGTCGCCGGCGGGAAGCGCCTCGCGCAGCAGCCGCAGGCCTTCGCTGTCGGCAATCGTGTAGAGGGCCGTGCCGCAGGCCGTCGCCAGGACAAACGGCAGCCCGCGCAGCGGCGACTTCCCGCCGAACAACGACGAAAAGGACGGCAGCGGAATGAACAGGCATCCCGCGAAGACCGCCGCCATGCCCAGCGCGGCGGCGACGGACGGGGACCGGCCAAACCCGAACACGGCGGACGCAATCGCGAGAATCGGCAGGGGAAGCGCGTTGATCATCGGATAGGCGCTCGACATGTCGAGCCTCCGATACGACGCACCGAGTCCGAACGCGAAGAGAAACTGCCCGACAAGCACGCCGAAAAGCGCCAGCGCAAGCGGGGGCCCGAAAAACTCGGACGGCGGGGGCCGCAGGACCAGCAGGCAGGACGACCACGCCCACCCGACGGTGGCGAGCGCCGTGAAGAAGGCGACCGTCATGCGCCTCTTCTTGGCGATGAGGTTCCAGGAGGCGTGGAGCGCCGCGGAGGAGAGAACAAGGAAAAACGCGGTGCCTGTCATTTGTCCTCGGGTTCCAGAAGGAGAAAGTCCGCAGGCGGCGCGAAGACTTGACTGCCGGCTTAGCGGATGACGATTACCATGGGGGCGTTGCCGACGACATCCGACCACGCGAGCACGTCGCGTTCGGTAAGACTGGCGACGATCCCGCCGGCCTCGAACGACGCTCCTGACACCTCGCTCCGCAGAAACGACCTGGTGGCCCTGTCGTAGAAGCAAGCCTCGCCGCCAGCAACGCACGGAACGAGGTCGCGAACGACCCGCCCCGATTCACAGATCTTCGCCCACTGGATTGTGCAGTCGCCAGTTTTCGTCATGTTGGCGTTATCGTTGCTTTTGCGGAAGAAGACAGTCATCGTGAACTTCGGCTCTACAAACGTCGCGTCGTGAAAAACAGCCTTCTGCGAGCCATCCAGATAGGCACCGGAGGGGCCGAGTTCAAGCGTGTGGAACTCCGTTGGGTTGAATGGCCCCATGTCTGTGCCCGCCTTGCCGAAGAACCCGTATGCGCCCATGGTGGAATTGCAAAACATGTAGAAGCACTTTGTCAAACCGAATAGGCAGACGTCGTAGGCGCTTTTGCCGCGAATGGCGATTTCCGTCTGCATTGTCGGGCGAATGCCTGTGTTGACATACGCCGATCCGGAGGAATGAAGCCACTCGACTTCATGGTCGTAGGGAACGTCTTCTGCAGAACGCCAGACGATGCGAATGCTTTTGCTTCCGAGCAGCCATTCGGGTGGGATGTTCGTGGCCACAGTCGGCGCGTCGGCGGCGACTTTGCAGAGGAAGTTCGTCGCCTGCCAGTCCGCGAGCGCCATCCCGGCGTCAGATTCGCCGCCCACCCAATAGAGGACGCCAGCACCGTGCGAACCCTTCAGCTTGATTTCCACGCGTCCAGTCGAACTGTCTTTTACGACAGCCTTTATTCGCGGCGCCAATACTAGCGCGTCAGTAGCCGACTCCACGCCGCCGCAGTCATCCGGCGCAGGACCGGTTTCGTCACCGGCGACGAACGAACCGCTCCCCGAAACTTCGCAGAATGTCTGCGTCTGCCTGTCGTAAAGCGTCACCGTGCCCTCGCTGTTTCGGCATGGGACATAGTCGTGCGCGACAACTCCGTTTGTGGAGATCGTTGCGCCGTATATCGTGATGTCGCCCTGCTTGTCGACAGGACTCCTCCTCCGTCCGAATAGCGTCAGAGTGCCTGTCGCCGTTTCGGTTGCAACCGCAGGATCAAACGCGACCTTGCATAGACCGTCGATGAATGCACCCCTGGCGTTCAGCCAATATTCATGTCGGTCGCTGCCGGAGGTTGCCAAGCTGACCGCACTGCTACCGTTGCCCGCGCCGAGGAAACGGTAATACCATTCCGTGTCCCCAGCCGTATCAGGGCTGGCATCGAAGAACTGGCATGAGCCATATACGCCAAACGGGGCAGAGGTGCCGACATATCTTGCCGTCACGCGGATGTCGCTGTCCCTTGTCGGCACGAAGCCCGTGTCGATATACGGTCCGGCGGAAGCCGAGCGGATCGATGCGAGACGGGCGTCGTAGGGCGGGACGCCGGCCATGAGGAAGAAGCGGACGACGCCGGACTTCGCAAGCCACGCGGCGGGAATAGTAAGCGATTTCGACGTTTCGGCGGCAGACACGATGCCCACGCATGCCGACTCGCGAATGTCCGAGGCATCACCGCTGATCTGCGTGGCGGACCAGGCTGCGACAAGCGCCTTGTCGCCATCGCCCGCCTCGGCGTCGGAAATCGCAAGCACCGTTTCGCCAGTGGCGGCGTCGAACGAGGAGAGGGATACCGTCCGCGCCCAAGCGGACGGGACTGCGGCGAGAGCGACCGCCGGCAGGAGAAATGCGAGTTTGTTCATGTGGAACCTCTTTTGCCAAGTTCGATTCGGTTGTCAGCATGACGGGACACTCGTCCCAGACAACACCTTCAATTCTACAGAACGGCCTCCGCCGAGTCTTGTATGGATTGTAAAATAAAATGTAAATTCCGTGCAACTTT
>CAMOSH010000218.1 GCA_946624575.1 uncultured Verrucomicrobiota bacterium
ACATCACGCCGGGCATCGGCAAGGACGCCCATTTCGCCCCGGACTACCAGATCGGGCTCGACCTCGGCTGGGGCGGGCTGCTCGCGAAGGTGCGAGCTTCGCGGCGAACGATCGCCGCCAAGCCAGTGTTCACAAATGACAATCGTTCGCAAGTCTCAAATGGCACAAATGTCAATATTGAACCCAAAATCGCCGGCAGTTCGTCCGTCCTGACGCAAGGGCGAGCGCAAAGCGCCGCGATTGCGGATTCCGCCTACGCGCTTGAACTCCTCGACTCCGAAGAGCAGGCAATCCTCGGCGTGCAGACCTGGATCCGGCATCTAGCGGCGGCGGCGGACGACCGCGCGATGTCGGAGGACGACCCCGTGCGCCGCGCCAACCTTGAAGAGACGGCACGCACGTGCTACGCGATCGTGGACGCCCCGCCCCGCACCTTCCGCGAGGCGGTGCAGTGGATCGCGGTCTTCAACATGGCCTCGCGCACCTACAACCGCGACGGCGCCGGCGGGCAGCTCGACGAGCTGCTGCGCCCCTACTACGAGCGAGACAAGGCCGCGGGACTTCTCACCGACGAAGACGCGGAGTTTCTCGTCTTCTGCCTCCTGCTCAACGACCCGCACTACTACCAGATCGGCGGACCGGACGCGGATGGCCGCGACCAGACGTCGCCTCTCTCATACCTCATCCTCGAAGCGGCTGGCAAGCTCAAGGCGTCGTGCAACCTCACGATCCGCGTCTGGGACGGCATGGACCGCCGCCTTTTCCGGCGCGGCGTGGAGATACTCCTCTCCAACCGGCAGGGATGCCCGCGCTTTTCCGGCGACAAGGCGCTCGTAGAGGGCTTCATGCGCAGCGGCTACTCCGCCGAGCTCGCGCGCCGCCGCATCGCCGTCGGCTGCAACTGGATGAGCCTTCCCGGGCTCGAATACACGCTCAACGACGTCGTGAAGATCAACGTCGCCAAGGTCTTCGAGGTCGCGTTCGCCGAGACGGAGCGTCCGGAAGATCTCGAGAAAAACTACGTCCGGCACTTCCGCGCCGCGGTGGACGTCACAGCGCGCGGCATCGACTTCCATCTCGCGCACCAGTATCTGAACGAGCCGGAGCTGATGCTCAACCTCCTCTCGCACGGCCCGATCGAAAAGGGCATGGACGTCTCGCACGGCGGAGCGACCTACTACAACATGGCGATCGACGGCGCGGGGCTGGCCGTGGTGGCGGACAGCTTCGGCGCAATCGAGGAGCGGGTCGTGAAGGAGAAGTCGCTTTCGTTCGCCGCGCTCAAGGCCGCCGTCGCCACCAACTTCGACGGCGAGGAGGGGGCGCGCATCCGGGCGCTCGTCCAGGGCGCGGGCCGATACGGAGCTGGCGGCACCGCCGCCGACCGCTGGGCGGTACGCCTCACGGAAATCCTCCGCGCCGAAGTCGCCGGCCGCACGACCCCGGACGGCTTCAAGCTCATTCCCGGCTGGTTCTCGTGGGCCGACACCATCCGCTTCGGCAAGGCTGTCGGCGCCACGCCCAACGGCCGCCTCGCCGGGGAGCCGATTTCGCACGGCGCCAACCCCCTTCCGGGCTTCCGCAAGGACGGCGCGCTCACGGCCATGGCCGCCGCAATCGCCTCCGTGCAACCGGGCTACGGCAACACCGCACCGTGGCAGCTGGAGGTGGACATCGGGCTGGCAAACGACCCGGACGCGGCGGAGAAGGTCATGGCGCTCATCGAAGGGCACTTCGCGCTCGGCGGGACACTTGTCAACATCAACGTCGTCGACGCGAAGAAAATCCTCGAAGCGCACAGGGATCCGTCCAAGCACCCGGACCTCGTCGTGCGAGTGACGGGCTTCACGGCCTACTTCAACTCCCTATCGCCCGCGTTCCGGCAGCTTGTCGTGGACAGGCTCATCCGGGAAGCCGTTTGACCGTTTGACCGTTTTGAATGTTCGGGCAAGGAACGTGGATAATCCACAGGGAATAAGAGGCGTCGTCTTCGACATCAAGCGGGGAGTCGCGAAAGACGGACCGGGACTGCGCACGAGCGTGTTTCTGAAGGGGTGCCCGCTGCGCTGCCGCTGGTGCCACAACCCGGAATCCCAGGAATTCGAGCCGGAGCGCGCCGTCACGACCGGGGAACTCTGCGGAATTGAAACCACGGTCGGAACGGTCATGGAAGAAGTCCGCAGAGACAAGGTCTTCTATTCGGCGTCCGGTGGCGGGCTCACCATCACCGGCGGCGAACCGCTCGCGCAGCCTGCCTTTACCACCGCGCTCGCGGCGGCGGCGCTCGCCGAAGGCATCGGCGTCGCGATCGACACGAGCGGCTTCGCGCCATGGAGCGTGTTCGAGGCGATTCTGGCCGCAGCTCCATTGCCCGCCGCAAAGCATGGGAACGGTACCACAAGCGCGGATTCCTCCGTCCTGCCCGCGAGGGGGAGCGGCGCCGCAAGCGCCGCCCCACTCGCGGACCTCCTCTTCCTATACGACCTCAAGTGCATGGACGACGCGCGGCACAAGGAGTTCACCGGAGTCTCCAACGCGCTGATCCTCGACAACCTGCGCCGCCTAGACAAAGCCGGCGCTCGCATCTGGATCCGCTGCCCCGTCGTGCCTGGACTCAACGACTCGGACACAGACCTCGCGGCAATTCGGGCGTTCGTCGCCCAGCTTCGCCACGTCGAGCGAATCGACTGGCTCCCATATCACCCCCTCGGACTGGAAAAATACGCCAAGTTCGGAAAAGTCGCCCCAGCCGGTCTTCCGTGCCCGGCCAAATGAATAGTGGACAATCGACGCCGAAAGTGCGAGAATTGCCCGGAGTTCACCCGCCCATACCGGGCGGGCGTTACGGTCGCCGACATGCGCTTCCCTTCCCGACTGGCGTCGGGATTGCGAAAAAGCGAACGTCCGGGGCGATTGCACACCGCGCATGACAAACTCTCCCAAGTAGTTGCCGCGCCTTCAATTTTGACGAAAGGCATCAGATGTCCACCGTTTTCGACTACATACCCTCGGTTCTCGACCGCGCCGTCGAGGATGCGCAGCCAATCGACGTGAAGGGCAAGGTCATTCAGGTCGTGGGCACGATCATCAAGGCGTCGGTTCCGGGCGTGAAGATCGGCGAAGTCTGCATTCTGCGCAATCCATGGGACGGTTCGGAAGTCCAGTCCGAAGTCGTAGGATTCACGAAGGAGGCGGTTCTGCTCACAGCCCTTGGCGCGATGATAGGCATCAGCGGTGAAACCGAGGTGATACCAACCCGCCGCGTCCAGATGGTACCCGTCGGCAAAAACCTGCTCGGCCGCGTTCTGGACGGACTGGGGCGTCCGCTCGACGCCGAAACCAAGGGGCCGCTTCGCCCCGACGGCTACTACCCAGTCTACGCGCCGCCCCCGTCGCCCCTGGAGCGCCGCATCATCTCCAAGCCGATCTCGCTGGGCGTCCGCGCGATAGACGGCCTGCTCACGTGCGGCGAAGGGCAGCGCATGGGCATCTTCGCCGCGGCCGGCGGCGGCAAATCGACGCTTCTGGCGCAGATCATCCGCAACACGGAAGCGGAAGTGACGGTTCTGGCACTCATCGGCGAGCGCGGCCGCGAAGTGCGCGAGTTCATCGAAAAGGACCTGGGCGCGGAGGGCATGAAGCGCGCGGTACTGGTCATATCCACATCCGACCGCTCGTCGATGGAGCGCCTCAAGGCCGCCTATGTCGCCACCGCGATAGCGGAAAGCTTCCGCGACAGGGGCATGAAAGTGCTGCTGATGATGGACAGCGTCACGCGCTTCGGCCGCGCGCAGCGCGAAATCGGGCTGGCCGCCGGCGAGCCGCCGACGCGCCGCGGATTCCCGCCCAGCGTGTTTTCCGAGCTGCCAAAACTTATGGAGCGCGCCGGAAACTCCTCCAAGGGCTCCATCACCGCACTGTACACGGTGCTTGTGGAGGGCGACGACATGACGGAACCCATCGCCGACGAAACCCGCTCGATCCTGGACGGGCACATCATCCTCTCCCGCAAGCTCGCGCAGCGCAACCACTACCCCGCCATCGACATCCTCGCATCGATTTCACGCTGCCAGCCGGCCATCATCCCCAAGGACCACAAGGTCGCCGCCGCCAAGCTGCGCGCTCTCCTCGCCAAATACGCGGAAGTCGAACTGCTGCTCAAGATCGGCGAATACAAGAACGGCTCCGATCCTGAAACCGACGAGGCAATCGCCAAAAACGCAGCCGTCAACAACTACCTCAAACAAGGACTTGACGAAAAGCCGACATACGAGGAGTCGATTACGAAGCTGAAGGAGGCTGTGAGCTAGCGCCCCACCCTCCCCCATTTTCCTTTCGGCATTCGACCCTTCAACCTTTCAACCGTTTCATGCCCTACGCCCTTCAACCCCTGCTGCGAATCCGGACGATGCGCGAAGACCGCGCGTCGGGAGCGCTCGTGACCGCAAAGCGGGCGCTTGCCGTCGCAGAAGAGGCGCTCGAAGCGCGGCGGCGCGACCTGGCGGACTGGGAGTCCACGAAGGAAGAACGTCGCGACCGCATCTACGACGCAATCATCGGCCGCCCAGTCAGCAGAGACCAGCTGGACCTCGCCACCGAGGGCGTAGCGCGCATCGACGAGGAGGGAGTTCTAAAGGCCGACAACGTCAAACGCGCCGAAAGCGAAGTCAAGCAGAAAACCGAGGCCGCCGAAGTCGCCAAGGCCAATTTAACGATCGCAACGAAGAATCGAATGAAGATAGATGAACACCGAGCCGTCTGGCTCGCCGAAGAAGCAATGGAACAGGAAGCTAGAGCCGAAGGCGAACTCGAGGACTTCACGGTCCGAAAGGAGGAAATATGATGCTGACGGCGATTGCGCCGACCTTGCAGTTTCTGGGGCCAAATCTTGAAATGCCGGACAGCTCCGGTCTCACTCCCCTTTCGTTCCCGTCGCCTCCGTTGCAGGGCTACACGAGCCAGCCGCCGTCGGCGAAACCGACGCCGGAGACTATCCGGAAATTTGAAAATGCCATGGCCAAGGCCGATCCGAGTCTGGACATCTCGGTCGCGGCAGTAGCGCAGGAAATCGTCAGGGCACCGGGCCTTGAACCGCCAGCGCGGCCGGGAACAATTCCACCTTCGCCCGAAAGCTCGATCTCGATGGTGGCGC
>CAMOSH010000219.1 GCA_946624575.1 uncultured Verrucomicrobiota bacterium
GAAAAGGAGAGGATGCGGGAGGAGTTCTTCCGCAAGGCGGGGCCGAACGCGGAAACGTTCAAGGAGATGATGGACGCCCTGCCGGACGCCGGGTTCTACTTCAAGGACGCCGAAGGCCGCATCATGGCGCTCAACCGCCGCAACTGCGACTACTGCAACATCCGCGACGAGTTCGACGCCATCGGCCTTCGCAGCTGCGACATCTTCGCCGACGTCCTCGCCGAATCGTTCATGACGTCCGACCGGATCGTCCTGGAAACGGGGCGGCCGCTTCTGGACCAGGTCCACCGCCACCCGGCCGACCGCTCCCTCGACATCCACGTGAAAAGCGTCTTTCCAGTCCGCGACAAAGGCGGAAGGCTCATCGGCACCGCCGGCATCTACTACAAGCGCCATTCGGACGACGCACCGGACTGGCACGGACGCATGAAGGCCGTGACGGACTGGATCGCGAAAAACTACGCGCGCCCGGTTTCGTCCGCGCGCCTTGCCGAAATCGCCGGGACCTCCGAACCGAACTTCAGGAGGCAGTTCTCCCGCACGTTCGGCATCTCGCCCGGAAAATACGTGAATACGATCCGCCTCAATGCCGCGCGCCATCTACTGGAGACAACCGACCGGCTCGTTTCCGACATCGCCGTTGCGACCGGGTTCTTCGACCAGAGCCACTTCACGAAGATCTTCCGGCGCGAACGCGGCGTGACGCCCGGCGAATACCGCCGACGTCACCGCCCAGCCAATCTGGCCGAGTCGGCAATGTCGTCGCCATCATGACACAAGCTGCCGGCGTCGATCCACGCCTGCGCCGCCACATCGCCCGCTTTTCGTTGAAAAGCTGAAAGGCCACGGCATTTGACTTCCCCGCACGCATGCTATACGATCCCCTCCTGTAATGCTGCGGTTGAAAGATTCCGTGCCGACATGCCCGAAACGCTCCTCTACATCGACATCGACGAAAACGACCCAGTCCACCGGCGGAAACTGGCGGGGATGCGCCGCTACGCGGCCGGGCGCGGCTGGCGCGCCACTGGTGTCGACATACTGCAGTCAACGCCGCAGGACGTTCTCGCCATGCTTGAGCGCGACCGCCCGGCGGGCTGCGCAGTCGAGGCCTCGACGCATCCGGACTCGTTTCCGCCGTCGCTTTTCGGGAGCGTCCCGGTCGTCTATTTCGTTGCCGACGTATCGCAGTATCCGACCTCGCCGCGCTTCGCGACTGACGACGCGGCCGTCGCCCGCGCGGCCTTTTCCGAGCTTTCCTCCGGCCTTCCCGCGTCCTACGCCGCGGTCGGGCTTCGCCTGGTGGGCTGGTCGCGGCGGCGCGTCGCGGCTTTCGCCGAGCTCTGCGCCGCCGCCGGCCGCCCATGCGAGGTGTTCCCCGGAAAGGAGGGCGAATCGCGCACGGAATACGAGGAGCGCCTCGCTGCCGAACTGCCCGCCTGGCTTTCCGCCCTTCCGCGCCACACCGCGGTGTTCGCCGCAAACGACGCCGTCGCCCGCGCCGTCGCCGACGCGGCCCGCGCCGCCGGCATCGGCATCCCGCGGCAACTGACGCTGCTCGGCGTCGACGACTGCGCCCCGCCCGGCCGTTCGTCGCCCGAAATCTCCAGCGTCCGCTTCGACCACGAGCGAATCGGCTACCTCGCCGCGAAAATGATCGGGGATGATGTAGCCGCAAAGAACGCAAGGGGGATCAAAGTCGTTGAGGACGCTGCGTCCCTTGCGGCGAAAAAGGAAAGTATCGCCACCCGCCCGCCTTTCACATACGGCCCGCTTTTCACCGTGCGCCGCAATTCGACGCGCGGTCGCGGCCGCCACGAGCCGGCCATCGCCGAGGCCCTCGAAATCATCCGCCGCGAAGCGTGCGAGGGCCTCACGGCCGAGGCGCTCGCGGCGCGTTTCCCGTTTTCGCGCCGACTCTTCGACCTCCGCTTCCGCGAAGCCATCGGACACTCGGCCTACGACGAAATCCTGTCCGTCCGAATGGAAATGGCATACGCGCTGCTGGCGCGCCCGGAGGTGCCCGTCGGCGTCATCGCCGACATGTGCGGCTTCGCCTCCCCGATCGCCCTCCACCGCTACTTCAGCCGCCGCAACGGCTGCTCAATGACGGAGTGGCGCCGCCGCAACGGCGGCGCTCTTCCCCAGTCGCCGCCACGCTGAAAAAAACTTTGCCGAAATGTTCAATTGGGAATCTCGCGCCGACATATAATCGTCGGCGTCGCATGTGCTTTCCGCAAAACATGTGCCACTAAAACATCACCGTAGAAAACAGGAGCAAGCCATGGAGAATCGAAAAGGCGAATACAGGAATCCGGGCCGTCCGCTGCATGTCGTGACAACGGCGATTGCGGCATCGGCCGCTCTGCTTTTCGCCGCCGCGCCCGCAGGCGCAGAAGACGCGTACGTCCGGACGGACGGCTCGAACTACATCATCACGGACTACTACCCGAGCTGCGTCGCCGGCGCCATGACGGTCATCGACGTCGATTTCCAGCTGGATTCGACGAGCAACGTCAGGCAGCCTCGCATTTTTGCCGTGCATACCAAGAGCGAGACCGCCCTTTCCATGGCGCTTTACGTGAACAACAGCAAAAACTTCGCCTTTTCCTGCAAGGACGGCGACATCTCCGGCACCGTGCTCGCTGCGGCGGACACCGCGCGCCATCGCTTCACCTACAACGCCAAAACCGGTGAGGCCGTGCTCTACAATGCCGACGACTCCGTCCTCAAGCGCGCCACCATCAACCAGACGGGCTCGACGAAGGCCAACGAGCCGCTCCGCATTTTCTGCCAGGCGTCCTGGATGAGCGACACGAAGGCCCAGGGCAGACTCTACGGACTCAAAATAGGCGAGGCCGACGCGAGCGGGAACATCGAGGAAAAGCACGACTTTTCGCCAGTAGTCCGCGACGGAGTTCCGGGCATTCTTGACTCCTTGACTGGGAAGTTCTTCTCGGCTTCCGGTCCGGCCGCGCTCACGTCGGGAGGCGACATCGAAAGCGTCGCGAGCGGCGACGCCTACCTGGAGTCCGACGGCATTGCCTACATCAACACAGGCTACCTCCCGACCCAGAAGACGCGCATCGTGGCGGATTTCTCGATGGTCGAGACCAACAACGTGACGCAGCCGCGCATCTGCGGATCCAACGGACTGCGCTACACGCTCTACATCAACTCAAAGGGATTCTTCGCCTACAACGCGTTCGACTACGCGGCGGGCCTGACCAACAAGGTCGCCGGCTACCAGTGGAGCACCGACGTCGGGCGCGACATCGGCGTGCGACATGTGTTCAGCGTCGACAAGGCGGGCAACCAGGCCGCCTTCTACACCGGAAGCGCCACGAACTACTCCGCCACGATGGCGACGACCCTGGAAACGGAAAAGGCCACTGGCGCGCTTTACGTGTTCAACGGAGCGGATTGGTCACAATTGTCGAAAATCAGGCTCTACCGGCTGAACATCTACGAGGACGGGGCGCTGGAGCGCTCCTACGTCCCCTACGTGAAGAACGGGACTCTTGGACTCTACGACACCACGGGCGGGAACTTCCACCCCTACGAATCCGGCACATACGGCGGCGCAATCGGCCACGACAACTGCGACGCCTATCTCAAAAGCGACGGGACGCAGGCCATCGTCACGGACTACTACCCAAACCCCGACACGCGCATCGAGGTCGATTTCAAGCTTGACGACACGGCCAACGTCGACCAGCCGCGCATTTTCGCCACGCACAAGAAAGACGAAAACTACCTTTCGTGCGCGCTCTACGTGAACGGTAGCAAGAACTGGGCCTACTCGATGAAGGACGGGGACATCGACGGCGTGGTCGTCGGCGCGGCGGACACGCGGCGCCACACGTTCGTCCTCGACGGCCCGGCGGGGACGGCGAAGTTCGATGACACGGATCTGACATTCCCGGACTCCCAGGCTTCCCGGACGAAGACCTCCGCCACGCCGCTCTGGATCTTCGCGCAGTCGGACTGGATTCTCGGCACTCCGGCCAAGGCGAAGCTCTACTCGCTGAGAATCTACGAGAAGCGCGATGGGGAATACGAACTCGAGCGCGAATACCTGCCATGGATGAGCCAGGGCGTCGGCGGACTCTACGAGACGCAGACCGGGACGGTCCTCACCAACACCCTCTCCGGGGCCAACGCCTTCGCGATCGGCGGCATGGGCACGGGCGGCACCGGTTCCGGAGCCCTCCTCGTGAAGCCGCAGGACGCCCGCGTCTCGGGGACCCGCCCGACGCTTCTCTCCGCATACGCGCCAGGCGCCGTCGCCTACCGCTGGACGCGTGGCGGCGAGGCGCTCTCCGGCGAAACTGGCGCGACTCTCGCCGTCGAGCGCATAGAAGGCGCGCAGGAGATCGTCTATGGCGTGACGCCGATCTTCGACGTGTTCGGCGAGACGGTCGAAGGCGAAACCGCCACCTGCGTCGTGGATCACGGCCTTCTGCCATTCGTGATCGTCGTGCGCTAGGCGAGCTCTCCCTCCAGGGAGGCGACGAAGACGCCGAGGACGAATCCTCGGCGTCGCTCCGCCCAACTGCTACAACGGGCTGGCGGCGCAATCGACGAGCTTGCGCGTCTCGCGGTCGAACGAGAGGCCTACGAGCCAGATTGGCTTGCCCGATGCGCGATACGGATCGGCATAGCCCTTTTCGCGGATTTGCGTGAACGCCGCATCGACCGGCTCGCCGACCTTGAGCTCGAAGATGCAGGTCAGGGCCGGATGGTCGGCCACGATGTCGGCGCGGCCGCTTGCCTGCACGTCCTCCATCCGGAAGCGGAATCCGCAGCTGGCCAGCAGGAACGACAGGCATCGCCCGTATGAGTTCTCATGGACGCTTCCTTCCGTCGATCCATAGGCCATCGCCGCGTAGAGGGATTTCAGTCCCTCGAAAAATTGCGGCCATTTCGCATTGAGGAGCTTCTTGCCAAGCGAGGCCG
>CAMOSH010000220.1 GCA_946624575.1 uncultured Verrucomicrobiota bacterium
CCGCGACTACTGCGAGACCTGCGGGACGGGCGCCAGGCTCGCCCGTCCCGCCAGTCCCGCCCGTCCTTTTGTCCCGCCAGTCCCGCCGGTTCCGCCCGTCCTACCTGGTCAATGCGGGTTAACAACGCTCAAACGGTCCATTGTTCGAAAGGAAGCTGGCGATTCCCGAAAGGACCATTTGGGAGGCGAGCGAAGCGAGCACCAGCCCGGTTGTCCGGCTGAGAATCGTGCCCAGGTCCTTTTCAATCGTCCGGCGTCTCGCGGTTTTCGCGGCGCCACTGGAGCATGGTCCTGCCGGTCGCCTTCTTGAAGAGGAAGGCCAGATGGCTGCTTCGCGCGAAGCCGCAGTCCTGCACGATTTCCGTCATGGATCGGTTGGTGGTCGAGAGGAGTTCCTTCACGAAATCGAGGCGCATCTTCAGCACCGCCTCCTGCACGGACATGCCGATCCTGGCCCGGAAGCTCTTGTCCAGATAGCTTCGCGAACATCCCGCCGCCCTCGCCACTTCCGGCACCGACACGCCGCCCGCGCCGGCTTTCGCCCGCAGGAATTCCACCGCGCGACCGATGATCGGGTCGCTCATGGCGTCGTAGCCAGTGCTGCCGCGCGTCACGACCGAAATCGGCGGCAGCGGGACGGCGCGTTCGCGCGGCTTGCGGCCGTGCATGAGGTCGTCGAGCATTTCCGCCGCGATTTGTCCGCGCCTGAATCCGCCCGTGTGGATGCTCGAAAGCGTCGGCACGGTCGATTCGCAGAGCAGCGTGTCGTTGTCCACTCCCAGCACTGCGATCTCCTCCGGAACGCGAAGCCCGGCGGCCTGGCAGGCGTCCAGCACGAGCCGCGCCCGACCGTCCATTGGGGCGAAGACCGCAGTCGGGTGCGGCAGGGAAAGCAGGAACTTGACCATCCTCGTCTTCTCCAGCGGCCAGCTGCGCTTCTCCCGCGCGGTGAGCCTGTCGTAAACGGCGTGTTCGTAGCCCGCCGCCGCCAGCGTTTCGGCAAATCCGCGCCGCCGCTCCGCGCTCCAGAAGCTTCCCGTCGGCACATCGACATAGGCGAAGTGCCGGTAGCCGCGCTTCAGGTAGTAGCGGGCGGCCTCCGCTCCGATCGCGCACGAGTCGCGCCCCACCCATGGCGCCCCCTGGATGGGCCAGTCCGGGTCCTTCATTTCCGGGAATGGCTCCACGAACACCACCGGGACGCCAAGCGCCGCGACCTTCTCGGCCGTGCGGCGCTTGGTCTTCGACATGATCACGCCGTCGATTTCGCCCTTCCTGCCCACACCCAGCTCCTGTTCGCCGATGCGCCCCTCCATCATCTTGCAGAACCACGGCCCGTGCTTCGAGGCGTAGTCCAGGATTCCCCGGAAGGTCATGCGCTGCCCCTTGAGTGCCAGCGAGAACAGCACCGCTATGTTTTTCGTTTCCGACGTCCTTTCCATGGCGCGGGATGCTACCACATCTTCCTCCTGTATTCAAACACGAAAAAAGTTTTCCTCAATCCGTGGTATTTTTCAGAAGGGCATTCCCTTAAGATTGGCGTCGCAAAGGAGAAATCCGCCATGAAGAAAACCCCGACGCTTTTCATGCTTTCCGTCCCGGCGGCGCTAGCCGTCGCTTGTGCGCTCGCGCTGCCAAGCGCGACCCTCCCGTGCGTGGCCATCTGTGCGCTCGCGCTGCCAAGCGCGAGTCCGGCCGATACGCCCGACGCCTACCTCGACTTTGTCGAATCGACCGGCTCGCAGTGGATCGACACCGGCGTCGCCGGCGCAGACGGCCTCCGCATGGAGGCGGAAATGGAATGGACGGCGCTCACCGCAGCTGGCGAGAACCAATTCTGCGGCGCGACCACGGTGGTCGATTCGCGCAACGTGGAGTATGTCCCCTACTTGGCCTACCAGGCCGCTTCCCACAGAATGCGCTATAACAAGGCCGGCGCGGCCTCGGTCCAGGGCGGAGTGAAACCCGTGACTGGAGTTCGCTACCATGTCGTAGTCTCGATGGACGACGGCGCGCAGACGAACATTATCCGTCGCTGCGAGGGCGGCTCGATGGCGCGCATCTACACAAGAGGCGACTCTCTCGCCTCGGACTTTCGGTCATTGACCGGCCCCGTTGACACCCAGCTCTCGCTCTATCTCTTCGCGGGGAACTTCGACGGCACGGCCAACCAGTTCGCCTCGGCACGGCTCTACACGCTGAAGTTCTGGCGAAAGGACGACAACGGCGAATACCGGCTTGTGCGCCATTTCATCCCATGCCACGCGAACGGCCACGCCGCACTCTACGACAAGGTCGATGGCATAATCTACTCCGCACAGGGCGGCGCGCTCGTCGCCGGCCCCGTCCTGCCGCGCCCCGCCGAACTTGTCGAGTGGGTGCAGTCCGACGGCGCGGCCGGCTCTCGCGGCCTCTACATCGACACCGGTGCCCTGGCCAAGGCAGGAACCGGCATGACGGCTGAAATGGAGTGGGCCGTGAAGCCCGCCGGATACGGAGTGGACAACATCTTCTGCGGCGCGACCTCCTCCGCCGGCAAGCGTTTCTGGCTCTACGACGCCGTGGCGGACCCCGCAAGCGCGAACGCCACGCATCGCTTCGGATACAACGGCTGGAAGCTCCAGCTACAGTCGAATTCCGTCGTGAACGCGGCAACCCGCTACCGCGTGGACTCCGCCTTCGCAAGGGGTTCGCAACGTCTGTCCGTCACGGCCCTCGATGGTTCCGGCACCGGCGCAAATCGCTCCAACAACGACCTGGATTCCGCCGCCGCCGACACGGAACAGGCACTCTATCTCTTCGCCAACGACAACGCCGGGACGGCGACGAACCTTGTCGCCGCCCGTCTCTACTCGCTTGTCCTTACGAACGAGTTCGGTGTCGTTCGCAACTTCCTCCCCTGCGTCGCCGACAACTGCCGCGCGGGGCTATACGACCGCATTTCCGAGCGCGTCTTCTTCCCGCAGGCCGCCGTCGCGGACGCGACGGCCGACTTCGAATTCGCATCCGAGGTCGGCGGCGTCACGAACGCCCCCGCCACGACGAAGTGGCCGCTCCTGCGCCCCGAATGGATCGAGGCCAACGGCACGAACGACTACGTGAACCTCGGCGTTGTTACCCGCGACGGGACCCGGATGCTCGCCGAATTGGAATGGAACGCCATCCCCGCCGCCGCCACGTTCTGCGGCGCGGCGACGAACTCGACCCATGGCCTGTTCTCCACCTATCGCGTGACGTCCGATTTCCACCGCATGGGCTACTACAACGGCTCCTCGACGCTCGGCGGCGCGAACTGCGCCCCGGCGACCGGCGTCCGCTACCGCGTGGAGACCTCGCTCGCAAGCGGCGATCAGATCATCACCGTCGCGAAGCAGGAGAACGGCGCGTGGGTTCCCGTTGGCGCCGGGACGCGCACTGCCAACCTTTCCTTCCCGGCTGGATACGGAAATCTGGGCCTCCATCTCTTCGCGCGCAACTTCAGCGGCGTTCCCGACGAGTTCGCGCCCGCGCGCCTCTACTCGTTCAAGTTGTGGCAGGGCGGCGCGCTCGTGCGCGACCTCTGCCCGGCCTTCGACCCGGCCGACAACGCCCCGGCGCTTTTCGACAAGGTGACGGAACGCTACTTCCGCAACAACGGCGGCTACCGTCTCACCGCCGGCGGCGCGACATCGGCCTTCCCCGGCGCCGGAACAATCTGGATCATGCGATAGCCTAGAAGTCTAGGCACACTAGGGTTCCTAGAAAATCTAGGGAACCTAAAAAAGCAACAATGAAGCACCTCTTTTCCATAGCCGTTCTGCTCTTGGCGGCCATCGCGGCCGCCGGAGAGGATTTTAGCCACAAAGAACACAAAGAGTACAAAGACTTTGTGAACTCTGTGTCCTTTGTGGCTGACAATTTCACTCTTCCACCCGGCGCGCGCATCGAGGGCCGCACCCTCATCGCCGAAATCGCGCCTGGTTCCGCGACCAACGCCGTCCACTGCGAGGCGCCGCTGGACCTCTCCTGCCTTCTTGGCGACGGACTCGGCCTCGTGCTGACGATCCGCGTCCGCGCGGAGGGCGTCACGAAGCCCGCGCACGATTGGAACGGCGTCAAGTTCATGCTCCGCTACGAAAGCGCCGAAACCGGGAAAACCCATTACCCTGGCGCCTCCGCGCCCATCGGCACCTACGGTTGGCGCACCGTCACCAACCGCGTGAACATCCTCACTTCGCCGATCGATCCCGTCGGCGGCCGCGCCACGCTCGTCCTCGGTCTCCAGGAATCGACCGGCCGCGTCGAGTTCGACCTTGACTCCCTGACCCTTGCCACCGAGGACGCCGGCGTTTCCCCCGTGAACCGGGACTACATCGTCCGGTATCCGGAGAATGATTGTCCACAAATCTCAAATGTTCACAAATCTTCAATGTCCACCAATGTCAATGACAATTTGGATTTGCCATTTGTGAACAATTGTGGGCAATTGTCATTTGTGAACAATCAGCCGCTGCGCGGCTGCATGCTCCCCCACCGCGACCCCGTGACCGAGGACGACATCGAGACCCTGCACCGGTGGGGCGCGACGCTCGTGCGCTACCAGATTTCCCGTAACTGGTCGGCGGTCGATGACAACCAGGACCTCGCCGAATACACCGCATGGGTCGATTCATGCCTCGACAACATCGAAGACGTGCTGCGCTGGTGCGCCGCGCGCGGCATGAAGGTCTGCGTCGATCTGCATTCCCCGCCCGGCGGCAAGCGGGCGGGCGACCGCGCGATGAACATGTTCTTCGAGGAGCGCTTCGCCGACGCCTTCGTCGAAACCTGGCGGCGCATCGCCACGCGCTGCGCCGCCGCTCAAGCGGCCTGTGCGCCCGCCGCTCAAGCGGCCTGTGCGCCCGCCGTGCAAGCGGCCTGTGCGCCCGCCGTGCAAGCGG
>CAMOSH010000221.1 GCA_946624575.1 uncultured Verrucomicrobiota bacterium
GAGACGTTCACTGTGAAATTGCCGTCGGTCATCGTAGTCTTGTCGGCGGAGAGTGTCCACTGGTGGACAAAGCGCGCGTATATCCAGCGGTCGCCGTCCATCGTGAAAGTGACAGACGGGCTTTCGCAATCCTCCTTGGGAACGTCGCCATACCATTTCCTGAAAGTCCCGCCGGTGGAAGGGACCGCCGTCAGCGTGACGGTGGCACCATCGGGGAAGGTGCCGTCTGCATAGGCGGCCATGTCGCTGTTGGTGACAACCGAATCTGCGAAAAACGTATTGCGTTCAACAATCAAGGAATGGCCTTCACCGGCTAATGCGAATGTTGCGCAAAAAGACGCGGTGCAAGTGAGAAGTATTGCCGATAGTTTCATAATGGGGCAAGTCTATCAAAAAGAGCGAGAAGCGTCAAGTGCTTGACCGGAGCCTGTTTTTTTTTATATAATCCTGACGTTATGAACAAACGCCTAGCAACACTTGCAATTCCACTCCTTGTCGCGGCAACCGCCCAGCCCGCCCATTCGGAGGTCGCACCAATTTTCCCGGAAGTCAAGGATCTCGAGCCGGCGCTCACAATGCCGGATGGCGCCAGTTTTTGCATAGGCCCCGACGGGAATTTCCTGGTGGATGGCAAGCCTCGTTTCCTGCTCGGGACAATCTACTATCTGGCGTTTTCCGACTCGCGGCCGCTCAGGCCCGGTCCGGGGTATCCGCAAGAGCACGCCTGGATTTACGAATCGCCCCCGACGCGCGACTATCTGCAGCGCCTCGGCTTCGACTCCGCCGGCGGTGAGGTTTCCACCTCGTGGATGCGCAAATACCGCCCGGAACCGGGATTCAGACGCGCCGACCGGCTCGTTGACTGGTCTTTGGCCACAAATTTCTGGCACAGTGGCCTTCCCGTCATTCTTGACTTCACCGCGGCGGTATGGTCGCATGGCGGCATCCCATACCAGAAGGGGCGCGAACCAGCTGAGCGCGCCTTCGTTGGCGATGCCGCCCACGAGTCGCACATGATCTCATACAGCCTTGTCACGGAAGAGGGCCGCGACGTCTGGCGCACCTTCTGGCGCTCAGGCGTGGAGGAACTCCAGGCGCACGGGGCGAAGCCATACGCCTATGAGCTTTTCAACGAACCATGCTACGATGACCGCTCGCCCGCGGCGCGAGAGTCCTTCGCGGCGTTCCTTTCGGACAAATTCGGAGGGGATCCGTCCGCCATGGACAACGCCTGGGGTACATCGTTCGGCTCGTTTGCGGCAGCCGCGGCCTTCGAGAAAACGGGTGTGAGCGTGGGGCTGGGCGTGGAATGGCTGAAGTTCCGCGAAAAGGCCTTTGAGGATGGAGTCCTCCTTGGAGTGGAGACGATCCGGGAGCTTGATCCCGCCGCCCGATTCTGCTTCCAGCCACTTGACCGCGACAACGACGTGGATCGCGTGATTGGCGCGGAGAAACACTGCCAGATCGTCATGACGCAAACCGGCGGCGACAACCTGTGGAGGAACATGCGCCTTATGGCCGTGGCTGACGGGAAGCCCTTGATCGACGGAGAAACCTACTTCCGCAACACCCGCGCATCGCATCGCGGGAAGCTCCTGCGGCATTACGCCATGGGTCTTAACGCCACCTACTACTTCAAATGGGAGCGCCGTCTCGACGAAGTGCGGCCATTCAACGAGGACGGCCTCAAACTATTGTTCGAACGCTATCCCTGGCTGGGGCTGAACCCCGGCGGGACTCCGCCCGAAGCCCTTGCCGGCATGATGGACGGCAAACGCGACATTGCCGCCGTGGAGGAGCTGTTCGGTCCGCGCGGGCACGGCGTCAAGCTTGCTGAGCGCGTCGCAGTCCTCGCGTCCCGTCCGACATCGCGGCTCGGCGAAGTGGCCGGCCTGCGAAGCCACGCCTGGTCTGGCGAGGCCGCCACGGCCCTCGTCCGCGGCGCCCACCTTCCAACCGACGCAATTCTCGAAGAACAGCTGCCAGAAGGCCGGCTGGACCGCTACAGGTTCCTTGTTGCCGCCGGAATCGCCGCGACATGTCCCGAAACGCTCCCCGCAATCCGCGGATGGGTCGAGCGCGGCGGCACGCTGGTGCTTGCGCAGGAGTCGATGCAGCTCGACGAATACGCGCGAGAGGCATCAGGCGCGGCCTCTTTCCCCGGCATCACCCTTGGTGGTGAAACCGGCGGGAATCCGCAGGAACTATCTTTCCGCGGCATGACACTCGAAGCAGTTCCCTACCGCGCGGCCGCATTCGCTGAAGGCTGGCGCGTCATAGCCGCCCTGTCCGACGGGACGCCGGCCATCGCCGAGCGCGAGATCGGCAGCGGCCGCGCCGTGTTCATAGGCGTCCGCTTCCCGAACGCGGGCGACCAGGCGAGGCTGATGGCAACCTTCGCCGCGGAAGCCGGCGTGTCGCCCACATCCACGACGCTTGACGCCGCGTCTGGAGCCCCCACGGAGGATGTCGAGGTCTTCGCCGCCCGCGGCGCTGGCGGCGCAACCGCCTTCATAATCGACAACCGCGGGCTGGCGCCGCGCGCCGTCCGGTTCCGCCCGGGCGACGCCTTTGCCGCGCCGGCGCTGGCCGACGTCTCGCGCCGCGTCGTCCTTGGCCGCGATTCAGACGGCTTCGCCATGCTGCTTCTCGAGCCCGGCGTTCCGGCCGTGCTTCTCGGAGCATCCTCGCGCGATTCCCTAGCCGATGCGCTGTCCTCCGCGCCGTGTGCATGGAACGAAGGGGCGGCTGCCTGGGCCGCGCCCGATCGCGGCGGACATTACGTGCCGCCGGCTAACGCACGCCATCCCGGCGGCCAGGAACTGCCCATTGAACCCTATGGCGAGGTCGCGGGCAACGCCCAGGCCTGGCTGGCCGCACGCGCCACGGAAACGAGCGCCGGCGCAAAGGCGTTCCGCGTCGATCCGTCCCGCGTGAAATTCCTTGACCTCCGCGATGCCGCCAACGTCCCATACGGCGACAAAATCGCCGACGACGGCAAAGGCGGCTGGACAGACCAGGGCGAGAACTGCATGGAGAACGCTCCATGGGGCGTGACCGACTGCAATGGCGTTCCCTTCGACTTCATACGGCCAGACCACAACGGCGAGAGGGCGGCGGTCGTGCTGCGCTCGACGCGCCAGCCGTATCTGCCCGAGGCCGTGCGCGGCATACGTGCAGACCTGCGCGCCAAGGCCCTCTACTTCCTGCACGCTGGCGCCTTCCTTGAAGCCGGAAGGGAAGCATTCAGGTATGTCGTCCACTACTGCGACGGGGCTTCGCTGACGCTTCCAATGCGCGGCTTCATTGAATTTGACGACTGGTGGATGCATGGCGTAGTCCCAGGAGGGCGCGACGCCATGCCATGCAAGCCGGGATGGCTCAACGCCAAAAGCAGGGGTTTCCACATCTTCCGCTGGGAAAATCCGTTTCCGGAAAAGACAATCGCGTCAATCGACATCGAAAGCGCCTGCACAAAGACGGCCCCCATCATAGAGGCCATCACGGCGGAACTGCCAGATGAACCGGCCATGGCCGCGCTACCGCTCGTCGGAATGCCGCGCTTCCGGCCATGGGGCGGTGCGCAAGCATCTGCCGGGCCGCATGCCGGCGGGGTCGCCGCGGGCGCCATTGCGTCCATCTCTTTCTCTTCCGCCCGCCCCTGGGCAGGATGCGGGGTGGCGTATCCGAAAACGGCAGCGGCGCCCGCCGCCGCCCGCCGCGCCGACCTGGAATTCCTGCTTTCAACGCCGGGAGCTCTTCCCCCGCCGCCGCTGCAACTCAGGGCAGGGACGCATGGCGGCTACACGCCGATATCCTCTTTTTCCAGCGAGACCGGCATGCCGGGAACATGGCGGGTGTCTTTCCCGCTTGACATCGCGGCGGACGGACTGCACGCGCCGATCGGCGAATTCGCGCTCCAGCTTTGCGGAGAGCGCCCGGAAGGGACTGCGGCGGACATTTCCGTGTCGTCCGCGAGGGTGCTCGTCTACGGCGAGCCGGAGAACGCGCTGTCCCTGCGCAGGCTGCTCCCGCTGGGACACCATGGTGTCGGCATAGCCTGGCGCGACGGCGGCGTGGAGTTGACCGTGGATGACAGGACGGAGTCCTGGGGCTATGCGAGATTAGACCCGGTCAGCCCGGTCGCCATCCCTGAAAAAGCCGAATCGGCCGTATTCGCCTTCGACGTCAACGGCGGCCGCACCTCGCTTGGGCGCCGGGACCGCGGGCGCCACCGCTTCCGCATCAGGCTGGAATGCATTCTGGCGGACGGATCCCGGGCTGAAGGACGGTGGGTGCGCGACCCTCCCGTGGACGGCGGGGAAATCGACGAATCCCCCAACAGCTGGCAGGCCGTCCGCATTCCGCTGGTGAAGCTGCTGCCAGACAGGGCGGTGACGCTGGTGCGCGTCAAGATCCAGTTCACCGGCCTCCCGGACACCGGCCGCGCCGGCCTGATCGTCCGCAACTTCAGATTCGAAAACCCCGAACCGGTTTCCGCATCGTCTGAATAATCCCGCACGTGGACTCGCCTGCCGTCGACATCCTGCTCTCCGCCCGCAACGGCGCCGGCTACGGTTCAGATGTGCGATGGAGTCTCGATGCCGAGAAGCCCCAGACCGGTCTTGAGGACGCGGCCGAAGAGGGCGCACAGCGACAGGCGTGCGTCGCGCACCTCCGCCTCGCTCTTCAGTATCGGCGAATTCTGGTAGAAGCTGGAGTAGAGCTGCGCCGCCTGGAAAAGATAATCCGCCAGGACCGACGGCTTGTACGCCTCGGCCGCGCAGACGACCGCGCCCGGAAACTCCAGGAGGTGCAATGCGAGACGGCGCTCCATAGGAGTCTCCACGGCGAACTTCGCCGGTGCCGCGCCGTCCTGGATCCCGGCCTTCTCGAGAATTCAAGAAGG
>CAMOSH010000222.1 GCA_946624575.1 uncultured Verrucomicrobiota bacterium
TCGCCGTGATCGGGTTCGACTGCTCCGTCGGCAGAAAGCCGAGGTGGAACTGCTTCTCGTTGTCGATGAAATCGCGCGCCTTGGCCTTAGCGGCGGCGCTGGCTTCGAATGGTGTGTTCATTTGTTCAATCATCCTTCCGACAAATCCCTTTGTTTCCGCCGATCGGCCTGTGTTTTCGCGCATTTTTCCGTCGTTACTGGAAAAATGCATGCGTTTTTTCCAATTGCGATGGAAAATTTAGGTTGATTTCGTGGGCGGAAACCGCTATGATGCGCGCCATGAAAGCACGAACCATAGGATTTCCAAGCGGAAGTTTCTTTCTTTTCGGCCCCCGCGGCACGGGAAAAACGGTCTGGCTCGGCAACCAGTTTCCCGACGCCTTCACGGTAAATCTCCTTGAAGCGGACGTGCGCCGTTCGTTGGCGGCGCATCCAGAGAACCTTGTTGACATCGTGGCGGCAAACGCCGACAGGTCGACGTTTGTCATCGACGAGATCCAGCGGGTTCCCGCCCTGCTCGACACGATCCACGATCTCATCGAAAAGAACAGGGACAAGCGCTTCATCCTCACGGGTTCCAGCGCGCGAAAGCTCAAGCGCGCCCAGGGCGCGGACCTTCTCGGAGGGCGCGCCGTCAAATGCATGTGCCACCCGTTCCTCGCCTCGGAAATGGGCGCGGACTTCAACCTCCCCGACGCGCTTCGGCTCGGGATGCTCCCGCTTGTCCGCTACCCGATTGCCCAGTCCCCCCAGGACGTCCTCAAAACCTATCTTGACCTCTATCTTCAGGAAGAGGTCGTCAACGAAGGCGTCATCCGCCATCTCGACGTGTTTTCGCGATTCCTCGAAACGGCGTCTTTCTCCCACGGAGCCGTCCTCTCCGCAAGCGAAATCGCCCGCGAGGCAGGGGTGAAACGCTCCACGGTGGATTCCTATTTCGAGATTCTCGAGGAGATGCTCGTTTCCATCCGAATCCCCGTCTTCGCCAAACGGGCGAAGCGAGAGCTGATTGCGCACAGGAAGTTCTATTTCTTCGATGCCGGGGTGTATCGGACCATCCGGCCCAAGGGGCCGTTGGACAGACCGGAGGAAATCGACGGGATGGCGCTCGAAGGACTCGTCCTCCAGCACCTCCGCGCCTGGATTGACTATTCCGGCGAACGGAACGCGCTCTATTTCTGGCGGACGCGCGCAGGCGTGGAAGTCGATTTCATTGTCTATACGCCGACGGATTTCGTGGCCATAGAGGTGAAAAACGCGGCCAAAATCACCCCCGGAGACCTCGTCGGCCTCAAGACGTTCCGGCGGGATTACCCCGAATGCCGCACACTCCTTCTCTACCGGGGGCGCCAGCAGACGATGGTCGATGGAATCCTGGCCGTTCCCGTGGAACGGTTCCTGAAGGAAATCGTCCCGCGCAAACCGCTTCCCGACTCCTCCTGGCGCGGCGTGTAGCGTCATTATCTGTCTCCCCCGACCAGCACGATTTCCTGGAAGCCGTAGGGCCACTTGCCCTTCACCAGGATTCCGGGCGCGGTTTCGAGCGCGCCGTAGCGCGTCCTGCCGTCGTTCAGGTTCGCAAGCACGGCGAGGCGCATCGACTCGCCCTCGTTGAGGCGGAACGGCGAGACGGACATCGGCGAGAACTTCGCCGTGTAGATCGTCTTCCGGCCATCGCGGGCAATGTCGAGCGCCACGTCGTCGATCACGCCGCACGGCTTGGTGAGCGAATCGTGGTAGGCGAGCGACGCCCTGCGCCGGAAGACCATGGGGGCGCCGTCCCGCAGCGCCAGGTCGTATTCGAAGTCGTCGTCGTCGAATCCCTTCGCGGCCTCCACGGCGTTCTTCAGCGTGTCGAAGGCGACCTGGAGCCCGTCTCCCTTCCACGTGTTGGCCGCAGTGTCGCCCTGAGGATGGAAGCCGTCCTTCTCCACGACGGCGCGCATCATGAGTCCGGTGCGGTTCCACGCGAGCCGGACTTCGAGCGAGTCGCCGGGGCGCGGCGCTACGCCGCCCCAGCCTCCGGCGTCCTTCGGCACCTGCCCTTCGGCCGCCCTGCCGGGAACGACCGCCGCCCGCGACCAATCGACCTCCCCCTCGAAGAACGGGACTTCCAGCCGTTCGCGCCATGCTTCGGACGGCGCCTCCCTCGGTCCGAAGTCGAGCGCCGCGAAGGCGCTCGCAAGCCGCTCCGGAGTGGCCTCCGTGACGATGTACTGCGGGAAGGAGTCGAGCGTGATCTCGTCCGTCCGCGACGGGGTGCCCATGAAGTCGCACACGAGCGCCTCGGCGGGCAGCTTGATCCGCACCGGATCGCCGAGGAACTTCCAGAGGGCCACGACGCGCCGGTCCCCGCGGTCGAAGACGTAGGCGCGCGACGCGAAGCCGACGGGGAGCTCCTTCACGCAGGGCGCCTCCTCGATGAGGTCCATCAGCGCGCGTTCGGCATACGGCAGGCAGCTCGGGCGAGCCATGTAGTCGTTGTCCGGGTTGCCGTTGTGGTTGCTCGTGTACTGGAACATGCTGTTGAAGGAACCGAGCTGGAAGTCGAAGAAGCGCTCGCTGCCGCCCGCGAAGCCGATGATCATCGTGCGGACGATGCTTGCCGCGCTTTTTGCGTCCACCGGGTAGATGCGGCCGTCCTCGGGGTTCGACGGGGTCCGCTTGCCGCGCTCCGTCGCCCAGCACGGCATGCGCCGCCCCTTCATGCGCGACCCCTCCCGGACGAGGACTTCCACCATGTTGCGGTAGTCCGGCGCCTCGGGCAGGCTGAAGTAGGGATGCTCGGTCAGGATGTCGAGGTGCTTCGCGGCGCCGCGCGACAGGACGTCCAGGGTCCAGCCGACGTCGGTGTGGCAGGTGGTGGGGCCGGCGACGAGCGCGCCGGGGTCGTGCCTGCGGATCGCCTCCGCCGCCCGCTCGATGCACCAGGCGTCGGTCTCGGGCGTGAGCAGGTCGTATGTCTCCGGGTCGGGGTTCTTCCCCATGCCCGAGCGGGCGTTGGGTTCGTTCAGGATCTCGTAGGCGGCGACCTCCCCGCGCACGCTCGTGACGACCTCGGCGATGTGCTTCTGCCACTCCGCCGGGTCCTTCACCACGAGATGACGCTTGTCGAAAGGAAGCACGCCCGCGTTCGCGAAGCAGTAGAGCACGTCGATGCCCGCCTCGTGGAACCGCCGGATTTCCTCGATGTGCCGTTCCGTGCGGAGATTGTCGTCCCAGATGCGCACGGAACCGACGCGGAAGTCCTTGAACAGTTCGATGATGCGCGGGATGTTCCCGTCATGGTAGATGTTGTAGCCGAACCGCTTCAGGAGGGGCTTTCTCCCGTCGATGACGCCGAGGTTGAAGCCCACGGTCTGCTCCGCCGCGCCGCCGCCGGCGCCGCGCACCGTGAAGAGCCACTGGACGGGGCCGCGGAATTCGGCGGGCAGGAACAGCTCCTCCTCGAACCGCGCCGCGCCGCCGTCCAGCCGCACCCGGCGCTCCGGAGTCTCCGCGACCACCCGGCCCCGGTAGTCGAGCGCCTTCGAGGAAACGGATGCGCCGACGAGCGCACGGCCCGCCTCGCACGCTCCGGGCGCGATGGCCAGCCGTGCCGCGATCCTCTCGCCCGTGTAGTAAACCGCCGAATCCTTGTTGAGCTTCCCGCCTGCGCAGATCGGCTCCGGCTCGTAATCGCCGTCCTCGGCCTGGAACACGCCGCAGTCATCGACCCAGAACGTGCCGGGCGAGACGAAGTCGAGGCGCGGCACGTAGAGCCCGTAGGAATTCGCGCCGAGATCGCCGTAGCATCCCGGCTGCTTCTCCCCGACGCTTTTGACGAAAAGCTTGTACCGCTTCCATTCCGTGGTCAGTTTCAAAGTTGCGGAGTACGATCCGCCTCCCTCCGCCCGGAGGCGCAGGCTCAGGCGGCGCCCGGGGCGGTCGGCCTTCGCCCAGCACGTGAACGCCAGCGGCTTGCCCGGAACGACGGGAATGGCGTTGAACTCCATGTTGTAGGGCCCCCACGCCGGAATGTCTTCCCGGTCGTGGTCGATGTGGAAGCGAAAGGAGGCGCGCCCGGAATGCTTCTCCCCTTCGTCTATCGCGGGCTCGGTGGACGTCGTGAACCAATGCCCGTCCTGTCCGAGGTATTTCCCCGTCTCGGACCAGCAGATCGTGTTCGCCATCGCCGTGCCGTACCAGCCGCGCTCCGCGCCGCCGTTCACGACGAGGTTCCGCTTCGGATCGACCGGCGTCTCCGCCTCCGTCGCGACGCTCCACGACACCTTTCCGATCTCGTAGGCGCCCGGTGATTCGAGCCGGATGTCGAGGGAGATTCCCTTGAGTCCCGCCGGGACGGCGCGCAAATAGACGCAGGGCCGGACCGTCGCGTCCTCCGCCACGGCCGGGCGGTTGTTCCAGTAGTGCGTCCGCTTGACCTTCCGCGCCTGGTCGAACGGCGCCGCCTCGTCGGTGAAATGGCCGCTGTGGCCGATCTTCCACCGCGTCCCCGGCGTGGCCTTCATTTCGGCGGCGAAGTCGATTTTGGGGCCCTTCGGGATGTCGGCGAGCGGCATCGCGAACAGGATCTGGACGAACGAATCCGGCGCGGAAAAGTCGGCCTCGGTCGTGTCGAAGACAAGGCGCCCCTCGCGGAAGCCCGTTCTGACCTTCGAGAGATCGACGTTCTTGGTGCCGACCATCGCGAGGAAGCGGCCTTTCTTTCCCCCCTCCATGGCGTGGATCCAGCCCTTGCCGCTGTCGGCGGCGATGCGGACGCTTGCCGTCTCCTCCGACCAGTTCTCGAAAACCGTCTCCGCCGCGCATGGCAGAGCCAACGCCGCGGCGAACAAGGACGAAATGATTGCTTTAGATAGATTTCTCATTGTCGATTGTGGAATTGAGCGATTG
>CAMOSH010000223.1 GCA_946624575.1 uncultured Verrucomicrobiota bacterium
AATGGGTTTGTGAGATTTCGGGACAATTTATCCCGAAAAAATCGGGATAAGTCTGCTCATTTTTATCCTTGACATGAAGAAAAGGCTGTTAGAGAATTGTGCCCGTTCTGACAAAAACGATATAAACCACCACTTTTGCTCGCAAGTTGGCCCTTTGCCCAAACCGAAGGAAACGTTCCATGTGCACGATGACAATTCCGGCTTCGGTCTGCAAGAAAACGCCTGTGAAGATCGTTCGAGACAAGGCGCTTGAAGGATTGCCTGAATATATTCGAAAACGTTGCGCGACGCGCGACGGCACCAGGGCGTATCTCAAATCGATTGGGCTACGGCGGAGCCGCTCCGGTGTGTTGTCCGTAGTCCCGATGTAATCCATGCCATATCCTCGCACTCGATTCGTTTTTGGATATCACGGATGTTCCAAGGCCGTTGCCGATGCCGTTTTGCGTTCCAACGGAGTTTCCCTGACATCCAGCGAAAACGACTACGACTGGTTGGGAACCGGAATCTATTTTTGGGAAGAAGCACCGATGCGGGCACAGGATTGGGCAATCAAGAAATTTGGATATGACAATGCCGCCGTCCTCGGTGCCAAAATCCGTCTGGGCCACTGTCTCGACTTGGTCGACATGGATTCCTACAAAATTCTCAGGCAAGCGTATCACGCCTTGTCGGAAGCTGGCGAGAAACTGCCGCAGAACCAACGGAAACTTCACAAATTGGATTGCTTTGTCGTAAATGCGGCCACTTTGCGCGCCGCCGAAGAGTTTGACGATCCCTACGATACCGTTCGTTGTCCCTTCATTGAGGGATCGCCCATTTTCCCCGATTCGAATTTCTTCGATCTGACCCACATCCAGATTGCAGTCCGGAATCCCAAAGCGATCAATTCCCTTTTTCAGGTCACGTTTCCAGATTCAGCACCTCCGGGAACTCCAAGACGCGGGGGCGCTTGCTAAAGCGGCAAAGATCAAAACGTGGGACGCATGGCACGACAATGAGGAAAAGGCCACTGCGGCCTTTGGCCGCAGACGGTTGAAAGATTGGGCTTGCGCCGGTTAAACAGTTGAAAAGTTGAAAGGTGGCGCGGCGAGATGACGAACCTCCTATTTTCGCGGGCTAGAAGCCCGCGCTCCCAGGGCGGGCCGCGCGGCGCGCGGCCCCTACCGGTTGAAAGGGGGAAAGGGGGGAAAGGGGCGCTGCCGGAGGCCGCACCCCCTATCGCGGGCTGGAAGCCCGCGCTCCCAGGGAGGGCTAGAATGTCGCGAGGGAGGGAGGAGGCGGATCCTTTTCTCCGGCATGGATCGCCTCGCACCAATCGACGAAGGAGGACAGCGTCACGAGCAGGTCGTATCCGCGGAAATGCACGTCGAGTCGGGGCTCCTGCTGCGCGGGCCTGTTGCCAAGGCAGAAGACGCGGACGCGGCGCGCCGCCTCCGCTCCGCGCGCCAGCAGGACATCCTCCAGCGGCGCGAGCCAGTGGTCGTCCATGAGGACGACGGCGTCCGGCTCCCATTCGCGCCCAGGAGCGAACACGGCGGACATCGCGGCCCGGAGGACGTCCCGCTCGCGGTCCAGCACTCCCACCTTGAAGAACTCGTGGTAGTGCCACGGGCCGAGTTCCAGTCCTCGCTCCGCAGCGGCGCGTTCCGCGTCCGAGCGGCCGAACGCGCGTCTCATGTCGCAGTGTTCGAACACGGCCAGCCGACGGCAGCCGGCGGCGGCGCAGTCCGCGAACAGCGCATCCCTGAAGTCGATTGTCGCGAGGGGAATACGCCTCACGCGCGAACCGGTGACGCCTTTCGCCGAAGTCGCGTAATTGCCGGGGATGCAAATCGGAACGCCGTCGATCCTCACATTTCCCGCGGCGGCCATCTGATCCGTCCAGGTCCGGAAAAAGACGCCGCCCCAGCGCTGCCTGCGGATTTCCGCCAGAAGGCGCAGCCGCTCCTTCGACGGCGATTCGAGGACTTCGACGCCGCCGATGAAATCAAAGCGAGCGCCGCGTGAGCGTTCCAGACTTTGCGCTGCGGCCAGCGCGGCGGACATGTATCCCGCCGACTCCCCGACTCGCGGCCTGCCAACGAACAAGTAGCGCCCGGAGAAGGGCGGCGGAGACGCGGCGATAGTGCGCCCGCCGCCGCGAGAGCGAACGAATCCCTGCTTTGAAAGCGACGAAAAGACGCCGTTCACGACATCGGAAGTGGTGCGGAACGCCCGCTGGAAGTCTCGCCGCGAAGGAAGGACCGCGCCCGGGCGGACAGTTCCGTCCGCGATGGCGTCGCGAACCCACGTCTCCATCGAGATGCGGACGACCGGGATGCGGCCGCGCGGCTTTTCCGCCATTGCGGCCGCCGCGATGACGTCCGGCGGAACGAGGCGGCGCCTTGCGGGAAAGACTGGCAGGACGACGGCGGAGGCCCTTGCCGGAGGACGCGGGGCGAGCGCCGAGGCGCCGCCTTCCTCGAAACGCCGCCGCGCCGCGCGGATCGTCGCATAGGTCGCGCCAGTTTTCAGGACGATCCCGCTCGGGGTCTCGCCGCGCGCGAGCGCAAGGACGATCCGGGCGCGGCGTCCGGCGCGCCCGCCAGAGCGCGCAAGCGCCGCAAGTGCCGCCATGTCGCCTGCCGTGGCGCGATGGATGTCGTTCATGGTCAGTTCGACTTTCCGGGGGTTTGCCTTCAGAACGAAAACGGTTTGGAATATGCTAGGGCTGAGTGAAATCGAGTGTTCCGCCGGTTAGGAGCTGGGCGTGGGAGATGGTCGGGCCGTCGAGCGGGACGCCGTTCAGGCGCGGCGGAGGAAGTGTGGACGGGGCGCGACCGGAGGCCGCACCTCCTATCGCGGGCAGGATGCCCGCGCTCCCAGGGCGGGCCGCACCTCCTATCGCGGGCAGGATGCCCGCGCTCCCAGGAATGCCCGCGCGGCCAGGGCGGGCGGGTCCGTTGATTGTCAGGGTTTTGCCGTTGGCGAGCGTGAGGCGGATTTCCCCGGCGAGAGCTTCGCCGAGGACGTAGCCCGCGCCGCAGGGATCGACGGGATAGAAGCCCATCGTGGCGAAGAGATACCAAGCCGAAAGAGCGCCGCAGTCGTCGTTGCCGCAGATGCCGTCGGGCGCGGTGGTGTAGAACTCCTCCGCGATGCGGCGGCAGATCGCCGCGGTCTTGTCGCGGCGGCCGAAGAGCGTGTAGAGGAACGGGATGTGCAGACTCGGCTCGTTGCCGTGCCAGTCCTGACCGATCTGGCCGGGCCGCAGGGAGCCGTCCGAGAGGCGCCCGCCGTCGGCGGAATTGCCGCCAATCTTGGATGCGGGCGGCGGCGTGGCGAAGAATTCGTCGAGCTTCGCCTCGGCGGCGGCGCGTCCGCCCAGCGCCTCAGCGAGACCGTCCGCGTCGTGCGGCACGAACCACAGGGCGATCCATGGCGTCTGCTCGGTGTAGTCGCTCCAGAAGGCGCCCGGGACGCGAGCCTGGCACGGATCGAACGGCTCTCGGAACGCGCCGCCGTCGGTCTTCGCGGCGCGTGGACGGACAAAACCAGTTTTCTCGTCGAAGAGGTTGCGCCAGATTCCGGTCCACCTGCGCGCCTCGCGCGCCCCTTCGTCGTTGCCGAGCCATTCGGCGAAGCGCGCGACGCAGGCGAAGTCGTAGGCGGCGTCGAGCGTGACGTTGACGCTTCCGCCGGGCGGCAGGAACTGGTCGAACACGCCCGGCTTCCACGACACGTAGCCGTTTTCCCAGATGGCGTTCCAGGCGCTGTTGGGGAGTTCGGAGTCGAATGCGGTGAGCGACTTCGCCATGAGAGCGAGCGCCGAGTCGGCGTCGAAGTCGCGGAAGCCCTTGCTCCAGGCGTCGGCCAGGATCGCGATGGCGTGCATTCCCGTCATGCAGTGCGTCTCGTGGCCCCACATGGCCCACGTGGGCAGGTGGCCGTGCTCGCGTCCCGTGGCGAGGATGGAATCGAGAAAGGCCGGGACGCGCTCCGGCACGACGAGCGTGTAGAGCGGATGGACGGCGCGGAAGGTGTCCCAGATGGAGAGCGTGGAGTAGTGGCCGCGCCGCGAGGCGTGGACCTGCCCGTCGTCGCCGCGGTAGCGTCCGTCGGGGTCGCTCACCACGTTGGGCTGGACGCAGCAGTGGTAGAGCGCGGTGAACCACTTGGTCTTCTGCGCGTCGATTCCGCTCACGAGCCGCGCGCGGGCGAAGAGCGAGTTCCACGCTTCGCGGCAGGCGGCGCGCACGTCGCCGAAGGAGCGCTCGCCAAGCTCGGAGGCAAGCGTCGCCGCCGCGGCCTCGGCCGAAACGGTCGAAAGCGCGATGCGCACTTCGAGGACGTCATTGTCGGAGAATTCGACGACGAACCGGTCCCCCGCCCCCTGAAACGGATTGGACGGCCGACGCGCGATTTTCGACCACGGGCGGTCGAAGCGAATCGCCCAGAAAAGCGAGTAGGGAGTCCAGCCAAGCGCGGTCTTGCCGCCGAGGATCGCGCGGCGGTCGTCGCCGAGCGAAAAGGACGATTCGGGAATCGTGGGGCCGAGCTTGGCGTTCCAGCCCTGCATGAGCATCGACGCACCATCGACGAGGAGGCGCGGAGAAGCGCCGTCCGGCCACGAAAACCGCCAGATGGCGCAGCGCTCCGTGGCGGTCGTCTCGGCGCTGACGCCGTTTTCGAGCGTCACGGAGTAGTAGCCGACCTCGGCGGTCTCGGACACTTTCCTTGCCGGATTGTCCTCCTCGCGCGGAGCCGCAGAGCCGCAGAGATTTGCATTTGCGATTTGTGGACAATTGTTGCAATTGTCAGTTGTGAACAATGGAAACAGGCGGAGGTCCCCCATAGCGGGGCGGCCGGTGCCGGAGAGATGCGTCTGCG
>CAMOSH010000224.1 GCA_946624575.1 uncultured Verrucomicrobiota bacterium
CCACGCAAAAATTTCGTGTTTTCACATACTAAATTTTCGGTAATTTCGTGTTTGCGTGCACGAAACAACGTTCAGGGGAACGAGATGGACGAACAGGATTGCACCATGTTGGCCGAAGCGATGCAGCGCCGCGTCGCGAAGGTGTCCACGGCCTTCCATCGGACTCTTTTCCGGGACATCGACTGGGGAGACAGGCTTGTTTGCATCAAGGGTCCGAGGGGCGTCGGCAAGACGACGATTCTTCTCCAGAGGATAAAGGAGACGTTCAAAGGTTCGCCCAAGGCCTTCTACGTTTCGCTGGACAACCTGTTTTTTGCACGCCACACGCTGCGGGAGGTCGCCGACTGGCACTGGAAGAACGGTGGAACGCACCTTTTTGTCGATGAGGTCCACCACCTCCCCGACTGGCAGACCGAAATCAAGAACGTCTACGACGACTATCCCGACCTGAACATCGTCTACACCGGGTCGTCCATGCTGCGCATCGACCGCTCTCAGGGCGATCTTTCCCGCAGGCAGATGGTTTACAGGCTCGAGGGCCTTTCGTTCCGGGAATACCTCGCGTTCGAGGGAATTGCGGAATTTCCCCGGCAGACGCTTGACGACGTCATGAAGCGCCATGTCGAAATCGCGTCCGACATTTGCGCGAAAACGAAAATCCTCCCTCCTTTCCGCAATTACCTCCGGACCGGATACTATCCGTTCTACAAGGAGACGAAGCGCGGATTCGGACTTCGTCTCCGCGAAATGGCCGACCAGGTGCTGGAAGTGGACTATCCCGCCATCGAGCAGATCAGCGTGCAGACCATTCGCAAGGCCCGCAGGATGCTGATGGTCCTGGCCTCGTCGTGCCCGCAGACGCCAAACATGTCCCGACTCTACGCGGAACTGGAAACCGACAGGAACAACGGCCTCAAGATGCTCAACGCCCTTGCCGACGCCGGACTGCTTCGGCTCCTTTCCTCGGAATCGAAGAAGCTCAAGACGTTGTCGCGTCCGGACAAGATCTACTGCGACAACACCAACCTCATGTTCGCATTGCATCCGGAGACGGCCGCCGTAACGGTCCGGGAAACGTTTTTTCTCAACCAGGTTTCCGCTGCGCACGACGTGACCTATCCGGCCAGCGGCGATTTTCTGGTGGACGGGAGGTTCCTTTTCGAGGTCGGCGGACCGGGGAAGGGCTTCGGACAGATCAGGGACATTCCCGACAGCCGACTTGCCATCGACGACACGGAAATCGGCTTTGGGAACCGGATTCCGCTCTGGCTTTTCGGCTTCCTCGGATGACCGATCCGTCATTGCGTAAAAATGGCGTAAAATAGTTTGCGCATTCATGCCGCGAAGCATTGCTTTCGGCGGCGGGGCGCGGTAGCATTGGCCTCGTTTGGCGGCGCGGTGCCGCCCGACGGTCCATCCCGCTCTCCCCAACCCTCCAACAAAGGAAAACACCATGGATGCAAAAACGCTCCTCCCGTCGGTCCTGACCGTCCTCGCGGTCGCGACCGGAACGTCCCTCACGGCGCCGGCCGCGACATACACGATCACAAACGACGATCTCGGCCCGCTTGCGCAATCATGGACCCTTAACGAGGACTCGGTCGTCGTTCAGGAAAACAGTGCCGCCATCTGGGCTGGCCACAACATCGTGGTCGATGTCGCGGGACACGTCCTTTCGATCCAAAAGGGGGCGGTCGGAACGGCGGGATACCTGGGATTCCTCAACGACTACCCCTGCTCGTTCAAGGACAGCGTTGGCGGAGGGCGCATCGAAGTCAAGCCCGGAGCGAAAGTCCGGTTTCAAGGCGCATTCGCGATGGACGGCGCCGATGTCGTCGCTTCCGGAGGCGACATCGGGTTCTACGTGTCGAAGCCCTCCCTCACGGGCAGCGGCGCTTTTGGCGTCACGGCGAATTCGACCTTTTCCTTGACCCGAAGCGGTGCCACGACGGTCGCTCTGCCATATCCCCTCGCACTTTCGAACGAGGCTACGCTCACGTTCCGGGGCGACATGACGAGCGGCAACACCTTTGTTTTCAACGGTGACGTGAGCGGCAGCGGCAATTTCTTTGCGAACCACAAGATTCTCCGCTTTACGGGCGACAACACCTTTTCGGGAAAGGTCATCGCATATCGCAACACGGCGAATGCCGGCGTGGCCTCGGCCGTGCAGTTCGGCGACGGCGGCGCCGTGTCGCCGAACATGACGCTTGTCTCCGCGACGAACTCGGCCGTGTTCCTCGTCAAGGAGGGAGAGACTTATTCGCTTCCATCTCTCGACCTCCACGTGGATTCAGGTCTTGACGGCCCCCTTTCCGGCGGGACGAACGTGATGGTCGCCGCCATCCGCAAGACCGGCGCGGGGAAGACCGACATTCTTTCGCCCGTCACCGTGACGGGCGCGGTCGATCTCGAAGAGGGAACGATCAAACTCGCCCGCTACGCCGCCGCAGGCGTCATTGGCGGCCGGTTCATCCCCGACAACTGGAGCGCTTCCGAATACGGCTGGCAGCCGGCCACATACACAAAGGACTCCCGGTCAGTCTATACCAATCTCGTGGAACTCTCCGCCGGAGCGCTCACGGACGCCTCGAACGAACTGCTGACGTTCACTGGTCCTGCAAACTACAAGGGAAGCTGCAACGCGATGCTCGTCTATGACGGCTGGCTCTGGAACCATTCCGGCGCCGACGAGACATGGACGGTCGCGGGCGGCATCGGCGGCCACACCTACTTCCTCTTTGACGGCGCGCACAAATACGTTGATGGAAGCGGCAATCCCGAACCTGCCCAGTGGAGCGCGCCGAAAATGGCGACATTTACCGTGACGCCGGGAGCGCACAAGTTCCAGGTGCGCACCTACGGGACAAGCCCGATTCCGCTTCGCGGAAAGGACTGGAGCGGCTGGACGTGGAACAACGGCGGCGTTCGGATCGACCGGCAGGGGCGCGCCTCCCAGAACATGGCCGACTACACGACGTTTTCAGACCCAGGCGACGGATCGTTCATGACGGTTTCGACGGATGGCACACCCGTGGGCCGTGCACCTTATTCCTTCGCTTCGCTCAACGCCGCCGCAGGAACGACGCTTGATCTCTTCGGCAATCGCCTTGCCGTTGGAAACATGTCCGGATTCACGACGGTCACGAACTCGAACGACTATCACGAAGGATCGCTCGCCGTGTCGGGCGCGTGGTCGCTCGATGGCGCGGCGATTGCGGCCGGCTGTTCGACGCGCGTCTTTGGAGCGGTCGAATGGGGCATGGGTGCGACGGTGGCCGTAAGTGGCATCCGGGATCTGGATCGGGACGTCGAATTCGTAATTCTCGAATCGGCGGCGCCGATGACGTCCGCGCCCGGGATTACGTCGGATGAACCGGACGTCGCGAACGTTCGGCTATCGCTTTCCGCCGACGGCCGTCGCCTCGTCCTTGCGCGCAAGAGCAGTGCGACGGTGCTTTACATGCGGTAGGGTCCGGAACGACCGCGCCGCCGCGATGGGAAAATGTTCACAAATCTTCAATCTTCAATGTCCACCAATCTCAAATGCTAATCTGGGCCGCTCGGCGAGCGGCCCCTATCGGTAGGGCGTGACCGCCGGGCGCGACGGATTGATATTTGGGGCAATTGTCATTTGTCAACATTTGTGGATTTTTGAACAATGAACAGACTCTGCGTTCCCCTTTGCGCCCTTTGCGTTGGAATGGTCCTGCCGGCCGCCGCTCGGACGCTCTACCTCGCCGGGGCCTCGACGTTGGACGAACACGGCGGCGACGAGTCGAAGTTTGCCAGCTGGGGCAGTTCGCTCCGACCCTTCGTGCGTGAGGGCTGCGCCATCGTGAACTACGGCCGGAGCGGTCGCTCCACGACCTCCTTTATCCGCGAAGGATGGTGGGGCAAGATCGTCGAAGCCCTCGCGCCGGGCGATTTCGTCGTGATCCAATTCGGCCACAACGACCAGAAGCTCGACAAACCGGACGTGGCGACGCCAATTCCGCAATACAAAGAGAACCTCCGGCGCATGGCGGCGGATGTCCGCGCAAAGGGCGCAACGCCGGTCTTCGCCACGCCCCTCGTGCGCCTCACATACGGCAAGGATGGCCTCCTCACCGATGCGCCCCGCCTCGACGACTGGGCGGAGGCCATGCGCGAAACGGCGGCCGAAATCGGCGTCGACCTCGTCGATATGCGAGCCATGACGCGCAAGGCGGCGAACGAGACGGGCGAGGCGGAGGCGCTGACGTGGTACGCCCCCGGTGATCGCACCCACCCCGCCGTGAAGGGCGCGCGCCTCTTCGCACGTTTCTTCCTCGAAGATGTCCGGCGGCGGGAGCTGCCGATTGCGGGGCTGTTCGTGCCTGAAACGAATGACACAAACCCCAAATGAATACGATTGACAGAAATTCAAAAGACACGCTTGACGGCATCTGGATTGAAGCGGAGGACTTCTTAGACAAGGGCGCGTGGATTGTCGAGACGCAGTTCATGCACCTGATGGGATCGGCATACCTGATGGCTCCCAGGGTCGGGAAGCCTGTCGGCGCGGCGAATACTTCGTTCGCCGTCAAGAATGGCGGCCGCCATGCGCTCTGGATTCGCGCGACAAGGTAATGAAAGACACCATCGTATTCTCCGTTTTCGCAGACACAAATGACGGAACCTAAAATGAAAACCACTACTAGTGCCTTACTTTGCATCTTTCTTTGTACACTTTGCCTTGGAAACATGCCCCGTCCCGCATCCGAACCTCTTCTCACTTTCGGCATCGTGAGCGACCCGCACATCGGCGACAAGGCCGAAGCGCCGACGTTTCTTGAAAACGCGCTCCGCCGTCTGGCGGAAGCGGGCGTGGACGCCGTGGTTT
>CAMOSH010000225.1 GCA_946624575.1 uncultured Verrucomicrobiota bacterium
CTTCGCCTCCTCCCTGCGCGGGCAGGGCTGGCGCGCCGCCGCGCTGCGCCCCGCGACCCGCACCGCCGCAAACGCCGGCGTTCCGCAGCCGTGGACCCTCGTCTTGGAGCGTGGCGGCGAAACGCGCGAAATCCCCGTCGCCGACTTTGCCACCGTCTCGAACCTCGACGACCCAGAGGGCTGGTTCTCGCTCTGGTTCTAGCCGCCGAAAGGAAAACAACAACGGCAAACCAAGATACTTAATTTTGAGCCACAGAGAACACAAAGGAACACAAAGCCTTTGTGAACTCTGTGTTCTTTGTGGCTAAAAACAATCTTTGAGGCTCCGCGGCTCCGGCCGCGCCGCAGCCGCTTTTATGACTGGCGGGACGGCCCAATATTAATTTTGAGCCACAGAGAACACAAAGGAACACAAAGCCTTTGTGAACTCTGTGTTCTTTGTGGCTAAAAACAATCTTTGAGGCTCTGCGGCTCCGGCCGCGCCGCAGCCGCTTTTAGGACTGGCGTGACGGGCGGGACTGGCCAATATCAATTTTGAAGCCACAGAGAACACAAAGGAACACAAAGCCTTTGTGAACTCTGTGTTCTTTGTGGCTAAAAACAATCTTTGAGGCTCCGCGGCTTCGGCCGCGCAGCGGCTGCTTCTAGGACTGGCGCGACAGGCGGGACTGGCGCGACAGGCGAGGGGACTGGCGGGACTGGCGGGACGGCCCAATATCAATTTTGAAGCCACAGAGAACACAAAGGAACACAAAGCCTTTGTGAACTCTGTGTTCTTTGTGGCTAAAAACAATCTTTGAGGCTCCGCGGCTCCGGCCGCGCCGCGGCCGCTTTTTAGGACTGGAGCGACGGGCGAGGGGACGGGCGCGACTTGCGGGACTGGCGAGGGGACGGGCGCGACGGGCGGGATTGGCGCGTCTGATGACGACAGGCCGTGCGTCAGGCGACGGGGATCTCGACGCCGGGGGAGGCCTGGGCCTTCAGCGCCGCCTCGCGGATGGCGGCGACTTCAATTGTCTCCTCCTCCGGGACAAGCGAGACTCCCGTGGCGTAGAATTCGAGCATGGCGTCGATGAGGCGCGGGAACATGTTCGTCGCGCCGGGCGCGACGCCCACGCGGTCCTTGCCGAAAGCGGTTAGCGTGAAATCGGACTGCGGGTTGTAGGTCAGGAGCGCGCTGCGGATCCCGTCGGCGTAGCGGACGGAATAGAGTTCCGTCGCGCAGCCGGGGATTCGCGTGACTGAACTTGCGCCAAGGCCAAGCGCGACGACCTCCATTTCGATCTGGTGGATGGAGTAGATTTCGAAACTTTTGCCGCCGCCAGTTGCGGTCACATGGACGGGGCGCTCCGGTGCGAACCGCCCCATCATCGCGACGAACTCCTCTCCGTAGCGGAGGGCGGAGGTGCTCATGAGCGGCGTTCCGTGTCGGCGCGCGGTCTCGAAGAATCGCGCGGCTGTCGCCCGGTCCGGCGCGAAGGTCTTGTCGATGTAAAGCGGCTTGCCAGCGGCGAGAGGCAGCGCGGCAAGGCGCTCGTGCGCCTCGGGATTGTTCGGCGCAAGGACGCACAGGCAATCGGAATTTGCGATCACCGTTTCAATGTCGTGGGCCGGACGCATGCCGTTCTTTGTGCACCAGTCTTCCAGCGAGGGACTGCCCGGCGCGGGCGTCTCCTCGTAGGCATAGCCGAGTTCGAATTCGTCCGCTCGCTTCGCCGTGCGGAACCACGCCGGGTAGTTGTTGGCGTGCCAGTTGTTGATGTAGAGGTCGATGAAACCGATTTTCTTCTTCATGGTGGAGATCCTCAGGCAATGCCGTTGAGATTGATCTTGTCCGCCGTCCAGATGAGCGTGAAATCAGGGTGGCCGAGCAGATACGAGGCTGGCAGTTCGGGCGTGGGGCGCTTGTCCCGGAGCATTCGGCGAAGCGGCGCCTCCTGCTCCGCGAAGCAGGCGAGAAGCAGCGTCTTCTTCGCTTCGAGGATGGGCTTCATTCCCATGGTGGCGGCGAAGCGCGGCACTATGGACATGTCGCCGCCCGCGGTGACCTTCGTGTTCTGGGCGACGGTCTCGGACGTGAGGGGCAGGACCCGCGTAGGCAGGGCACCGAAGGCTTCTACCGAGATGTCCGCCTCACGCATCGGCTCGTTGAAGGCGATGTGCCCGTTGAAGCCGATGCCCAGAAGCTGGAGGTCGATTCCTCCCGCCGCCGCGATGGCGGGATCGTATGATTCCGGCGCGGCGGGATCCGGGAAGTGCGCGTTCTCCTCGCGGAAGCCCAGTTCCGGGTCGAACTTGGAGAAGAGCATTTCATGCATGTATCGCCAGTAGGAGAGCGGGTGGTCGTGCGGGACGGGGGCGCTTCCATCGGCGGAATACTCGTCTAGGTTCCAGGTTGACAGCAGGGACAGGTCGGCGCGGGCGGCGTTGAGCGACTCGGCGAGCCGCGCGTAAAGTCCGATCATCGTGTTGCCGGTGGCGAGGCCAAGGTTGAAGCGCTCGCCCCGGGAGAGTTTTTTCATGACGGCGCCGTAGAGGATCGACGCGCCAATGGCGCACATGTCTTCGTAGTTGCGGACGGATTCGGTTAGCATTTTCCGCTGAAAAGGTTGAAAAGGTGGAAGGTTGAAGGGGCTAGCGGATGGTCAGGACGAACGCTTCCGGGACGTAGTCGGGGAACTCGCCGACGAGGGTGAGGCCGGCGAAGCCTGCCCCGGAGGCGGAAGTGGCGGAGAACGTGCCGGAAATTTGGCCGCTAGCGTCGGCGGTGGCGTCGAAGCGGGCGACTGCGTTCGCATCCTTGGCGCACCATGGCGATTCAAGTCCCTTCGTCGCGCCGCCAACCGTGAACGCCGCATCGCCCGTTCCGTAGACGTAGAGCGCGTAGTCGGCACCGGGGACAAGTTTGGAGAGTGTGAAGGAGTAGGCGTCGCCGGAACCGGACGAGGCCACGGCAGCGTCGAGCATTTCGCAGCCGGTCGAGCCGGATGCGGTGGCGATTGCCGCGCTGGAGGAGCGGATGAGCGAGAGGGTTATGTTGCGCGGGGTGGTGCCGTCGGCTTCACGGCAGTTTTCCGCTGCTGCGCTGGATGCGGCACCCGGACGCAGGGCGTTCCACCTGTTCCAGTCGCTCCAGCCCTCGCGACCGGCGCCGACATAGTTGGAGAGACGGCCAGTCCCAGCGCCGGCGATGTCGATGTTCACGACGTGCGCGGTCGGCGCAGCGTCTTCAAGGACGTAGCATGCCGAAAGGCCCGTGGAATCAGAATAGTTGCTCGTTCTCGGATCCACGGTGAAATAAAACGCCTCGCCTTGCTTCATCCACAGGCGATCTGCGGAAAGTGCCGCTTCGTATGGATAGGTAGCGCCGTTGTCGCGAGAGACGACAGCCGAAGCCGGAGCATTTGACCCGGCCGAAACGATCACGCAAACACCGTCGTAGTCGCTACCGGAATTTCCGTTAAGATCGCGGGCATAGCCGCGGACACGGTAGATGCCATTGGACGGGACCTCCGCCCTCAACGATGCACAGCCACTATCGGAAACAGACGGATTCTGCGTTTGCACGACAAGTTCATAGGGCGTCGTGGCCAATAACGGCGAGGCGGTTCCGCTCAGATATATACTGTCAGGGGAGGCTATTGCGTTTTTCGCCATGGCGAAACGCGGCGGCGTTCCGTTGTCGGAATTGCCAGTGGCGTGCGTCCACCATGTAAGCATGGTGCCACTTGGAGTCAAATACGTGCCAAGGGAAGAATGCGCTTCCGCCCACGGATCAGACTTCTTCGCCACCAGCCATTTTGCAATGCCATCAAATGAATCAGAGAAGTAATTTGAGCACCTGCCGGACAAATGCTCCTCATAGTATGACTTCCCGGCATCGTAGATGTCGCCGCCTTCGCGCCGGAAAATGGCGGAAACCGCCGTTGCGTCGCTATGCTGGTCGCCGTGCGGCGCGATGACGATGTCAATCGGCTCGCCAGCGGCAAAAAGACGCGCATCAAAAGTCAAACGAGCTGTCGTCGCGCTAAAATCCTTCATAAAGACGTATGCATTCGTCACTACGCGATCCGAAGCGAGCAGATAGACATCAACTCCGGTATATTCATAATCCCCCGTGCCGATATTTACATGACGTGCCACGACTGACGCCGAATAATGCCCTGCGACAGGCGGGCGGAATCGGATGGTCGTCCACTTCTTGTTGTCGCCACCGGTCGGATGAGTCTGTAGTTCACCTGGTGCAGTGCTGGCAGAATACGACGAGCCGCCGTTCGCCATGACATAAGGCGACTTAATGGACGTCCCGTTCGCCGTCCCAAAACCGACTAGTCCGCCGGACAGCGTCCCCTTGGCGGATATCCGGGTCGACGTCATGCGGCTGAAGTTCCCCGGCGCCAACTCCGCAAGGTCGGCATCCTCCGTTGGGACGGTTGTCGTGAGAAAATACCATGAACCATCCTTGATCGTGCCGTATGGGTTAGCATATGTTTTATCGCTAGCCACGCAGTTCAGCATCGCAATGCCGGAATCGTAGAACGCGCCCTCGTCCTCCTTTGTGACGGTAAAGCGCAATCCGGTCATGTCGCTGGAGTGGGCGCTCCATGCATTGTACTTGTTGCCGATCACGACTTCTATGGTATCTCCTGCTGCCAGATAGCGCACAGGCATCTGGAAGTCGAACCGATGTGTGGGATTGTTGGCTGCGCAGTCTTCAAGCGAGACAATTTGCCGAATCAGAACGTTTCCCTGCGCCCTGACAGACACCTGCACTCCAGAATTGGTCGTGGAGGCATTATTGGCCTCCTTCGCGGTGT
>CAMOSH010000226.1 GCA_946624575.1 uncultured Verrucomicrobiota bacterium
GCAGATCGAACGCGCCATCCGGCTTGCGGCGCTGCTGAAGTTCAACTACGCCGTCTTGGAGCCGTGGGGCGTCTTCGCCAGCGAGCGCCATCCGTGGTACGGCTGGACGGGTTCAGCGGGGTCTGTCCCCATTAGTCCCCCGCTCGGATCAATGGGTGTCGCGCCATTGCGACATGGTCGCGCCCGTGCGCGCTTTGAATACGCGCTTGAAGTGGCGCGGCGACTCGTATCCGACGAGTTCCGGAACGGCCTCGACCGGGGTGTCCCCGGCCAGCATTTTCTGCGCGGCCGCACCTTCGCTTCGGCGATTTCGTCGGTCACCGTGATTCCGTACACCTTCCGGTAGCCGATCTGGAGCGTCCTCGGCGAGCAGCACAGGGCTTTCGCGAGCGAGGTTACTGAAATGCGCTCCAGGGCGTGGGCGGCGATGTATTCGCCCGTCCCGCTCGCCCCGCCTGTCCTTCAGCCTTTCAACCTTTCAACTTGGCGTCAGCCCCGCGTTCTGCTAGAATTGATGCCGCAACTGGCATGACACGCGAATTGGAAAACCTGGTCCTGATTTCCTTCCGTCTCGCCGAGGAAAAATACCGGCGCGAGCTGGCGGGAGTGCGCCGATACGCGAAGTCGCGCGGCTGGCGCGTCGTGACGGTCGAGCCTGGCAGGGAAAGCCAGCCCGGATTCGAGGAGTTCCTCGCCGGACTGCATCCTGCGGGATGCATCGTCGAATGCTCGGCCAGTTTCGCCAATCCTCCACCGCGCATCGGCGGCGCGATTCCGACGGTCTATCTCGACTCTCCCAGCCGCATTCCCTGGAGGCGCGCCTTGCGGATGGATTGCGACAACGCCGCGGTGGCGAAGGCCGCGTTCCGCGAACTTTCGTCAGGCGTGCCGCCTTCCTACGCCGTCGTCGGCTTTCGTCATTCCGCGGTCTGGTCCCGCAAAAGGATGGCGGAATTCCGCAAGTGCTGCCGCGCGGTGGGCCGGCCGTGCCTCGCATTCGAGCCGAAGCCGGAGGAGGATGCCGAGACGCGCCGTGCGAGGCTTAGAGGTTGGGTCTCTGCCCTGCCGCGGCATTGCGCCGTCTTCGCCGTGAACGACACCGTCGCGAAGGACGTGGTGCGAGCGTTTCGCGCAGTCGGGATGTCCGTGCCTTACGACGCCACGCTCGTCGGCGTCGATGGCATCGACCATGAAGGCTCTGACGCCCTTGTCGCCGACATTTCGTCCGTCCGCCTCGATTTCGAACAGGCCGGCTATCTCGCCGCGAAGATGCTGGTGGGGGCTGGCGGGACCGATAGGACATGCGGGACGGGCGACAATTGTCCCGCCCGTCGCTCCCGTCGCGCCAGTCCTTCCCGGCCCGCCACCTTCGGCCCGCTGCTCGTGGACCAGCGCAAATCGACGCGCGGCCGCGGACGACGCGAGCCTTACGTTCTGGAGGCCGTCGAGACCATCCGCCGCGAGGCCTGCGACGGACTCACGGCGGCGGCGCTGGCCGCGCGTGTGCACTGTTCGCGCCACCTATTCGAGATGCGGTTTCGCGAGGCCATGGGACACAGCGTCCTCGAGGAAATCCTCCAGGTCAGGATTTCCCGCGCCATCGACCTGCTTTCGCGGCAGGAAGTCCCGATCGGCGCCATTGCGCAGTTCTGCGGGTTCCGCTCCGACATCGCCCTGCGGAAACTCTTCCGCAAGCGCTTCGGCATAGGAATGCGGGAGTGGCGCGGCTCCCGACGTTGACGCTGGAAAAAATATTTTCAAGAAGTATCACTCTTTGCGTCGCGGCGCTGTATACTTGTTGGCGTTCGCGGGGCGTTCCGCCGCGTGGCGGGTTTGCGCCTTTCTCCGCGGGCACCAACAACAGCAGGAAACCAGACGAAATGAAAACAGCCAGACACACCCCGCGGCCGGCCGCAACGGGCCTTGCCGCCGCTTTTGCAGTCGCCCTTGCCGCCACCGCGCAGGCGACTCTCACGGTCTCGGACGTCGCCGCGCGCCAGCGCTGGCCGTGGAACGACCTCGTTGACATCGACTTCACGCTTTCCGGCACGGAGGCCGGCGCGTTCTACCAGGTGGACGTTGCCGCGCGCTTTCCCGGCATCGAGGGGGACGAGGTGGCCGCGAAGTCGCTCGTCACCGAGCCGGTCGTCTCCGGCGACGGCTCGCACCGCGTCACGTGGGACCTCGCGGCCGACCACCCCGGCCTCGTCACCTCCAACTTCACCGCCCGCGTCACCGTGACGCCCTTAGGCGACACCGCGCCGGTCTACATGGTCATCGACCTCTCCGCCGGCCCCACCGCCGGAGCTGGCGACTACCCCGTGCGCTACACCACGCAAGCGCCGGATCTCTCCGACGACACCTGCCGCACCACCGAGATGTGGCTCCGCCGTTGCCCGGCCGGGACGTTCACGATGGGCTGCGACGCATACGAAAGCGAGAGCAACGGCGCGTGGAAGTCGCATGAGGTCACGCTCTCCAAACCGTTCTATATCGGCATCTTCGAGTGTACGCAGCAGCAGTACTACCAAGTCTTGGGAACGTGGCCTTCCTACTATTCCAACGAGGACTATCGCGCGACACGCCCTGTCGAAAACGTGGCATGGGATGACGTCCGCTCTTCCAGAACTTATTGGCTTAGCGATGGTGATGTTTGGGCTAACGGCTTCATCGGCAAGATGCGGACGCGGACTGGAATTCTCCCCCTTGATTTACCGACTGAAGCCCAGTGGGAATACGCCGCCCGCGCAGGAACCAGCTATCGGTTTGGCTGGGCTGGCGTTGACGGCATGAACTTGAAGAACTATGCGAGATGCACCAACACGCCCGGACCGAATGGAAAATCAGTCAATGTCAGCGACACCACAGTCACGACGGACTACGGCACCGCAAAAGTGGGTTCTTATCCATCGAACAACTGGGGCATCTACGATATGCTGGGCAATGTCCAGGAAATGGTTGGCGACGCATGGCACCGCTACTACCCCACCGGAGACGGATACACGGCGTCTGATTTCACAGACCCTCGCGGCGATCCCTACGGTGCCTCTTCGTCATCCCTCAACGACAGGATAGTGCGCGGCGGCTCGCTCAGCGAAAACGAAGCTGCGCAAACCGTTTATCATCGCAACAGCTACAATTTTCAGGCGAAAGCGAGAACCACCGGTTTCCGCGTTGTCGTGACGGTGAAGTAGCGCCGCAGGAGGAAACGCCATGAGACGAATCCCCATTCTTTGCACAATGCTGGCTGCAGCTGCGGCGGCGCACGGTGCCGACACTGCGTGGTCGCAGCCATCGGCCATCGACCTCACGGGCGGCAACGCCCGCCGCGTCGCACCGGCCGCAGTTGCATACAGCCCCGACTACGTTCCGGGTGGAGACGCCGCATTCGGCAAGGTCGAGCTGCTGGACATCCAGCACTACGGCACCTTCTCGCCCACGACGAATACGCTAGTCTCGACTTCGGCGGCGTCGGCCATCGGCGCGGCAACGCTGACGGGTGCAGGCGCGCACCATCTGGTGCTGCGCGCGTTCGACTCGAGCGACGCACTTGTTGGCGAAATCTCCGCCGATGTCGGGCTGGGTCTGGCTTCGACGTTCTCCGCCGAGACGCTGGCTGACACGGATGACGACAAGCTCAACCGCGCCGTCCAGGCTGGTGGGCGCCCAGGTCTTGTCTATTCCGACACGTGGGTCGCGGGCGCGGCATCACTCGCCATCGACCACGATCCCGGCGCCGGAGTGTTCAAGACGCTTCTTTCGGCCAGCGCGCCGGCGGATGGGACATATTCGTTCAACCCGACGGCGGTGAAGCGCACGACCGGCACGGTTCGGCTTCATTTCTACGATGCCGGCGGTGATGAAATAGGCTCACCGCTTTTGGCTTCCTACGACGGAATATGCGACCTGGCGACCGTCATGATCATGCGGTAATCATCCCCATGTCCGATGTCTCCTGCCCATCTTGCACCACCTCCGAGCAGTGGCGCTTCCAGTGGCCCGTGCTAATCCCAAATGTTCGGGAATACACCTGTGAGCCATCCCGGCGCGTGACGATTCGCGACGGCGTGGCCGTTGAGGTCTCATGTCCCGATGCCGCTGCGCCGGACTGGGTGTCCAAGAAGATTAAGGCGTGGTTCCGAGCCACGCCCGCGATGCGCACGGGTCCCGAAGGGGGAGGGTCGCGCTCCCGCGCGACCATCGAGGACGCGCAGAAGCGCGTCCCTCCAGGCGACGAGGCTTTCGCGCTCTCCACCAAAGACGGCACCCTGCGCATCGGCGCCAACACGATGCAGGGCGTCAGGTGGGCGATGATGACGCTTCGGCAAATCGCCCAGCCCGCGCGAGGGACGTTCCGCACCGAGGCATACGAGGTGCCGGTGTTCTCCGTGCGCGACTGGCCGGACACCCCATTCCGCGCGCTCCACGTCTGCGCATTCCCCGAATATTCGCCCGTGCGCATCGAGCGCGCCATCCGTCTGGCCGCATACTACAAGTTCAACCATGTGATTCTCGAGTCCTGGGGCGTGTTCAGGAGCGCGCGGCATCCGTGGCACGGCTGGCGGGACGGCTGGCTCACGTCCGCCGAATGCAGGCGCCTCGCGGCGCTCGCCAGCGACCTCGGAGTCACGCTTGTCCCGTTCTTCAA
>CAMOSH010000227.1 GCA_946624575.1 uncultured Verrucomicrobiota bacterium
GTGTGACCAAACTTTGTCAGAACGCAAAGGACGCAATCGCGCGGGCCGATGTGTCCGGGGCTTTGCCCAGTTGAAAGGTTGAAAAGTTGAAAGGTTGATAAGTCTGATGCCGAATATCTGTGGATGGGATGTCGAATGGTCAAGTTGTTTTAGCCACAAAGAACGCAAAGAACACAAAGTTTCTGGAAAATGGCGGCTTGTGGCATAGCCGCCAACGGCGGCGTCCGATGCCACGGCCGCCATTTTCCTAGCGCTCTTTGCGTTCCGCTGCATGGACATTTTCTGGTCGCGCCCCCTGCAAACGCAGGAATTGACAAATGGGAGGGCTTCAAATACGCTTCTTCGTCGCGCCTAATACTGACAAAATGCACCGAATCTGTCATTTCGAGATGAGCTCGGGCGTTTGGCAGAATCACTTGGCAAACGCCTGAACACAGCCATGAAACACGATTCCATTGAACTTTCCGACAGGCAGACCGCAGACATTCCCACGTCCGTGCCGCCATCCCTTCTCCGATTCGCGAAGCAGGTTGGCGCCGACATGTCGGAACTGCCGCGGCGGCTTGTCGTGACGGGCCGGCACGTCATCGGCGAAACGATCGACCTGCCGTCTGATTTCACGCTGGAACTTCGCGGGGCGCACCTCGTGCAGGCGACCGGGACATTCTGCAACCTCTTCCGCGCCGACGGCGCCGAAAACGTCACCATCCTGGGCTTTCCCGGCGCCGACGGCGCACCGGCCACGCTCGACGGCGGCGAGTGGAACGGACTCCACGAGAAAAACGCGGGGCGCGACGGACGCCCGCCGATCTGGGTGAACTCGCTCGCGCTCTTCACCAACGTCCGCAGCTTCCGCGTTGAGGGCGTCCATTGCCAAAACCAGCGCTGGTGGTCGCTCACGTTCGTCGGGTGCTCCGACGGATCGCTCCGGCGCCTCTCCTTCCTGGCGGACCACACGTCAGTCACGCCCGAAGGCGAACTCCTGCCTCACATACGGCTCGACCACTACGCCGAGATCCGCGTAAAGAACGCCGACGGAATCGACCTCCGGGCCGGATGCCACGACATTGCGATCGAAGATGTCTCCGGATTCACGGAGGACGACACCGTCGCCATCACGTGCCTTCCGGGCAAACTGGAGCGGACGTTTCTCCCCGAGGGGACGCCGCTTGAGATCCGCGACGTCACGGTGCGGCGCGTCCACGCCTCGTCCTGCTGCTCCCTCGTGCGCCTCCTCGCTCAGGGCGGCGGTCGCGTCCGCAGGGTGCGCGTCGAAGACGTCCTCGACACGGCCGACGGCAAGACCTACATGGACGGCTACACGCCCCGCGGCGTGAACCTCGGCGACGACCATGCATACGCCACCCCGCCCGCCGTGCCGGAGGACATGGCGGACATCACGATTTGCGGCGTCCGGGCGCGCCGCGTGGCACTCCTCACCCGCGGCGCCTTCACCCGCCTCACGGCGGAAAACATCATCTCAACCTAGGTTGCAGCTGGCGGCGCATCACAGATGGCGGCGGCGCCAATTGGAGGGCGATTGCCCGAAATGCCGCTTGAAGAAACGCGAAAAGTAGTATTCGTCGCAAAAGCCGAACTTTTCCGCGACGGCGGAGACGGACATCCCCTCCAGCAAGGCAAGGGCGGCGGCGTGCGCACGCCGGCCGTTGAACCAGCGTCTGGGCGACTCGCCCATCGCGCCAACGAAATTCTTGGCGAACGCCGATTCCCCCATCCGCATGATCCGGGCCATGTCCCGCACCGAGAAATCGCGCTCCGGAGAGCGGGCCACGGCCTCGACTAGAGGCGCGAACCGCTCCGCGCCGGAGAGCCGGGCCGCGATCAGGTCGCCGTCGCGTTCGCAGAGCGCTGCAATCGCCTCCCAGATGCAGCCCTCGACGCGGAAGGCCAGGCCGAGCGGCGGCGTCTCGGCTTTCGCCTGACATCGTTCGAGTTCCAGGAACGCGTCGCGCCAGTCAGGCGCGACGCCGCCGCAGAGGCCGCATTCGCCAAGGGCCTCCAGGCCGTCGCCCGTCACCAGCCTGAAATGCACGGACACCACGTCGATGCCGGCGGGCTGGACATGGCGGATCCGGCGTCCGGGCGGCAGTAGCGCCCAACAGCCCGGAAGCAGCGGAGTCTGCGTCTGCGAATCGGAAAGCAGGCCGACGTCCGGCCCCGTGGCGAGGACGTAGAAAAGGCGGGCGACTGGAAACCGGCTGCTCCAGCTTCCAGCCCATTCGCCGGAATGAGCGGGGCCGACCTCAAGCCGCATCCCGGACAGGCGCGCCGCCAGCGCGCCGTCGCTGCGCGTCGCGCCGGCTGCGCGCCCTCCCGAGCAGTCCGTCAGGGCCGATGCGCTTTCACCTGCCGCGTTCATTGCAGAATTTCACATCCATTGCAGTTCGCCGCAAGTCTAGCGATGGCGCCCGCAAAAGGCAAATGCGCGATGCTCGCAGAGCCGCAGAGGACAATTGTTCACAATTGGCAATTGGCAAATGTTCACAAATCCTCAAATGACAATTGTTCACAATTGGCAATTGGCAAATGTTCACAATTTGCACGAAAAAAATCCAGAAAAACACAAGTCGGCGGATGGATTTGGCATTCTTGTTTCCGACGGTTTCGGGTATGATTGCCCCGAACGAACGCCGGACGAAAGCGCCGCCTGCGGCCGCGCCGGCACGATTCCGGACAATCAGACAGGCAATCCCCCACACCACCGAATGAGAAAACGTTTTCCACTGGAAAGGGCGCCTCTTTTCACGGCGATTTTCTGCGACGGCTCAGCCGCCGCCCTTGCGCAGCAGGCGAAGGCCGCCTGGTACGCCGGAGCGGACGGAGTGTGCGTCGAGTTGCGCAACCTTCCGCGCGACGAGCGCTCGCCGGAGAAGCTGCGCGCCCTCATCGATGCCTCGCCCCTGCCCACGATGTGCTGCCTCTACCGCAACGACATCCTGGACGGCACTGACGACGCCGCGCGCACGAAGACGCTCCTCGCCGCCCTGAACGCCGGGGCCGCCTGCATCGACGTCATGGGAGACCTCTTCGACCCATCGCCCCGCGAATGGTCGCGCAAGCCTGCCGCCATCGCGAAACAGAAGCGCCTGATCGCGAAGATCCACGAAGCCGGAGCACAGGCGATCATTTCCTCCCACCCGCTCTGCTACCTGCCGCCGGAGGAGGTGCTGGCGCAGCTCAAGGACTTCGAAAAGCGCGGCGCCGACATCGTGAAGCTGGTGCAGAAGGCCGACACGGAGGAGGAGTTCCTGGGGGCGCTCCGCGCGACGTTCCTCTGCCGCCGCGAGCTCAAGACGCCGTTCGTGCACCTCGTTTCCGGGGCGTTCGGCGACCTCCACCGCTTACTCGCGCCTCGGCTTGGCGTCGCGCTCACGTTCGCAACGCTCGACAAGCGCGGCGCATTCCCGATGCCGCAGCCGCCCCTCGCCAATTTCAAAGCCGTGTTTGAAAACATCCGATTCCAAATGCCATGAAAAAAGTCCTCGTTCTCGGCGCATCCGGTGCCATGGGGCGCTATGTCGTCCCGGAACTCGCTCGAATGGGCTACGCAGTCGATGCCGTCTCGCTCGACGCGCCCGACCCCGCCCAGGACCCGCCGGGCGTCAGCCGCATCCAGGGCAACGCGAAGGAAGAAGCGGTTCTCGCCCCGCTTCTGGAGCGCCGCTACGACGCCATCGTCGATTTCCTCATCTACGCCACGCCGGAACTCGCAATAAAGATTCCGCGCATGGCCGCCGCCACCGGGCACTACGTCTATCTTTCCAGCTACCGCGTCTATGACGGCAAGGACGTCCCAGTGCGCGAGGATTCGCGCCTCCTCATCGACTCGGCTGACGACCCGCTCATCCGCTTCTCCGACGACTACTCGATATTCAAGGCGCGCGGCGAATACATGCTTCGCGGCCTCGGCCGCCGCAACTGGACTATCATCCGCCCCTCCATCACCTTCTCCACCTACCGCTACCAGCTCGTGACGCTGGAGGCGCCGCTCGTCATAGGGCGCGCCGACCGCGGCAAGACCGTCGTCCTGCCCGAAACCGCCCGCAACGTCCAGGGGACGCTCACCTGGGCCGGCGACAACGCGCGCTTCATCGCCCGGCTCGTCCTCAACGAACGCGCCCTCGGCGAGGCGTTCACGGTCGCCACCGCCGAACACCACACGTGGCGCGAAATGGCCGAAATCTACGCCTCGCTGCGCGGCCTCAAGGCCGCATGGGTGCCGGAAGAGGACTACATCCGCATCATTGATCCCAATCCGTGGGGCGTCGGCGCGGCATGGCAGCTGCGCACCGACCGACTCTTCGACCGCGTCATCGACAACTCCAAGGTCCTTGCCGCGACGGGACTCTCGCAGTCCGACCTCATGCCGACGGCAAAGGGCCTCGAAATGGAACTTGCCAAAGTCCCGCGCGGCTTCGACTGGAATGCGCGGTGGACTGCCCAAACAAACGAGCGTATGGACCACTTGCTGGAGAAAAAAACATGCACGCCCTAACGATAGAAACCGACCAGTCGCTCAAGTGGAGCGAGGTCCCCGAACCCGAACTCAAAGGCGACTTCGACGTCC
>CAMOSH010000228.1 GCA_946624575.1 uncultured Verrucomicrobiota bacterium
CGGCGGCGCTGAACCGCGCCGACCTGCTGCAGCGCGCGGGCAAGTACCCGCCGCCTCCCGGCTGGCCGGAGTGGATGGGACTGGAAGTCGCCGGCGTCGTCCACGAGGTCGGCGAAGGCGCGACGCGCTGGAAGGCCGGCGACGAGGTCTGCGCGCTCCTGGGCGGGGGAGGCTACGCCGAATACGCGGCGGTGCCGGAAGGCATGGTCATGCCCATCCCGCGCGGACTCTCCTTCGAGGAAGCCGCCGCGCTTCCCGAGGCCTACGCCACCTGCTACCTCAACCTCTTCGACGAAGGCGGGTTCAAGCCGGGCGAGACGCTCTTCTTCCCCGCCGGCGCGAGCGGCCTCGCCTCCGTCGGCATCCCGATGGCCCACGCCTTCGGCGCCTACATCATCACGTCCGTGCTGTCGGACGCCATCCGCCGCAGGATCGCGCACCTGCCCGCCGACGTCGTCATCGACACCTCGGCCGAGGACGTCGCCGAGGTCCTGAAGCGCGAGGCCGAGGCGGGGCATCCCGTCGACGTCGCGATCGACTGCCTCGCCGGCGAGACGCTGGGGCAGGCGCTTCCGTTCGTGAACCAGGGCTGCCGGTGGGTGCTGATCTCCACGCTGGCCGGGACCACGGCGACGATTCCGCTGCGCGCGATCCTGACGCGCGGCATCACGCTCAAGGGCAGCATGCTGCGCAAGCGCAGTCCGGAGGAGAAGACGGCGCTCCTCGCTCGGCTCGTGCGCGACGTGTGGCCGAAGCTCGAATCGAGAGAAATCTCGCCCACGATCCACGCCGTCCTGCCGATCGAGCGCGCCGCCGACGCGCACGCCATCCTCGAGCGCGGCGAAAACGTCGGCAAGGTCGTCCTGAAGGTGAAATAGGCGCCGCCCGCACAAACCGGAAACATGCCCCGGATGATCCTTCCACGCGAGTCACGCCCCGGGAAACCCGACCAGGATGCCGGCGACCGTTCCGACGAATCCCCGGTCGTCCCCTGGAGAAAGCTGCTCGCCTGGTATCGCGCGAACCGACGCGAAATGCCCTGGCGCGGCTCCCGCGACCCCTACGCGGTGTGGGTGAGCGAGACCATGCTTCAGCAGACCCGCATCGAGACGGTGCGCGGCTACTTTGAACGCTTTCTCGCGCACTTTCCGGACCTCCGCGCGCTCGCCGCGGCGGACACGGCCGATGTCCTCAAACTCTGGGAGGGACTCGGCTACTACAGCCGCGCCCGCAACCTGCACGCCGCCGCACGTCGTGTTGCGGAGAGCGGACGCTTTCCCGAAACCGCCGCCGAATGGGCCGCTCTGCCCGGCGTGGGCCCCTACACGGCCGCAGCGTTGGCAAGCATCTGCGCCGACCAGCCGGAACCGGTGGTCGACGGCAATGTCACGCGCGTGGCGATGCGCCTGCGCGCCACACCGGGCGACGGCCGCAGCCCGCAGGAGCGCGCGGCGATCGCCGCGTGGCTGCGCCCCGCCATCACGGCCTCCGGCGCGCCGGGCGACTTCAACCAGGCGGTCATGGAACTGGGGGAGACGCTATGCTCCCCCAAGGCGCCCAAATGCCTCCTCTGCCCCCTGCGCGCCGCATGCCGCGCCTCCGCAAAGGGCATCCCGGAGCGCTTTCCCGCGCGACGTCCGCCCAAAGCGCTTCCCGTGCGGCGGTTCTTCGCATTCATCGTGCCGGACGCCACCGGCCGCATTCTGCTCGCCCAACGCCCCGAAACGGGGCTCCTCGGCGGCCTGTGGGAACTGCCCATGGCGCCCATCGTCGCAACACCGGGAAAACGGAATGGCGCGGCCGCCGCGCGCCGGGCGCTCGACGCGCTCGGACTCCAGGCGCGAACGCTCCGATCCCTCGGCGAGATCGTCCACGTCTTTTCCCATTTCCGCCAGGAACTCCACGTCTGGGAGGCCGTCGGAGCGGAAGAGCGGCGCCGACGGAAAAACCGTTCCTTCGTCCACCCCGCCGACGTCGCGGTGGCAACCGCGTCCACGCGCGCGCTGGCGCTGTGTTCGGAATCCCGGGATTGAGGGTCGAACCGCTGAGGAAACTTCCCGAAGAGGTGACCGGGCAGTCAATGTGCGACGCCGGATGACGTAGGACATCGTCTCGCCTCGCGAGCGTGGTGTCGGAACTGAGGGTCCGACGCCGTCCAAGGCCGTTGCAATGTGCGCGATGCCGAATTCGCGCGCACCGCGACAATCGTTGCAAAACCGACGGGGAGGAACCCCGCCGGACGCGGAGCGCGCCTCGCCCCCCTACGGCTGACCGATTACGGGAGGCGCTTTTTTTCGCGTGACTTGCGGGGCGGGTTCTGCTAGACTTGGTGGCGTTCACGGAACAAGACCGCCATGTGCATGCTGGACGAAATACGCGCGAAGCGGAGCGAAATCTACGCCATCGCGAAAAGGCATGGAGCCGACAAGCTCTGGGTCTTCGGTTCGTGCGCCCGCAAGGAAGAACGGCCCGACAGCGACGTGGACATTCTTTTCCGCCATGGTGGAAGCATGGGACTTTTCGAGTTGTCCGATTTCACGAACGAACTGGCGTCCGCCGTCGGAAGAAGCGTTGACTTGATCCCCCACACCGCCTTGACGCGATCCCCTTGTTTCGCATACAACGCCCGAAAGGATATGGTGGAACTGTGACGGATCGCCTTGACAAGGACGTGCAGCGGCTGGTGCACATGCTGGAAGGCATCAAACGCCTGGAAAAGTTGCTGGCCGGCATGGGCCAGGACGGCTTTCTCCGCGACGATCGGACACAGGCTGCCGTCGCATTCCATGTTTCAATGGTCGGAGAAGCAGCGGCCCGCATCTCCGATCCGTTCCGCCAGGCGCACCCCGAGATTCCGTGGGAAAAAATGCGCGGAATGCGAAACCATCTCGTCCACATCTTCGACTATGGGCAGATCGACTTCGGCATCGTCTGGGAAGTCGCGAAAGAATCCCTGCCCGCCTTGGAGCCGGCGATCCGCGCGGCCCTCCACACGATTCATCTCCCTCCCGATTTCACTTTGCCGGACGTTTGACACACCCTTTCTCCCACCCGTTGAGCATTGAGCATTGCGCATTCCTCATCGCGCATTGAGGACCACCCCGCCACCCAGCACCCTTTGACCACAAACGAACCAGCTTGCTAACTGCAAGAGTCGCTGCCGCAAATCCGTGGAAAGATTCGCTCGCGACACAAGCAGAGAAGCGCGCACAAGCGCGCCTTCTTCCATGTGTTCGAGCAAAGGCCACTTCCACGGAGCCTGCGGCAGGATACCGGAGGAAGGCGTATTTTTTTGCCTTGGCGTTGGAATCCGGGATCAACACAACCACAAGGCAGAGCAGTCCATCATGAAAAACAACCAAATAGCCATTATTCGAAAGACCATCAAAGTGATTATTGCCGCTTGTTGCGTTTTTGGGGCCTACCAAATCATACCGCTTGCGATGCTGAAGCGTGAAATCTCTCTTTTCGAGCACCAAATTGCTGCCGCAAAGGAAAGTCAGACACACTGGGAAAACCAAGGACAAAGCATAAAAGCCGAAATCGATGAAAAGAACTCTTGGGGAAGCGTAGTAGCAGGCTTCGGCGAATCATTCTTCAACGGGTTCACGTTCGGAGTATTTGATAGCAATGGAATATTTGGCCCCAGTCGACGTCTGGAGCGTTGGGAATCAGATATAAGAAGCAGAATCGCCGAGGTTCAAACCGGATATGAGAACGCAACACGAGAACTTGAAACGGCGCAAGAGCGACATATGTCTGCAAGTGCCGCGTTACAACATAAAGTCTCAGCTCGTAACATATCTGGAATTGTAGCCGTAATCGCTATTCTTGTTCTTGTCTATCTTCCGAAGTCTAGCAAGACAGCATCGTAGGATGCGCTTATTGGACGAGTCCTCTCCACCAAATCAGCACATACCATCAATATTGCACACCCTCCGCGTGAGGCCTATGGCGAGGTCTGCACCCCGCCACACGCAGTCCAAGCGAGGGAGCAACGGGGTCTGTCCCTGCAAGGGCCATGATGGTGCCAAATGCTTTTTCACGCATTATGTCGTTGACGGATTCACTCCTAGCACATCGCCGCAAGGGGCGCAAACGGGGCTGCGGCCGCGACCCTTCGCGGAGGGAGAGGCGGAGGCTATGCCCGCACCGACGCTTCCGCGCCGCGACGTTCGATGCCGAAGCCCCATGTCCATTTTCCGGCCGAGCCGGCGCGGGTGCGGTAGCGCAGCGTGTTGCGGCCGGGGCGCAACGCAAGCGGGGTCGGCTCCCAGCCGGCGAACGGGCAGTCGGCGGTCGTGAACGAGCCGCCGTTGACGGAGAGCGCCCCGTAGTAGTCGTTGTGGCGGAACGCGCGGTGCAGTCCGCCTTCCGGGACGTCGAGCGAGAAGGCACATCGGGACGCCGTCGCGTCTGCGAGGAAGCGGCGCCAGAGCGCGTCCGGCGCGCGGGGAGTAGACGCTAGTCCGGCAGGTCGAACCAGTTGTAGCCGGAGCTTCCGCAGACTTCGACGACGGTGGCCGCGACGGGCGCCTTCCAGTCGGGGCGGCGCA
>CAMOSH010000229.1 GCA_946624575.1 uncultured Verrucomicrobiota bacterium
GAATGGCGAGCTGAAGCGCCTCGTGAAGCGTTTCGGGCGGACGCGCCGCAAGGGCAGAGAGTTCGGTGGCGAGGTCATGACGGCCCTCCCGGTCGCAGACGGAGGCGAAGCGCAGGGCGAAGTCATGGAAGGCATGGCAGGCGATGACGACAGACTCCGTGAAGGGCGTCGGCCGCACGGTGTGCCGCACCTCCGCTTCGGCGAGGAGGCCCGGAATGCCGAGCGAGAGGATGCGCTCCCAGTCGGGCGAGGTGTGGCTGAGATCGGCTTGTGTGAAAAAACGCCCCTCCGCCCAGGCGGAGTTGGTCCGGGCAAATCCTTCTGGAAAGTCACGGCGGGCGACCGCTTCGGCCCGTTCGCCCTGGATGCGGGCGATTTCTCCGACGCCGTAGCGGCTGTCGAGGTAGTGACGCTCCACGATGCCCGCGAAGTCATCTTGCTTATTGACGGCCAGCCGCGCGTTACCGAGGGCGTAGGCAAGCATTCTTGCCCGCGTCACGGGGAATGGCGCGCCCGAGCGTTCGCCTTCGTCGTAAACGCGTCGGACGCCGGCGCTCACATCGGATATTGGAAGTCCGTCAACGAAGACCGCCTCATCGAACGAGGCTTCAATTTGGTCAGGACGCATCATGTTCTCTCTCCCGGCAACGGCCGATCAACACTGTTCTTCCGCTCTACCTCTTCGCCGTGAACAGCCGGGAATCGCCCAAACAGCGACATGAGGTTCAGCCGCTTCCCTTTATAGCGAACCGCGGCCGCCATAGACGATACAGGCGCGAAGATGTCAGAAAGGAATGGGGCATGGTTCATGGCAATACTCTCGTGAACACTCCTGAACCAGTTGAAAGATAGAAGAGGCGTTTTCGGTCAACAAGGACTTTTGACGAACAGCCGGACGGGACGCGCTCCGCACCGTCCAGGACTTTCCAATGCCGACCTCCGTCGCGGCTAAATGCGACCGAGCGGTCTGAAGCGACTCCGGCGACGGCAAGGTTTGGCGTGTGCGCATCGAACGAGACGAATGCGCACTCGCCAAGGTCGCTCTCCTCATAAGGATGGAACGTCGCTCCGCCGTCGAGCGACTCCGAAAGCGTTCTGCCGGCGCGGAGGAAGCGTCCCGGACGGAACGGGTCTGCCGCACAGATGCCCGCACCGCCCTGCGATTCCCGCCATGTGGACGTTTCCCTGTCGAGATACCATCCTTTCCAAATCTTTGCGGAATAGCAGACCGCCGAACCATCGACGCCAAAATAAAGTTGCGGATACGGCCCTCCCTTGCCCCATTCCCAATCCTTGAAAAGGTCAACGCCCTTGGGCAGTCCTTCGCCGAACCACTCCCAGTCGTCACCCGCGTTCGCCGTCCGGTATATTCCCCCCTTCCCTCGTTCTACAGGGCCGGACAGGAGAATCAGGAACGAGTCGTCGGCCGGATTGTTCGCTATCGTATAGGCTCTCACGCCAGGATTGGAGGCGTCGAGTTTCGGGAGGCCGCGCAGGGCCGGGACTTCCCACCACCGGCCGGCGCTTGTGGAGCGCTTGACCATGCCCTCCTCCTTGCCGCCGCACATCATCGCCAGACCTGGCGTCCTGCGCGAATACGATGCGCTGCACGCATAGACCCATCCGTTAGGCGCCCAGAACCGCCTGCCGCCGTCCTGCGAAGAGAACAGCCCCATGTCCGCCACGCCGTAGATTATGTTGTCCTCCGAAAAAGGGTCGCATTCGACCGTGAACGACACCAGCTGCATGATGCCATCGACACGGCTTGTCCAGTGCGCCCCGGCGTCGAACGTCTCCCATATCTCGAACCAGTCGGTCGCGAGCCAGTGACTCTCGTCGCGAGGATCGACGATCAACGAGCAGAGCGCTTCCATGGGATGCTTGGCCATGTATTGGAGGCGCGGTTCCTTTTCCGGAACGCCGGCCTGTTTTCGCAGTATCGAGACCTTGCTCCAAGCCGTGTCATCGACGCCGCGCCTGTAGATGTCGCCCTTGCCGTTTCCGACGAGATAGAAGTCGAGGCCCGCCCCGAACGCCTGGTAGCGGCCCGGTGAACTGGAATCGCCAATGTCGCAGGCCGGATTCACTTCAAGGCCCTGCGAGAAGACCTCCCACGTCTCGCCGCCGTCAAGCGAGCGCATCACCCCCCTCGCGGGGAAGAACGCGACGATTTCGCGGCGTCCCGCAATCTGGCAGATTTCCCATGGCGCCTCCGAGGAAAGCCGCCGCCAGCTGCGCCCCCCGTCATCGGAGCGGAACAACCCCGTCTCGTATGTACGCCCGTCGAACTCGAGCGCATCAGGCGAGTCGTGGGGCATGGGAAGGAGCGGCGGAGGCGCGCAGGCGTAGATGCGGCCTGGCGCGGCCCTGTCGTACCGCAAATCGGTCAGCCATGTCCGCTCCAGGCCGACGGAAGTCCATGTCTCGCCGTTGTCGGCGCTGAACGACACGCCGTCCCAGTCCTCGCCGGCAACAAGTTCATCCGGGTTGTTCGGGTTGCGTCCAAGGACTAGGCCGGTCATCCGCCGGTTTCCGTTTCCGTAGAATCTGCCGCACCGCGTCTTGCGGAACGATCGGCCGCCGTCGCGGCTGACGAAGATGCCAGCCGGCTGCCGGAAGGTGCCGCCGGAGCACATGACGAAACGGTCCGCGTCGCGCGGATCGACGTCAAGCGTCCGCACGCAGTCGCCCGACACGTTGCGGTGGATGGCGGCGAGGTTGCCGTGAAGCGGCCGCCAGTGGCGTCCGGCATCGTCCGAGCGGTAGGGGCCGCCTACATCGACGTAGGCATACCACACGTCCGGATTCGACGGCGCAATAACCACATTCTGCACGTAGCCGCCGCCGAAGCAGGGCCAGACCTGCCATTCCTGCGCGGTCTGGGACGCTGCGCCAGCATCCATTAGGACTGCGAGCGCAGCGGCCGCCATTCTCTTCATGCCGTTAACCCCCTAGCGAACGGTAATCACTAAAGCCGATGGCTCCGGCAATGGGAGCGTTGCGGAGCGTGAAAAGACTTCGGCACCGTGATTCACGAGTTCCGCGCCTGACGTTCCCAAAATGCCAGCGCCGGAGTCGCCAAGAAACCGCTGGCCGATCTTGTCCCAGAAACCGGCCTCGCCATTGTATTCGCAAGGCACGAGATCGAGCGCGAGCGTCGATCGGGCGGTGTCGCTCCACGCCTGGAATGAATACATCGTCGCCGGGGCGGGCGCGGCGGACGATCCGTTGTTGTTCATGGCGAACACCATGAGCGGGCACGGCATGGTGAAGTTGTCTGGACCGGAGTAGTGAAGGTCAACAACGGACTCGCCGTTGACCATCAGGCGCGTGTAGTCCATTTCGATACGATAGCGAGTTCCAGTCGCCGCCATCACCTTGGAATTCGCAATGCCGCCGTGGTAGTCATGCCGGAAGCCCTGGTCTGTCGTGTGGATCATGACGAACTGGGTGTCACCGGAAGCCTTGCGCGCGCCAAAGAGCGCCACGTTTGCCGAAAGGTCGTCGAACTGGCAGTCGCATTGAACGACCGTGGTCCCGGTAGGCGTGAAATCCGTGAGGACGTATGACCCACCATTTGCGCGAAGTCCCTCAAAGAGCCGGAAACTGTCTCCTGTCACAGGATTGATGGGCGAGACGAGGAAGAATCGGAAGAAGTGAGGCGTCTCGTCCGGAATTCTCCACGGAATTGTCGCCGTCATCGAGGTCGTCGAGGCGGGGATTGTGCCGAGGAACGCGGCGTTCGGCCAATCTGCGATGTCGTCACCCGCATCCGCCGGACCATGAACGGCCACCAGACCGCACTCGGCGAGGCCTGCCGTGAATGTCAGATTGGCTTTCGGCTGGCGGCCTTCGCGGTAGAACTTCGCGACGGCCATCGTGCGGTCGGAGCCGTATGGGCGCAGCGCCGCGCTGGTGCCCGCAATCGCTCCGCACGTGGAATGCACCGCCGCCGCGCCGGCAGTCAGGCTGCCGCCCGTTGGTGAAAGGAACGTGCCGGACACGCGATCCCAGAACCCGGCGACGCCATTTTTCGCGCAAGGGACAAGGTCGAGCGCGAGCGTGGTTCGAGCCGTGTCGCCCCACGCCTGGAACGAGTGCATCGTCGCCGGGGCGGGCGCGGCGGACGATCCGTTGTTGTTCATGGCGAAGACCATGAGCGGGCACGGCGTGGTGAAGTTGCTTGGACCGGAATAGTGAAGGTCAACAACGGGCTCGCCGTTGACCATCAGGCGCGTGTAGTCCATTTCCACAAGGTACCGGGTTCCCGTCGCCGCCATCACCCTGGAATTCGCAATGCCGCCGTCGTAGTCATGCCGGAAGCCCTGGTCTGTCGTGTGGATCATGACGAACTGGGTGTCGCCGGAAGTCTTTCGTGCGCCAAATAGCGCCACGTTTTCCGAAAGGTCGTCGAACTGGAAATCGCACCGGACGACCGTGGATCCCGTCGGACGAAAATCCGTGAGGACGTAGGCACCGCCCGAAGCGCTCACGCTTTCCAGTTCAACAAGCGAGGTGTCTGCGGTAATCCGGAAAATGC
>CAMOSH010000230.1 GCA_946624575.1 uncultured Verrucomicrobiota bacterium
TGCTATCTCGACTACATCGAGTCCACCGGCACCCAATACATCGACACCGGCGTCAACGCCGAAACCGGCCTCAGGGCAAGGATCGACATGGAATGGGGGGCGACCGTGAAGCCGCTATCCGACGGCGGCGACGACTGGTCGATGCTCGACGCCCGCAAGACAAGCGGCGACACGCGGTTCTACCTTTGCCACCTCGCCAAAAACACAGCCGCCACAAGTTTCATCTTCGGCTATGGCTACAACACCTGGCACCGAACCGCGACCGAAGCCGTGCGCGAGACCCGATGTGAAGTTCTGGCGGACTTTTCCGATCCGGGAGCGCTTTCCATCCGCAGGAACGGGGCCGAAATGCTCGACAACGGCCAGCAGACCGGCCACGCGAACGAAACGATCGACTTGGAACTCGACCTCTATCTCTTCGCCTGCAACTACAACGGAACGGCGAACTACTTCGCGCGGGGCAAGCTCTACGAGTGCAAGATTTTCAAGAAGAACGCCACGACCGGCGAGTTCGAACTCCTGCGCCACTACCTCCCGGCCATGAAGAACGGCCATGTTGGCCTCTACGACGCGGCGAACGACTTCTTCTACTATTCCGATTCCGGCACGGAACTTGTCGCCGGAAACGAACTGCCGCGCCCGGCGGCCATGGTCGCATGGGTGGAGGCCGACGGCTCGACCTCCCAGAAAGTCGCGCAGCAATACGTTGACACGGGCGTCTGGGGCAAAATCGGCCTTAGGAGCCGCGTGGACGTCACGCTCCTCGAGAATTCCGACGACCACGCTATTCTCGCCGCGCGCGGAAGCGGAAGCAGTACCAACTACCGCCTCTACATGGCCTATCATTACAACGGCTACTTCTGCTACGGCGACGGCAAACTTCGCGAACCCAAGACCGCCGACGCGAAGCCGGTGTCCGGGACGCGCTATCTGATCGAAAGCGACCTCGCGGCCGATTCGCAGTCTGTCAAGGTGAACGGCGTCGAACTCAACAACGGCACCTTCACCGGCACGTCCTACTTCGCGACGGACAGCACGTTGACCCTCTTTGCCAACAATCACAAAAGCGCCTATGTCAAAAATCCATCGCACAGCCGCCTCTACTCCGCCAGGATCTGGGATGGGGACGAAATGCTTCGCGACTTCTCGCCGTGCATCGCGACGAATTCCGCCGGGACCACGTTCGCCGGTCTTTACGACGCGGTTTCGCGCCGCGTCTTCGAGCCGACAGGCAAGGCGTTCAACCTTGCGTCGCAAGTCGGCCCCGTCACGAACGTCCTCGTCACCGTCGATCCGCCCAAGACCCGCCTGGAATACGTCGATTCCGACGGCGCGGCCGATTACGTGAACCTCGGCGTCGTCGCGAAGGACGGACTGGAGATGGACGCCGTGATGGAGTGGCTGACCGCGCCGGACGACGACGTGTTCGTCGGAGCGCGCCCGACTTCCGGCAACACCCGGTTCTTCCTCTACAACGGGTGGCCCGCACACAGCATCGGATACGCCAAGGACTTGCCGCGCATTGCCGATGGCGGAAAGGATGCCAAGGGAAACGACACGTTCTTTACTCCTGCCGCAAATGTAAAATACAGGATTTCTTCTCGCCTCGACGATGGAGACCAGTTTCTCGCCATCGCCACCGACGAAAACGGCGCCTGGGCGGCTCTTGGACGCACGGACAGGACGTATGCCGGGCCGCTGGACACCGGACTGCCGCTCTACCTTTTCGCGCGAAACTACATCGGGAAGGCCGACAGTTTCGCCCATGCGCGAGTCTATTCGCTGAAACTGCGCGCGAAGCAGCCAGGCGGCGCCTACGCGCCCGTCCTCGACCTCGTGCCAGTGCGCGATCCGCTCACGGGCGGCGCGGCGCTCTGGGACAAGGTAACGGAGAGATATTTCCGCTCCGCCGGCAACTTCCGCCTCGCGGGCGGCGGCGCCGAGCGCGAAATGGTGCTGCCTTTCATGATGGTGGTGCGGTAAGATTTGCCCTAGCCTAGGAACCCTAGGAACCCTAGGAAGCCTAGGAGCCCTAGGAGCCCTAGGAACCCTAGGAACCCTAGGAACCCTAGGAACCCTAGGAAACTCCAACAATCCTCTAAACTCCCATGAATTCACGTTTTCCTGCGATTTTCTCACTGCTGTCCGCCATGGCGCTTTGCCGCGCGGCCGACCCTGGGAGCGCGGCCTTCCAGCCCGCGAACATGGGAAGTGCGGCTTCCAGCCGCGCCACAACAGGGAGCGCCAACATCCCGCCCGCGCAACTCGACCGTGCGCCCCGTCAGGCCGCGCACATAGTCATGATCGGCGTTGACGGCCTCGGCGCCCGCTACATCCCATGGGAGGAAATGCCGAACCTGCGCGCGCTGCGCGATGAGGGAACCTGCGTAGTCGCCCGCTGCCACCGCCCCACCGCCTCCGCCATCAACTGGAAGAGCGTCTTTTCCGGACTTCCCCCGGAGATTCACGGCTACAACAAGTGGAACAGCACGGAGTCTTCCATCGAGCCGCCGCCCTCCGCGCTTGCATCCGACGGCGCGCTCCCGGATCTCGTCGCGGAAATCCGCCGCCAGCGGCCCGACGCGCACACGGCCCTGCTCTACTCGTGGGGCGGCCTCGGCTTCTGCCTCGCCACCAACGCCGCTTCCGTCGTCCGGCATTATCCCGGCGGTTCGCACATTGGCGACGCGCTCGCCGCGTATGCCGGACGCGACTCTGCCGTCTTCGACGAGGGAATGCGCCAGCTCGCGAAGAAGCCTCTTTTCATGCTCCTCTACCAGGGGCAGGTCGATTCGACCGGCCACGCCACGGGATGGGGTTCGCCCGAATACACCAACGCCTGCAAAAACGTCGATGCCAACATCGGTCGCTTCGTCGACGCCCTTCGCGCCTTCCATCTCTGGGACGACACCGCCATCGTCTTCGTCGCCGACCACGGCGGACTCGACAAAGGGCACGGCGGCAAGGAGGACATCCGGGTCTTCGAAGTTCCGTTCCTCGTTTCCGGCGGCGCCGCGCGGGGAATGCGCCTGCGCGAGCCCGCCATGCTCATGGACGCGGCGCCGACGGTCCTCGCTCTGCTCGGCCTCGACATCCCGGCGCAAATGCGCGGGCGCACGGCCCTTGACCATTGAGAAAGACCTTGGCGACCTCGCGATCGCCTTCGGCGCTTGCCTGATCCCGTCCAGGACGGCACGGCGCCTCACTCCGGCTCGAAGGCGAAGATGTGCGCCGTGGAGCTTCCGTAGTCGTTTTCCTTGAGGGCGCTGCCCCAGGTGGCGAGCGGCACGAGGCGGATGCCGAGGCATTCGCGCCCGATCGCGCCGCGCACAAGGCGCTGGTGGTTGGAATCCGTCTCGAAAACGGTAGTCCAGAAGAATCCCTCGGGCAGGACGCCCGCCTGGGAGCGCGGGCTTCCAGCCCGCGAATTCGCCGCGGGCAGGATGCCCTCCTGGGAGCGCGGGCTTCCAGCCCGCAAATTCGCCGCGGGCAGGGCGCCCTCCTGGGCGCCATCGCTTCCGGGGAGTAGCGCCTCGACGCGGAAACTCTTCAGCACAGTGCGCGGGAAGGTGAAGGAGGTGTTGCCGTATCCAAGGCCGCGGAAGAGCGGCATCGGGATGGTCAGCAGGTCCGGATGGCCGTCGAAGTTTTCTCGGTCTAGGTCGCTGTCGCACACGAGCCGGAAGCCGCTGACGAACGTCGGCTTGTCGAAGAGCCAGGAAACCGCCTTGCCGGTCTTGCCGAAGTAGCCGTTGTCGCGCCCCCAGATGCGGCGGTCGGTGCCGTTCACAAGGTCGCTCGCGTCGCCGTAGTCGGCGACGAGTCTCGCGCCCTTGGCGAGGGGCGACACCTCGCGCCTGAGGCCGGGCAGGAAGCAGTCGTCGTCCATGAGGCGCTTCTGGAGCTCGCGCAGGAGCGCCTTGTCCTCATAGACCCCGGCCGGATCGACGCCCTTTTCGACGGCGAGCGCGGCGGCGGTGCCGACGGCCTGGCCCATGATGCCGATGGTGCCCATGACGCGCGTCGATGCGAACGCGATGTGCGTCGCCGAAATGTTGCGCCCGGCGAACATGAGGTTGGCGACGTCGCGCGAATAGAGGCAGCGATACGGGATGGCATAGGGCTCGGAGAGGCGGCGTTTCTGGAGATGCGCTCCGCCCTGCGACTTCATCCGGAACCCGCCGGGCAGGTGGTTGTCGATCTGCCAGCCGCCGTAGGCGACGACGTCCTCGAACGCCTTGCCGCCGTTTTCGACGTCGTTCTGCGTGAGCGTGTAGGCGCCGACGTAGCGACGGCTTTCGCGCTTGCCAGGCAGGAAGCCGACCCACTCCAGTTCCCAGTTTTCGGCGCCGTGGTCGCCATGGTTCTTCATGTGGTCCCACACGCCGAAGGCGATCTTGAGCAGTTCGTCGCGCAGTTCCTCGGCGTCGGCGATGGTGTCGGCTTCGCCGCCCAGCTCGATCCAGTAGAAGTTGGTGTGCGGCTTGAGAAGGCACTCGTGCGGCTTGT
>CAMOSH010000231.1 GCA_946624575.1 uncultured Verrucomicrobiota bacterium
TGACCTACGGCGAATACTGTCTCGCGGAGGTCGAAGGCAGACTTCCCCTTTGCGCTTGCGAGAAGCCAGCCGAATACAAGGCCGGGAACTGAAGGCGTTCATCCATGCTAGACAAAAACCAACTAGACTTTCTCCGCGCCCTGTGCGAGACGCAGACCCCAAGCGGCCGCGAAATCGAGGGCCAGCGCCTTGTGGCAAAATACATCGAAGGCTTCGCCGACGAAATCCGCCTCGACCCCCTCGGCAACCTCCATGCCGTGAAAAACCCAGGCGCGCCATTCCGGGTGGTGATCGACGCGCACTGCGACGAAAACGGCCTTCTGGTGCAGTATGTCGATGATCGCGGCTTCCTCTTCTTCTCCCTTGTCGGCGGCGTCAACAGGCAGCTCCTGCCCGGCGAGCGCGTCCTGCTCATGGGGCCGAAGGGCGGGGTCCCCGGGGTGGTCGGACGGAAGCCGCCGCACCTGATGTCGCAAAAGGAGAAGGACTCCGGCGTGGGCGAAATCGACGAACTCTGGATTGACATCGGCGCGAAGGACAAGGCGGAAGCGATGGAAGTCGCGCCGCCCGGAACCTTCGGCACGGCAGACGCGCCCTTCCGGCGGCTCTGCGGCACGCGTGCGAGCGCCAGGGCGTTCGACGATCGCTGCGGCGTATTCGTCATCATGGAGGCGCTGCGCCGCCTGAAAGGGCGCCGTCTCGCAGTGGCCGCGCACTTCGTGAGCGCGACCCAGGAGGAGCTGGGGCAGCTCGGCTCCAAGGTCGCGGCGTTCGGCATAGACCCGCATCTCGGGCTCACGGTCGATGTCACCTTCGCCACCGATGACCCGCAGGGCAACCCGCGATGCACCGCAGACATCCGGCTCGGCGGAGGCCCCGTCCTCGCCGCCGGCCCGAACTACGACCCCGCCTTCAGCGGCATCATCAGGAAGACTGCCGCCGCATCGGGAATAGCCCTCCAGACGCACCCGCGCCTAGGCAAGGGCAACGATGGCTTTGCCATCCGCCATACCCGCGCCGGCGTGCCCGTGGCGCACATCGGCATACCGCTCCGCTACATGCACTCCTCGGTCGAGACCCTCGACCTCGAAGATCTTGACCGCTGCGCGCAGCTGATCGCCGACGTGATTGCCGGACTCCCCGCGAAGCCCGAAGTCGGCTTTCGCCTTTAATGTTGTTGGAGGTTCCAGCAGATTTCCAGTCCAGCATTGGCGAAAGGACAGGGTAAAGACGTGGAAGGGATTGATCCAAGGGTTTTCGGTGCGCTTGCCGACGGGGCGACGCTTGACACGGCGGCGCTTCAGCGCGCCATCGACGCCGCGCCGCGCGGCGTCGCGGTGCGCCTAAGCGGCGGGACGTTCCGGTCCGGGACGCTCGAACTGCATTCCGGCACCATCCTCGAAATCGCGCCCGACGCCGTGCTGGAGGGGTCGCCGGACATCGCCGACTACCGTGACTGCGGCTTTCACCACCGCGAGATGGGCGAAACGCTTTCGTTTCTCTACGCCCTCGGTGCCGACGATGTGGAAATCCGGGGCGGCGGAACGATCCGCTTCAACGGCTCGGCCTTCATGGACTGGGACGCGCCGCCGCGCTTCCGCAACGGCGCGGTCCTTGCCGATCCGTCGCCGGAACTCGTCGCCGAGACGATTTGCCCCGTGAGGAAGCGCCCGTCGCAACCCGTCTTCTTCGACTCATGCCGCCATGTCCGAATCCACGACGTCAAGGCGGTCGATTCCCCGTGCTGGACCTTTACCTTCTCGGACTGCGAGGACGTTGAGGTCGAGCGCGTGTCCATTGACAACAACCTGCGCATTCCCAACAGCGACGGCGTCCATTTCTCCGCCTCGCGCCGGATTCGCGTCCGGGACTGCGACTTTTCGTGCGGCGACGACTGTTTCGCGGCGACGTGCATCACGCATCCCGACGGCGAATGCCGCGACATCCTCGTCGAGCGGTGCCGGATGCGTTCGCGCTCGGCGGCGATCCGCGTGGGCCATAACGCAAGCCATGTCCTTTTCCGAGACATCGAGATTGCCGACACCAACCGGGGCGTCTGCGTTTACGCTCGAAAAAGCGGTGGCGCCATTTCGGACATCCTGTTCGAGCGGTTGCGGGCCGAGACGCGAGTCTTCGCCGGCGACTGGTGGGGAAACGGCGAGCCGTTCGTCGTAAGCGGCGCCGGAGCGGCGGGGACCATTGACGGCGTGACCTTCCGCGACTGCTCGTTTGTCTGCGAAAGTCCCGGACTCGTCATGGGAGAGGGCGGCAACGTGCGCGGAGTCGCGCTGGAGCGCTGCGCCCTGCGCCATGAACCCGGCCCCGCCCCGGACGCATGCAAGGGCGAAATTGACCTCCGGCCAAACGTCGCCCTCGCTCAAGCCCCCTGGCGCGACGGCGAAATGCTCTACGCCAGCGGTGCCGAAGTGAAAGCTGTATAACGGTTGCCCGAAAGGTTGAACCATGCCAAGAGACCGCCAATCAAAACCCGCCAGCGCCATTGCCCTGCGCCGCGCCTTGGCCGCGTTGTGCGCCGCGCTTTGCGCTGTCGCTCTTGCGGCGCAACCCGCCGCGGCGGAAACCCTATCCTTTTCGCATGGCAAATGGAGGGCGGAGATAGACGCAACGTCCGGCGCAATGGCGCGGCTGGAATGGGATGGCCATGTCGTAGCAGACAACCAGACGGGCGAGCCAACCATTCTTCTAAATGGCGCGAACGCTGGCCCATCCGAACAAGGAGGCGACGGCTCCGGCGAGGCGCACGGCACGGCCGGCGCAGCTCTTGACCTGCCTGATTCGGACATCCCGCTTGCGCTGGGAAAAGTATCGTTCGACGAGCTAGGCGGCGTGCTTTCCCTCGTCTTAACTTCCGGCGTGTGGCGCGTCGAGGAACGGTTCACATTCGGCGCAGGCGGCAATCCAGACAGGCTTGCGAGCGAGGCTTCCTTTTCTCACATCAGCCCGCAGGCGCTTAAATTCAAGGGGTTTCGATACCGCCTCCACACACCTCTTCGCGGACGCTACTTTCTACCGGGAGGCTTCTTCGCCGACCTCCGCTGGCGCGAGGATAACCGTCCCGGATGGCCGACAATCGACTGGTCGCGGCGCGAGGGGGAGGCCGCTTCATTTGCGTCCGGCGTCAACGACCGCGTGAAGTTCGCTTTCCGGGAGTTGGAGCCAGGATTAACGGCGATGGCCTTCTGCGACGCCCGTCTTGATGGCGCGGGACTGGCGCTGTCGCGCAGTCCCGGCGCGCTGATGGTGGAGTGGCGCGTCGCGGCGCAGGGCTGGTGCGAGCCCGGGCAGACGCAGCGCCTCGCCGCCGCATGGGTCGAGATGGCAGGCAAGCCGGCGGCGGAAATGCTTGACGAAAACGCGCCGGCTCTTCTGCGCGACCTCGGCTTCACGCCGCCGCCCACGCGCCCCGACTGGGTCGCCGACGCCGCGATATACGGCATCGAGACGGAGCCTTTCCGGGAGGAACGTCTCTCGGATATCCCCGAAACCGTCGGCGCGAGAATGCTCCGGCTTGGCCTCGACACCTGCTGGTACAGGCCGTGCGAAGCCTCAACGGCTCGCTACTGCCCCATCGACTACCGTCTCATCGAACCCAAGATCGGGAGTTCGGGCGACTACCGCGAAGCAAACAGGCGCATGCACGATATGGGTCTGCGGGTTCTTCAGGACATCGTGCCCCATGGCGGCGGGCAGCTGGGATTCTTCCTTCGCGGGCAGTCGTGCTCCATGCAGGGCATGACCGAACGCGGAGATGTCCTCGACGGCTGGAGCGCCGATTTTGCCGACCCACGCTGGCTCGACTACATGCGCGGGACTTGCGAACTCTACACTGGCGACCTAGGCGTGGACGGGTTCCGCGTCGATGCCATCTACGGCGCAAAGACGCTGCGCAACTGGCGCCGGAGGGGATGGCCAAAGGAACCGCCGCACATCGTGCCGTCAGGCGACTGGAACGCGCGTAGCGAACGGATCCTTCACAAAGACTTCTGGGCGCAGTCGCTCGCGCTTGACGGCGGCGAGATGCCGCCGCTCGCATACGACCGGGCGTCGCTTGCGAGCGCATGGGGCGGTCTGCGCATGGTCGAGGCGATGCGCGCGGGGGCGCGGCATGGCAGACGCGACGCTGCGCTGCTGCTTGAAAGCGGGGAGCTGCCCTTCACCGCCGCCGGCGATCTGCACTACGACCGCGACATCCAGTCGCTCTGGTTCAAACTCCGGGCGCTTCCGGCGGCCGAGTTCGTCCGCGCCTTGAGGATATGGCTCCACGAGGAAGACAAGGTGGATGCGCCAGGCTGCATCCGCATGCGCTACATGGAGACTGGCGACGGCGAGAGCTGGCCCTATCGCAACTGGTATGGAATCGAGTGCGACAAGGCCATCCGCGCCCTCTGCGCCTTCGTCCACGGCGTCCCGATGTTCTTCGAGAACTTCACGGAGGGCGAAGGCGAGGCCATATCCGAATTGATGCGGGTGCGGCGGGAG
>CAMOSH010000232.1 GCA_946624575.1 uncultured Verrucomicrobiota bacterium
TTCGCCGCGGGGCCCCCGACTACGCGGGCGTCTCATGTGATGCGCCGGAAGTGCTCGCCTTCGCCCGCCGGCACCCTTCCGGCGACGCCGTGGTGGCAATCAACTTCTCCCCAGACCGGAAAGCCGCCACGGTCACGGATCGTGGCACGGTACGACCATTCGACCTGCCGCCCTTTGGCTGGACGGTCTCCGTGGGCGGGAATACGGTTTGCACCGCATCCACTTCCGGGAAGGCAAATGCGCCTGAAGGCGTCCGCATGGAAGCGGAGCTTTATTCGGCGGACGGCTCGCGCGACGACGCCACCTTCGCCGAGGAGGACGACGGCACCGGCGGGCGGATTCTCCGCGCGAGATCGTCGAAGCCCTGCTGGATTGCACTCCGCTTTCCCGGCGCAGGCGACTGGGAACTGGACACTTCCGAGGGAATGCTTGCCGACACGCAGCCGGAAAACAAGCGTCCCCGCGCCAGCGCCGTTGTCAAATACGCCGGAAAGCGCCGCGAGACAAAGGATCCCTCCTGCATCTGGTGCGGCGACACCGTCCCACTTGACCCATCCCGACCCGAACTGCGCGTCCTCGGCAAGGGCGGCGCGACCCTGACATTCGCTGGCTGCGGCGCGGGGCATTGTCTCTACCGCGACTGGGACGGCGAGACGTGCTTGACATACCTCGCCCGCTTCGGCGGCGAACACGGCGACTTCTCCGCCACTGTCCGCGACGGCGCGGAGCGCAAGAAGCCCGTCTTCGGCACTGCGCGCCGCGCCTCGTGCGGCGTGGAATACCGCAATGTCTCCACCGGCTGGCGCGTACGCTTCGGCGGGCGCGAGGCGACGCTGCTCAAGGCAAACGGCGTCCTCTTCGAGGAAGGCGGGCTGGGGCGCTGCGACCTTGTCGCGGACAGGCGGTTGGCCGATGGCGGGCCTTTCGCGACGGCCTCCGGCGACCCCGAGTCCCGCGTCCGCATGGAGGAGCGCGCCGACCGACTGCGTTTCATCTTCACAGGCGAAATGCGCGCGCCATACGCCCTGGGCCGAAACCGCCTCAGGCTTGTGACGACATACGACTTTCTCCCATCCGGCCGCCTGGAATGCGGCTACGCCCTTACGCCATCGGGGACGGCTCCCGTTGCGCCATCGGTGCGCTTCGAGGCGGAGGGCGGCCCAAGCCATGACTTCTTCACCCGCTTGCCGGCGCCGCTTCTCCCCAGACGCACCTACCACTTCGGGTTCGTTTCAAATCCCGGCGAAAGGGAACCCGTTTGGCGCGATGCCGCGATGGACGACGCTCCTCCCGCGCCGCTTCTCGCCGATTCCGGCTTTGAACTGAGGTCGTCGATCGTCCCCATCGGCGGCGGACGGCGCGTCGCGCACTTCGAAAAGGCCTTTGACGACAGTCTCCCCTGGCACTCGGCGAACGCCGTAACCGTCGCCGACGGATGCGGCGTCGATGGCACCCCTGGACTGAAAATGGCCTGGTGCAATCCCGAATTCAGGCAGGAAGTCGAGCCGGTCGTGGCGCGGCCCGGGCGCTACCGAGTGGCATTCGACCTAAAGTCCAGCCGCCTCGCGGAGCAGCGCGTCGTTGACTGGGACGCGAAGGTCTCGCCCTTCCATCCTTTCGTCCGCAACCAATCCATACTTACGGTCGCGCTCACTTTCTTCACGGAAGATGGCGTCAAGCGGCAAATGAAACAAGAACGCAAGATTGGCAAGAAATTCGACTGGCGCCGCGAGGTCTTCGATTTCGCCCTCGGCGAAACGGCCCTTGCCCCCGAAATCTCTATCTCGCTGTTCAACGGCTACGCCGACGAGTCGTTCATCGACAACTTCCTGTTCGCCCCTATTGGCGATGTGGAAAAGAAGGAAAAGTTTTTTCAATGACCAAGAATCCACCGCTGCATGACGAAACGATAGAACTGCAGAGGCGAATTGACGAAGCCGGCGCAGCCGGGGGCGGCCGCGTGGACGTCGCGCCCGGCATCCACCTTGTCCGCCCCATTGAGCTGCGCGCCGGCGTGGAGCTGCACTTGGAGGAAGGCGCCGTCCTTCTCGGAAGCGGGGACTGGCGTGACTATCCCGACCGCCCGCTGCGGCACTGCGACTCGAAGGCATGCCCACGAGGACGCGGCAGCGCGCTCATCTGGGCAGACGAGGCCGACGGCATCGCCGTCACAGGCCCCGGCAAAATCGACGCGGGCGGCGCGGCCTTCCTACGTCCTGCCGACGAACACGAACTTCAGTGGGGCTATTCGCTTGTCCGCAAGGGCGGATTCGACGAGTCGCCGCCGCGCGTCTTTCTCTTCGCGGGGTGCAAGGGCGTCCGCGTTGACAAACTTGCTGTCACGGGGCTTCCGGGCGGCTGGGGCTTCTGGGTCCACGATTGCGACGACGTTCTTTTCAATGGCGTCAAGATAGAGGCCGACGTGCATTGCGCCAACAACGACGGCATACACGTCAACTGCTCGCGCGACGTGGCCATCCGCAACTGCGACATCACCACGGGCGACGACGCCATCGTCGTCCGCGCCAACAGCCGGTCTCTCCGCGAAAACCGCCCCTGCGAGCGCGTGACGGTCGAGGACTGCAGCCTGCGGAGCTGGTCAAGCGGCATCCGCATCGGCTGGGCGAACGACGGTGTCATCCGCGACTGCCGCTTTTCCCGCATCGACATGCGCGACACGACCTACGGCATCGCGATGGAACTGCCCAACAAGACGCTGATCCCGTCCGACTACGGACGAGAGTCCACCTCCATCCACGAACTCGTGTTCGAGGACATCGAAATGGACGGGATCTACGCGCATCCGCTCTTCTGCTCGATTTCGGACGACCCAAGCACCCTTTGCACGGGGGTTGGCGACATTTCCTTTCGGAACATCCGGGCGCTGTCTCTAGAGCCTCCTTTCATCAAAGGACGGGCTGAAACGCCGTTCCGGCGCTTCTCCTTCAAGAACTGCTCCTTCGCCCTTGCCGACGACGAGCGGCTGCCGCGCTCGGACAGCCACGGCGCGGCGTCAAAGGGGCGGCACCCTGGCGGAACCTTCGAGTTCGCCGAAGGATTCACCTTCGACTCCGCGATGCCCTTCCTCTACCGCGTCCCAGGCAAGGTTCTCAACGCGCTGAAATCATGAAAGCGTCGCTCCTGAACGTTTTTTCCATGTCCCTGGTTGCATCTTCGGCGGCGTCCGACCTCTTCGCCAACTCCGAGTTCCCCACCCGCATGGTGGAGAACCGTCCCGGCTACAACTCCTGGCCCATGGTCCAGGCTCTGGACGGAGGGCGCGTCGTATGCGCCTACAGCAGCGGCAAGGGGCACTCAACCGGCGAAGGATCCCGCGGGGCGTTTGCCCGCGTCTCCGACGACGGTGGCGCGTCGTGGGGCGAACCTGTTTGCGTGGCGGATTCCCCGGAATGGGGGGAGTGCGTCGTCGGCAAGGGGTTGGATGCTTCCGGTGCAATGCTCCTCTGGGTTCGCCGGCAGGGAGCCGGAGGCTGGGACACCGGCACTTTCCACGGCCTCTACCGATCTTCCGACGGCCTTGTCTGGGAGAGGGTCGCCTCGCCGTCACTCGACCCCGAGCCCATACAAATCACCGACGTCCTCCGTCTTCCGGGCGGAGTCCTGATGTCCCTTTGGTTCGCGGGAAACTACTGCGACGACGCGCGCAATGCGTGGGGAACGCTCATGAGCCGTGACAACGGCTCCACTTGGGAACAGCACACGGTTGAGCTGGGCATGTCGAAGTCCGAGTGGCCGACAGAACCCTCGGCCGTCGTTCTCCCGGACGGACGCATCCTCGCCGTCACCCGCACTGAAATTTGCCATGCGGGGCAACTCCAACTCCTCTCCAACGACGGAGGGGCGAGCTGGACGAAGCATCGCACCAACATCACGGACGTCAATGCCTCGACGCCCTCCCTTGTCTTCGATCCGGCGACGGGACTCCTTTCCTGCTACTACTACGAGCGCGGTCCCGGACTGCTCAAGCGCCGTGTCGCGAAAGCCGCCGACATCGCCGCCAACCCGATGGCCTGGCCAGTGCCGGAAATCCTTGCGCAAGGCGGCAAGGTGCGTCCGCACGACTCTGGCAACGCCAACTCCACCTCGTCCGGCGGACGCCATTTCGTCGCCTGGTATTCCGGGGATCCGGTCAACGCCGCCGTCCTCGTAACCTCTGCTCCGCAGCCAACTCCATGACGGAAGCGAAGCCTCGCTTTGCGCCCCTTGCGGCGATGTGGTAAGATTGAATCCGTCAACGACATGGAATGCGTGAAATGGAAACCGCCGGGCACAAACTGAAAATCTACTGCGAGACCTCCTTCTGGAGCTACCTCGTAGGCGGTCCCACGTCGGACGAGAAGGTCGCCCGGTGGCAGGCCCTCACCCGAAAGTGGTGGGAATGCGAGCGCCCATACTGTGATGTGTTTATTTCCGCCGAAGACAATCGCGGCTATAACGACACTTGGTTTTACGTGCCCGCTAATCATTA
>CAMOSH010000233.1 GCA_946624575.1 uncultured Verrucomicrobiota bacterium
AATGGCTCTTTCATTGTCAGTGAGCAGACGCTCCCTTGAGGGTGTTTACGAGAACGCGTTTCCGAGGGCGTTCAAGGGACAGACCTCGGGGCGTTCCCACGCCCCGCGCTAGCGCTGGAATTGCGCTGGAAAGTTGAACGCGGGCTTCCGATTTGCCTCGCGTCCTCAAGAGACGTCATGTCTCGCGTCGTCAGCGGGGGACGCAGAGGCGCCCGCCGTCGAAGACGTGGTTCGTGCCGGTGACGAAGGCGCCCTTTTCAGAAGCCAGGTAGAGGATGAAGTCCACGACTTCCGGGGGATCGGCGGCGCGGCCGAGGAGCGTCTTCATGTTCGCCATGCCGGGGCGCGTGAGAACCGGTCCCGGCGAGACGCAGAACGCCCGGACGCCATGCGGCGCACCGGCCTTGGCAAGCCCCTTCACGAAGTTGAAGAGACCGCTTTTGGCGGTGCCGTACATCGCTCCCCTGCCGTCGCCCTCGAACCCGGTCACGGAGCCGAGGAGGCAGATGACGCCGCTCTTCCGCTCGACCATGGCGGACATGCACGCGCGGGCCATGTAGATCGGGCCGCGGAGGTTGACGTCGAGTCCCCAGTCTATCACCTCGCGTGGCTGTTCGTAGAATGGCAGCGGGCTTTTGCAGACGCGCGCCTCGTTCCCGCCGGCGAAGCAGAGGAGAAGGTCGATGCGGCCGAACCGATCCAGCGCGAGCGCGGCGGCCGACTGCGCGTCCTCCCAGCGGCGAACGTCACAGAGGCACGGCACGGCCGTGCCGCCGGACTGGGCGACGGCGGCGTCGGCCGCAAGCACAGACGCCTCGTTGTCGAGCGACTCTTTGTTGACGTCGCACATCACCACCTTGGCGCCGGCGGCGGCGAGTTCCCTCGAAGCGAGAAGCCCCATCCCCGAAGCCGCGCCCGTGATGATGGCAACTTTGTTCTCGAAGTGGAGTTCTATGGTTTTCATGGCATGGTGAAGCGTAGGTTGTTGAAGACGCCCTTCATGTTGGCCAAAGGCGTCTGGGGCATGGGGAAGGCGCCGCGCTGGTCTAGCGTGGCAAACGTAAGGGTCATGCCGAGCGATGGGGCGAGGAAGCGGCGAGCAGCGTCTTCGTCCGCGCGTCGTCGTCGCCTTTGTCGAGGACATCCGTGCGGTAGAGGCAGGCCATCGTCGGGAGCGGCGTGGCATCCATCAAGACGCGGAGCCGCTCCGGCGTGCGGTCCTCCTGCGGAAGGTTCTTGAGTTCGACACAGACAGCGTCGGCACCGGCGTACCAGGCGGCCTTGGCCTGCCGTGACAGGCGCTCGACCGAGTCGTCGCAGAAGATCGCAGTGAAGAGAGGCGGGCGTTCAAGGGGGAGACGTTTTCGTTCCATGGCGGGGACAAACTAGCATGGTCGGCTTGCAGATTTCAACGTTTCCTTTCACATTGTCACATTGCCAAATCCGCCTTCAAACTCCGCCCGCGGTTGCCGAAGGAGTCGAGCGGGGTGACGATGGCGGTTTTCGCCCCGGCGGGGAGGCGGTCGAGCGCGATGATTGCGCGTTCGGGCTGCGCGGATTTCGGATGCCCTGGCGGATAGAGGCCGCCGATGGCGCAGATGCGCGTGGAGAATCGTTTTCCTTCGTCGCCTTCGACCGCGATTTCGTATTCGATGGCGTGGCCGCCCTGCGTCGCCGCCGGGAAGTCGAGGCGCAGTGCCGGCTTCTCCACGGGTTCGACCGGGGGATCTTTCACGCCGCGTGTCATGGCCTTGACGACCTTTGCCGCGAGCGTCGCGCCTTCCGGGAACTGCGGCGGGGCGGACTTCGCGGCGCGCTCCGCGAAGGACGTCGGGCGCGCCGGAATCGGCAGAACCCAGTCCTCGCCTAGGTCCAGACCGCTCAGAAACTCCCGGCGCTTGACAACGACGCGGTCGTCATAGACGCTCACCAGCAGTCCCACGCGGATGTCGTTGCGGCTGAGTTCGCTTGGCATCATCTTCGGCGCGTCGAACGTAGAGGCGTTCCTCTTTGGAGCTTGGCAGACGCCGTTCTCGTAGCCGGCCGGTTCGTCGAGGCTCCAGACGTGGTGGCTGGCGGAGAGATAACGGAGTGAGCCGGTTCCGATGGACGTGAACGCGCCGCGCCAGAGCGCCCGCTCGTCTGTCACGGGTTCGTGCGAATGGCCCGAAAAGGCGATTGCCTGGGGAAAGCGCGAGAGAAGGCTGACGGCCGAGCCGTCGTCATGTCCCCAGCCTCCGTTGACGTAGAGGGTACGGCCCGGATGCGGATGCTGCACGTAGAAGAAGGGCTTTCCCGGATCGCACTTCGCCATCTCGCCGGCGAAGGCCGCGACGCAGCCGGCGCTGGCCGTTTCGCCTTTGGCGTCATGGTGTACGCCCGGCTCCCAGTGCGAGCAGAAGAACCGGTAGCCCTTCACCGTCCTGGAATAATACGGCGCGAAGTCCTCGCCGAAGCAGTCGCGCCACGCCTTCTGCGGGTCGCCCTCGATCGTCTCGCGGCGGCGCTCCTCCCTGTCCGGGAAAACGCGCTTCGCCTTGGCCATGACCATTCCGAGGGCGTCATGGTTGCCGAAAACGAAGAGGCGCTCCACGTGGCGGCCGTCAGCGGCCTTGTCGCCCGGGAATACGCCGAACCATGCGTCGGCGACGGCTTTCAGTTCGCGCACGAGCCCGCTGTCCGCCATGTCGCCGGCGACGACGAGCGCGTCGATGCCCTGCGCGTCATACCAGCGCAGCGCCTTTTCGAAGGTGTCGACGTTGTAGCTCGGGACGAGCGACGCGCGGTCGGGGGAGAGCCGGACGTGGAGGTCGCTCACGACGCCGAAGACGAGATTCGGCTTTTTGTCCGGATTGGGCTGCGCCGCGACAGGGGCGGCGACGCAGATCGCCGCAAGCGCGGCGGCGGCAAGTGTGCAGGCGATTCGATTCATGTTCATTGTTTGTCTCCCAATGCGTTTATTCTACGACCTTGATCTTCCCGACAGCGTAGCGGCGCGTCGCGCCGATCTGTCCTTCGAGCGGCAGCGCGATTTCCGGCGTTCCCTGACGGGAACCGACGGACGCGCAAAGCGTGTATTCCCCCGGCGGAAGCATGACGACCGTCTCCGGGAACGTGCGTCCCGCCTCGCGGCACCAGACCACGACGTTGTCCGGTTCCGGGATCCGCTTCGTGAAGCCGAACCTGCACGGCGAGCGGACCGTCTGCGGCTTCTCGACGCCGTCCAGCGTCGGATCAAGCGCACGGAAGTCGAACCGGTTGTCGACGGAAGTCCACGCGCAGTTCCCGCGCGCATCGACAAGCGACCACGCGAGCGAGCCGCCCGCGTAGCACCAGGCCACGCCGACGTTCACCCATGTCGATTCGATTTCGACCTTCTCGCCCGTCTTCACCGTTTCCGGATAGACGACCTCCCGCAGCTCGAAGCGGTAGCCGAGGCGCCGGTTGATCTTGTCGATGGATTCGCGGCAGTTCCTCAGGTGCTCGTCCGGGAAGTCGTGGATCGAGAGATACGACGCCTGGTGCTTCTCCACGCATTCGAGGTATCTCTCCTCGTGCCACTGGCCGGTCTTGATGCGGTATGGATAATGGCATGTTTCGATCACGACGGGCGCGGTCGGCGCGAAAAGCCGCGCCCAGTTGTCGTGGCTCCAGTCGCCGAAGGGGCAGTTGTGCTTCGCCTTGTCCAGCGGGAAGGTGAACATCGAATCGTCGCGGAACCCGATTCCTTTTTCGCGGCAATACATCATCATCACGCCGTCGGAGTTCGCGTTCCAGCCGCCGTCGAACCCGTCCATCGCCATAAGCTGCGTCTTCGGGAAATGTCTCAGCCACAGGTCCACGTGGATTTTCGTGAGCCGCGTCTTCCAGGGCGGCGGGCAGCGGTTGGGGTCCGCGCCCCCGTTCTGCCGTTTCTCGTCGTCTGTAAGCGGGTAGGTGTCGCGCGGGTTGCCCTCGCCGTAGATGCCGAGGGAGCCGACGTCGATGAACGCGACGTTCGGGTCGCCGTCGTATCGGCGCGACATGGCCGCGAGGAAGTTCTCCAGTTTTTCGAGGAACACCGGGTCGTCGTAGATCGGCTCCCAGCGGGGCGGGAAGTCGAGACCCGACGTCGATTTCGGGTAGGTGAACCAATGCCCCTTCGCGCCCGCCTGCCGCACGAATTCGGGCGTCCCCTCCTCGACCTGCGAGCACGTCATCACGCGAAGCGCGATCTTCTTGCCCTTCGCGATCCACGGCTGCGCGAAGGTGTCGAAGATTTCCCAGCGGTAGTCGCCCTCCTCCGGCTCGAGGTCGTTCCACGTGAGGCGGAAATAGATCGTCGAGCAGCCGGGAAACCAGTCGAGGGTGTCCTCCGTCGGCGTGTTGACGCCATACGCCCAGATGCGGTT
>CAMOSH010000234.1 GCA_946624575.1 uncultured Verrucomicrobiota bacterium
CCGTTGACCGCGAGGCACGAGGCGCCCGTCGCGTCGACGTGGCAGCGCAGCTCGGCGTAGCCGGTCGAGATGACGTTGTTGGTCTGTTCGGAGTTGCCCATGTAGTACGTCCCCGGCGCGATGGCGCCGGTGGCGGGGTCGATGCGACCCGGCACGAAGACCGCGCGGTTGCCGTCGGCGCCGTTGAGGGTGACGTTGCCGATGAGACCGCGAAGGTTGACGGGGGCGCCGACGTGGCGGCCCACGCCGCCGTAGGTCGCGCCCGCCGCGACGACGACATTGTTCGTGCCCATGCCGATGCCGTCGTCGCCGCTCTCCAGGAAGAGGGCGCCGTTGTAGACGTTGAAGGCGCGGCCGGCCGTGCCGCCCCAGGTGTCGATGTGGTCCTCGCAGCGGACGAGCATCGTGCCCGCGCCCGTCTTGTTGATGCCGCGGTTGCTGCCGGCCACGTTGCCCGAGACGAGGAAGTCCACGGGAGCGGTCCCGTCCGGCACGTCGATGTCGTAGCCCGTGTTGAAGGAAAGCGTTCCGTAGATGGCGGAAGGAATGTCGGCCGGGACGAGGTGTAGAACGCCGCCATAGACGACGACCAGCGTCGCGTTCGTGACGGTCGCGCCGTCGAGCGTGTATTCCGTCCCGCACTCGGTGGCGCCCTGGTTGCTCATGCAAAACGCCGTGTCGCCGCCGCCGTCCAGCACACCGTGGTCGATCTTGAGCGTCTCCAGATAGTAGTATTTGCCGAGGGCCGGCAGCTCCAGGCGACCCTTCTCCCGGATGTCGATCACGGAGGTCGACGGTACCAGCCCTTGGTCCGCGCTTGGGAGCACGGAAAGAATGGCGTCCTTTCCGGCTCCACCCACGACGATGTCGCTGCGAAATTCGGGATAGCTCTTTCCGGATCGGACATACGTGCCTTCCTTGACCCAGAAGGTGTTGGTCGGATTCCAGGCCTGGCCCGCATGGAGGACCGTTCCCGCGCCCGTCTTCACGAACCGCACGCCCTCGTCGGCCTTCTGGAGCGTGTTCGCGTCCAGAAGGAGGACATGGTTCGTGCCGACGTAGAACTCCGCCTCGGCGCCCTTGAGCGCCAGGGTGCTTGTCGCGATTCGGTTGGTCGCGACGCGGGCCGTGTCCTCGGACGTGGGGAACATGTCGTCGCAGACGACGCCGTTCAAGGTGAGCGTGTAGGCCGCCCCCTGCACGCTGATTCCGTAGAGGTCGGCGAAGCGCAGCGTCTGGATTTCCTCGTTATGCTTGAGGCCGTTGCTCTGCATCCGCCCGCTGTCGAACCGGGTCTTGAGGATGGGCAGCTCGGGAATGAGCGCCGTGTCGGCCGGGCCCGGCCGTGCGCCGCCTTCCCAGGAGCCGTCGTCCCACTCCCAGGCGCCGTTCTTGTAGGCGATTTCGGCGCCGGACGCCGCGCCGGCGAGGAGGGCGACGGCCATGGCCAGGAGGGACGAAAGAAGGCAACGCGGTTTCCGGACCGCGGCTTCGACGAAGGATCTTGGATTCGTTTTCATGGCGTGTTCTTTCGGTGTGGGGTGCGGGGACGGGGGGCAGGGCCGGCGGAGGCCCGTTCGACGAAGCGGGTGCGGACGAGGGCGCGTGCGGCTGGTTCGTCCGCGCGCGGGGGCGTCGCGATGCGCGAAAGGAGGAGGCGCACGGCGAGGCGGCCGATCTGGACGGACGGCACGGCGACGGTCGTGAGCGGCGGGGAGAGCAGCGGCGCCAGGTCGATGTCGTCGAATCCGGTGACGGAAAGGTCGCGCGGGATGGCGAGGCCGAGCGCCCCGGCGGCGCGGTAGACGGCGAGGGCGAGGTTGTCGTTGGCGCAGACGAGCGCGGTGGGGCGGTTCGCGCGGGAGAGGATGACGCCCACGGCCGCCGACGCGGCGGCGAGCTCGCCGTGACACGCCGCGGTCCATTCCGCGCGGATCGGGAGCCCGTGTTCGCGCATGCCCCACTCCCAGGCGCGCCGGCGGGCCGCGAAGGAGGGGTTCTCGGCGGAGCCGCCGACGAAGCCGATGCCGCGGTGGCCGAGCGCAGCGAGCCGGCCGACCGACTCGAGGATGCCGCTCGCGTTGTCGATGGCCACGACGTCGGCCCCGGCGTCGACGTCCTGGTCCGCGAGGACGAGCGGGCCGCGGCAGGCGGCGGCGAAGTCCGCCGCCTCGGGGGCGAACTCGCCGAGAAGGATCGCGCCGACGCGGCCGGGGGCGTTGACGTCGGCGAGAAAGCGCGCGTCGAGGAGGTCGTGGCACATCCGCACGGCGGCGGTGCGGCCGTTGCGGGCGAGCTCGTCGAGGACGCCGTTGAGGATGTCCTGGAAGAACGAATGGCCGAAGCGGGAGGCGGCACCCGCGTCGTCCGCCCCGCCGGCGGCGACGGGCGCCCCGACGTCCAGCCCGCCGGCGGCGTCGAGGCTTACGGTGTCGTAGGAACTGCGCCAGTGCCAGACGACTTCGACGAGCTCCTCGGGGCGGGCGACGGGGGCGTCGATAACGGCGGCGCGCCGGTACCCGAGCTCGCTGGCGGCGCCGAAGATGGCGGCCTTCGCCTCGGCGCTGGCGCGGCCGGAGCCGTTGAGCACGCGCGAGGCGGTCGCGGTCGAGACGCCGGCTCTGCGGGCGATATCTCGCAGAGTGGCTTTGGTGGTGGCGATGCGGGATACCATGTCGGAGGAACGGGGGCATTATGCCGCAAGTCCGAACGGGTGTCAACCATTTTTTTCAACTTTTTTTTCAGTTTTTTCAATCGGTAGTTCGCAGAAGGAAACGCGCCTGATTCGGTGCGTTTCCTTCTGCGAACTACGATTTCAAGTGTCGTGACATTTGTCCGATCGTGGCGGCGACGGGTCTGTCCCCGCCAGCGTATTCGACTTCCGCGTCCCGTTCGCGGGCCGCCCCGTCATCGACGGCAACCGCCTTGCCGGCCCAGGGGCCGACCATCCCTTCCGCCTCGGCTCCGGAGTCGCGGAGACCGTGGAAAGCAGACAGGTCGAACTCTACGCGATGGGGCAGCGCGCGGCGGCCCCGGGCGATTCGGCTTTTTTGCAATCCTGGCGGCGTTTTGCTAGAATGCGGGCCGCGAAAGGGAAACGGCCATGAAAGACAACCTCAAAATCCCCTACGGCCTCGCGGACTTCAAGCGAATCCGCAACGAAGGCTACTACTACATCGACAAGACGGGCTACATTCCGCTTCTGGAGCAGGCGGGGTCGTTCCTGTTTTTCGTACGCCCGCGCCGCTTCGGGAAGTCGCTCATGGCCAGCATGCTGCGCTGCTACTACGACGTCGCCGAGAAGGACCATTTCGACGCGCTCTTCGGCGGCCTCGAAATCGCGAAGAACCCGACGGAGAACAAGAACCGCTACCAGGTGCTCTACCTGGATTTCTCCTGCATCATTTCCTCCCCGAACGCCACGTTGCAACAGCGCTTCGAAGAGTATCTCTGTGTTTGCCTCGACAGTTTCGCAATGCTCTACGAGAAGCATTACGGGACGGAATTCGCCGCATCGTTGAAGGGGCTCTCCGCCCAGGCGAAATTCAGCACGGTCGTCGAAGCCGCAAAGCGCATGGGGTTCCCGCTCTATCTGATGCTTGACGAGTATGACAACTTCACGAACCAGATGCTCCGGGCCGAAGGCAACAAGCCGTATCGCGACATCACGCACGGAGAAGGCTTCTACAGATCCTGGTTCAAACTTTTCAAGGCGGCGTTCGACCGCATCTACATGACGGGCGTCTCGCCCGTCACGATGGACGACCTCACGAGCGGCTTCAACATCGCCACCAACATCTCGCAGGACGAGGGCTTCAATTCCATGCTCGGTTTTTCCGAGGCCGAGACGTTGACGCTCTACACGGACTTCAAGGGCGTGGGCAACTACGCGGACGGCGAACCGGCGGAATGGGTGCAGTCCTTCAAGCCGTGGTACGACGGATACTGCTTCTCGGAGGAAAAGGCCGGCAAGGAGTCCGTCTTCAACTCCAACATGGTTCTCTACCATCTGAAATCCCTCGTCCTTTCCGGGAAGCCGCCGAAGAACATGGTGGACCGGAACATCGCGACCGATTACGAAAAGCTCCAGACGATCGCGGACATCCAGCATGCGCAGTTCCACGCGAAATTCGGGGAGGACGCCGACGACACCGGCGTCGTCGAGGATGTCCTTCCGCTCACGGAGCAGCTGGCCGCCACGGGACAAATCTCCTTCGACCTCGTGGATTCCTTCCCGGCGGACAAAATCGCAGACGAGGAGAACTTCCGCTCCCTTTTCTACTACTACGGCATCCTCTCGATGGGCGGCAGGGAGAAGGGCACGACCGTTTTCAAGATTCCGAACGCCTGCGTCG
>CAMOSH010000235.1 GCA_946624575.1 uncultured Verrucomicrobiota bacterium
GAAAATGGCGGCTCGTGGCATAGCCGCCAACGGCGGCGTTCGATGCCACAGCCGCCATTTTCCTTGCGATCTTTGCGTTCCGCTGCACGGACAGGCTTTGGTCACACCCCCGGGGGTAATTCCGTTTGCGTTTCATGAAGGATTGAGTATACTCCTGCGTTGCGAATCGCAAAAGCATCAACGCGGCAAAACGGGACGAGCATGATGAACACTTCCCATACGCCCACGACGTCCGAAGGCCTTCTCCGCGAGGCCGCGTCACCGGATTCCCCTCGCCGAGAGGAGTTCGCCCGCCTGTATTCGGCGATTGTGCGGCGCTACGTGGAATGCGCGGCCGGCCATGGCGTTTCGCCGGAGGACCGCGACGACATTGCGCAGGACGTCATGGTATCGGTCCTGAAGGCGCTTCCCGGTTTCCGCCACGACCGCTCCCGAGGCCGGTTCCGGGGCTACCTCCGCTCCTCGGTCTCTCATGCGCTTGCGGCGTTCGCGAAGCGCTTTCGCCCGGCGGAACGGACCGCTTCGGATCCGGTCGATCCCGACACGCTCCCCGCCGCCGATCCGGATGGTACGCCGGAACAGATGTGGCGCGTCTGGACGCTCGCCTTCGAACGCATCCTGCGCTCCGGCCGCTTTGAGCCGAACTCCCTTGCCATGTTCCGCCGGTTCGTGGTCGAGGGGCTCCCCGCCGCGGAGGTCGCGGCGGAGTTCAAGACCAATCCGAACGCGGTCTACCAGTGCAAGAACCGCGTGATGTCCGCGGTTCGCGACGAACTGCACGCGTTCGGGCAGGGCCGCGCGTCCCTCGTGGACCTCTGCGAGGCGCTTGAGGCGGCGGCGGAGTCGGAGGAGCGGTGAAGTCCGGCGACCTCGTCGATGGCGCCTTCACCCTGCTTCGTCCTCTCGGCGAGGGCGGCATGGGGGAGGTGTGGCTTGCCCGCGAGAACGGGCTTGCCCGCGACGTCGCCCTGAAGTTCATGCGCGAGGCGCCGGACCCGGCCAGGGCCGTCCGTTTCGGGCGCGAAGCGCGCGCCCTCGCGGCGCTCGACCACCCGTCCATTCCCCGCGTCCTGCGCACGGGCGTCGATCCGGCGAGCGGGTTGCATTACATCGCCACGCCCGCGATCCTCCTTTCCACGGCCGAAATCCGCCGCCTCTGCGACGAAAGCCTCCACTGCCCGTATCCCGCCGCCATGGGCGGGGCAGGCCTTCCCCGCCCCTTGTCCCTCTCCGATCTGCTCGACAGCGGCAAAGCGCTCCCCGAAGCGGCGGCGCTGCGCCTCGCGCGCGACCTCATGGGCGCGCTCTCCGCCGCCCATTCCGCCGGAATCGTCCACCGCGACGTCAAGCCCTCCAACGTTCTCTACGACGCCGCCGGGCGCGCCCTCCTCGTCGATTTCGGCCTCGCCAAGTTCGTCACCCGTCATTCGTCACTCGTCACTCCGGCGACGCAGCCGCCGGACTCCATCTCCCTCGATTCCGCCGGCCGCCGCAAATTCCTCGGCTCCCCGGCCTACGCCGCCCCGGAGCAGTTCGATCCCGGCGCGGGACCGGACGCCCCCGCGCTCGACTGGTATTCCTTCGGCGCGGTCCTCTACCGCGCGCTCACCGGACACCGCCCCGGTTCGCCCCGCAAAGCGTCGTCCTTTGATCCTCGCCACCTGTCGCGCGCGTGGGACCCCCTGCTCGATTCGCTTCTGGAGCCCGATCCGGCCAGACGGCTCACCAGACCCGACGCGATTCTTCGCGCCCTCGACCGCGTGGAGCGCCTTCCCGCGCCCCGGCGCCTCCTCCGCCTGCTGGCCGCCTTTTGGACGCTGTGCCTGCTTTTCGGACTCGCCGTCGGCACCGCGATCTACGGCTCGCGCCGCTTGCGCGAAACCAGCGGGGAGGCGGACTCCCGTCCGCCGTCATCGGTGCCGACCGCCGAAACCGGTGGGGAGGCGGACTCCCGTCCGCCGTCTCCTCCTCAACCCGTCCCCGGCGTGCTTGGCGTCGTCCAGAGCGCCGCGTTCCAGAACCCCGTAACGGATTTTTCCCGTCCGGTCGCGGATGCCGGGGAATGGTTCGGCCTCACGCCGCCGCCGGCACCCGGCACGAGGAAAACGCTCGCGCTCGGGGCCGCCCCGGACCGTTTGACGCTCGTGTGGTGCCCGCCGCATCCAAAAGCCGCGCCGAACGGTTTTTGGATTGTCGAATCGGGCATCGACCCCGAACTGGCGTGCGAAATCCACGACAACTTCCCGGACGACCCGGACTTCCGCGTCTGGCAGCCCGAGCCGCGGTATCCCATGCTCGAAGCGCATTTCGGCCTTTCCTCCGCGACGGACCTGCTCGAAAAGCTGAACGCCCTCGCCGGATTCGGAGACGCGGCGCACTTCGCGTTTCCGACGACGATGCAAATCAACTACGCGAAGCAGGTTTTCCCGCCCCTTTCCGCCTCGATTCCGCTCGAAGACCAGTGGTTCGACGAATATGCGGTCGCCTTTTCCGTCTCCTCCGGGCGCGACATGGCGTTCATGCCCCTGCAGCCGATCCTCGTCCCCGGCCCGCGCGAGTAGCCGGGGCATGCGGCGGCCATCCGTCGTTTCTTTGTTTCATGATTTAGACGAGTTTCAAGAAGTTTTTGCTTTTTATCTTGCGAAATCATGTCATCTGTGGTAGATTTCGACTCCGTTCGACGAATAACCGTAAGAAAGGGACCTTCCATGCTGGGCCGGAAAGAAGAACAGGCGGAGTTGCTGGACGCCGCACAATCGTCCAAGTCCGAGTTTGTCGCCGTCTACGGGCGGCGTCGCGTCGGAAAAACGTTTCTCGTGGAGGAGACGTTCTCCGGATCGTTTTCATTTGAACACGCCGGACTGGCGAAGGCGCCGCTCGCCGCCCAACTCCGCAAGTTCCGGTCGTCGCTGCGCGCATTTGGGTTGCGGGACTGTCCGGCGCTCCCGGACTGGTATGCCGCGTTTGAAGAACTGCAGCGCCTGCTGGAAGGCAAGCCGAAGGGGCGGAAGATCGTCTTCGTCGACGAAATGCCATGGCTCGACACGCCACGCTCGAACTTTGTTTCGGCGCTGGAGAACTTTTGGAACGGCTGGGCGGCGCGGCGCAAGGACGTCCTGCTCGTCGTCTGCGGCTCGGCCACCTCGTGGATCGTGGAAAAGGTCCTTCGCGACAAAGGAGGTCTGCACAACCGGGTTACGCGGCAGATTCCCCTCAAGCCCTTCACGCTCGGTGAATGCGAACAGTTCTCCGACGCGCAGGGGCTGGCGCTCTCCCGCCGAGAAATCGTCCGGCTCTACATGGTTCTGGGCGGCGTTCCGTGGTATTGGAGCCTGTTGCGGCCTGGGCGCTCCGCCGCGCAGGAAACGGATCGGCTGTTCTTCTCGGAAAACGCAGTCCTCGCGGACGAATTCCGCTCCCTGTTCGATTCTCTCTTCCGGAACGACTCCCCGCACGTCCGCGTCGTGGAGGCGCTCGCGTCGCGGAGCGCCGGGCTGTCCCGTGCTGAAATCGCGGCATCCGCCGGCCTGGCGGACAACGGAGCGCTGACGCGGCTGCTCGAAGAACTCGTCCAGTGCGGCTTCGTCCGCTCCTACCGTCCGGTCGGCGCGAAGAAGAAGGGGTCGCTCCACCAGCTCGTCGACTGTCTTTCGATCTTCCACCGGAGATTCGTCTCCGGCGTCGATGCGCCGGCGGCAGCCACGGAGAACTACTGGAGCGCCACGCAGGAAAGCGGCGCCCGCCGCGCCTGGGAGGGGCTGGCGTTCGAACGAGTCTGCCTGCTTCATGTGCGCCAGATTCGCAAGGCGCTAGGCGTCGAAGGCGTCCTGTCGTCGATCTGCTCGTGGCGGGCGTCGGCGGGGTCGTCCCCCGGCGCGCAAGTGGATCTCGTTCTGGACCGGGCCGACGGCGTGGTGGACCTGTGCGAAATGAAATGGTCCGAGAAGCCCTACGCCGTCGACAAGGCGGAAGAGGACGCACTGCGCCGCCGCCGCGCGGTTTTCCTTTCGGAAACCGGAACGAGGAAATCCGTTCAGACCGTTCTCGTTGCGCCGGAAGGCATCGAGCGCAACAAGCACGCGGCGGCCGTTCAGGCCGTCGTCACGCTGGACGACCTCTTCGCCTGCCCCCCCCGGGCGCGCCCGCGCCTCGCGTAAGATTTTCCGAAATCCGGGCTAGAAGGTGGAGAAGGGCGGTTCCGCGCAGCATGGCTCGGCACCGCCCCGGACCGCTTCCCCATGATCCACCCGACCGAGAACGCGCGAAGGGTGTGACCAAACTTTGTCATCGCAGTAATTGAGACGGGGACGGCTCAAAAAC
>CAMOSH010000236.1 GCA_946624575.1 uncultured Verrucomicrobiota bacterium
CACGCTCTCGCACCGCCTCTCGGACGAGGAGCTGGCTGCGCGCCGCGCGGCGGCCGCGCCGTGGAAGCCGCGCGCCTACGGCGGATGGCTGCATCGCTACGCGCTGCTGGCCGGCAACGCCGCAGTCGGCGCTTCGCTTAAGCGCTGACACTCCGCCGCCCGGACTCGGCACCGCGTGTCGAATTACACCCGCCGGCCGGGCGGCCCCATCCATGCGCGAATTCTTGATGTCGGCGCGCTCAAGCGCCTGACGTCTCGCCGTTGTCCGAAGGAGCCGAATCGCCTTCGGGCGGCGTGGTGGCGGCCGCCGTGTCCGCGGCGGCGCCCGGTGCCGTGTCCGGCGCGCCTTCCGAAGCCTCGTCCGCTGCGTTTTCGGCCGAGGGCTGCGGTGCCGTCTTTGGCCGGCGCGGCTTTTTGACGTAGTTTTCGGCGTTGCGCAGCTTGCGCTCCGACGGTCCCTTGGGAACTGAAAGCTCCGGAAGGTCCTCGCCCTTCGGCGCCTCCACGCCCATGCGCTTGAGGCGCATGGAGATTATTTGCGAAATTCCCTTCTCGCGCTGCGTCACGCCGTACACGATGTCGGATCCGGCGATCGTGTGCTGGTTGTGCGTGATGATGAGAAACTGCGAGAGCGAGAGAAAGTCCTTGAGGACGTCGACGAAACGCCCGATGTTGCTGTCGTCCAGCGCGGCGTCGAGCTCGTCGAGAATCGCGAACGGAGACGGCTTGATCTCGTAGATCGAGAAGAGCAGCGCCACGGCGGTCATCGTGCGCTCGCCGCCGGAAAGGAGCGACACGTTCGTCGGTTTCTTTCCTGGCGGGCGCGCCACGATGTCGATTCCGCTTTCAAGTACGTCGTCGCCGTCGAGAAGCCTCAATTCGGCGGTGCCGCCGCCGAACAGGCGCGAGTACATTGACTGGAAGTTCTCGTTTGCCTTGGCGAACGTCTCCATGAACCGGGCCACGGACTGCTTGTCGATGTCCTTGACGAGGGCCAGCAGCTTTTCCTTTGCCGACAGCAGGTCGGATTCCTGTCCGACGAGGAAGTCGAGGCGCTCTTCGCTCTGCTGGCAGTCCTCGATGGCGACGAGGTTAACCGGGCCGAGGTTTTCCATCTTGCGGCGCAAGTCGGAAACCATGGTCGCGGCCTCCTCGGCGGTCGGCGGCTCGCGTTCCCCCCAGTCCGGCGGCTCTTCGCGACGGAGTTCGTCGAATGTGAGATTCCAGTCCTTGGCGAGAGCCTCTTCGAGATTGCGGCGTTCGGCGCGCGACTCCGCCATTGCGACTTCGGCCTTGGTTCGCAGCGCGGCCGCGCTCTCCAGTTCGGTTCGCGTGGCGGCAAGCGCCGCCGCCGCCGAATCCGTCTGGGCCTGTCGCTCGGCGCGTTCGGCGCGGAGAGTCCCGACGTTTTCTTCGGCCGCCCGCACCGCGTCGTCTAGTCCTGCAAGCGAAGCTCGGACCGCAGCGTCCTCCTCTTCGAGGCCCGCTATCGCCTTGTCGTGCGTTTCGATGGCGTTGCGGCGCGTCGCCGCCATGGCGTCGAGTTCTGTGATGCGCGCGGAGACGGCGGTGGCCTGGTCGCGCGCGGAAGCTGCGTTCTGGCTGGCCGCAGCGTGCGCGAGGCGCGCGTCGGTGAGAGCGCCCTGCGCCGCCAGGAATTCGCTTTCGGACGCACGCGCGGATTCGGAACGCGCCGCGATGGCGTCGGCCAGGGCGTTTCGCCCCGCGGCGGCATCGGTGAGGCGGGCGGAAATCGAGCGCGCCCTGTCGCCGGCGGCGCGGGCCGTTCCCTCCAGGGTTTCCAGTTCTGAGGCGACTGCGGACAGCCGGGCCTTTGCTTCTGCCAGGTCGCGCGCCAGGGCGCGCTCCTCGCCTTCCTTGCGGGCGGCGGCGCGACGCGCCTGGTCCAGACGCGTTCTCGCGCCGGAAAGCGCGTCTTCGGCACCGCGAATCGCCTCCTGGGCCGCCAGTTCCGCCTCGTCCGCCGCGTCCGCGCGCGAAGCGAGGGATTCCGCTTCGGCGCGTGCGTCGACGAGCTGGTCGTGCCGGGAAAACGGGTTCGCCGCGCCGGAATCCGGCCCGCGCACGTCGAAAATCCCGCCGGCGTGCAGAACCACTCCGTCTCGGGTCACGAGCGCCACGCCGTCGGGCACCGTCGCCACGTCGTTCGGAAGTTCGTCCACGATCCAGAAGGCGGAAAGCAGACGCGCGGCGGCATCTTCGAACCCTTCCGCCACGCGCAGGAGCGGCAGCATCGGACGCGCCCCTGGCACCGGCGGTTCGCGTTTCGCCGCAGTGTCCACCGCGCCGGTGCGGCCGGAGGCCGGCACGAGTGCGGCCGGTTTGCCGGCAAGCGCGGCGACAAGCGCCGTCGCGTCTGTGGTCGATCTAACCGCGACCGCGTCAAGCCATGCGCGCAGCGCCGCCTGCAGTGCGGTGCGCAGCTCCTTTGGAGCCGAAATCCTGTCGGCAAGCGGTCCCAGCACCGCGCCTTCCGCCGCGCCAAGCGGATTGGCCGCATCGAGGAGCGCGGCGGCGCCGGCGGGAAGTCCGTCTGACGAGCGAGCCGCGTCTTCGAGCAGTTTGAGCCGCGCTTCGCACGCGGCAAGGCTCGTGCGCACCGTCGCCGCCGCGTCACGCGCCTCGTCGCGCGCGGCGCGCGAAGCGGAGAGCTTGAGTTCTGCGTCCTGTACTGCTTCCGCGCCCGTTTCTGCGAGCGCCTGGAGCGTTTCCGATTCTCCGGATGCGTCGTCCAGGCGCGCCTGCAGGTCGCGCACCGATTCTCCCAGGCGCTTCTTTTCGGAATCGAGGCGTTCGTGGCGCAGCACCGATTCGCGGTCGGCCGCCTCCGCAGCGGAAAGTTCGTCGCGCAGACGTGCGATGGAGCGCTCCAGCTCGACGGACTGGTCGCGCAGGCGCTGCAGCTCCCCGCGCGAGGACTCCGACGACTCGCGCTTTGCGTCGAAATCCGCGCGCGCCTTTTCGAGTTGCGCCTGCGCGGCGGTCGCCGCGGCGGCGAGAGGCTCCAGCTTGGAGGAAATGTCCGCGAGCAGCGTGGCCTGCGCGCCGCGCAGGGCGAGCGTCTGGTTTAGTTCCGCTTCGTCCCGCTCCCTCCAGGCGCGGTTTTCCGCAGCGCGCAGGGCGCAGGCGCGCAGCTTTTCGTCGGCCTGCGCGCGGAAGTTGCGCGCGGCGGCTGCCTTTTCCACCGCGTCCGAAATCGCGTTTTCGGTCTCGGCCACGGCGCGGCGAAGCTTTTCCAGCTCCGCTTCGGCGGCGGCGACCCCGTCGCGCAGGGACTTGCTGCGGGCGTCCGCATTCCCGAATTCCTCGTCGAGCGCGGCGTCGCGCTCGTCGAGCGCGGTCAGTCGCTTCGAACAGAGAAACAGGTCGATCTTTCGCAGCTCGGATTGCAGCTCCTTGAAGCGGCGCGCGCGAGAGGCCTGGCGCTGTAGCGACGAAATCTGGCGCCGCAGTTCGGCGATTACGTCGGCGAGACGCGCGAGGTTGCGGTCCGTTGCGTCCAGTTTTCGAAGCGCTTCGCGCCTGTCGGCCCGGAAGCGCGTGATTCCGGACGCCTCCTCGAAGATCGCGCGCCGGTCTTCGGGGCGCGACGAAAGGATCGCGTCGATCTGCCCCTGCGCCATCACCGAGTAGCTGGTGGTGCCGATGCCGGTGTCCATGAAAAGGCGCTGGATGTCGCGCAGACGGCATGGGGTCCGGTTTATGAAGTACTGGCCCTCGCCGGTGCGGAAGACGCGCCGCGTGACGGTCACCTCGTCGTATTCCAGTCCAAGTGCCTTGCCGCAGTCGGCGAACGTGATGGACACTTCGGCCATGCCGAGAGGCTTGCGCGCGTCGGTGCCGTTGAAGATGACGTCCGTCATCGCGCCGCCGCGAAGCGCGGAGGCGCGCTGTTCGCCCAGAACCCAGCGGATCGCGTCGGACACGTTGCTCTTTCCGCAGCCGTTTGGTCCCACGATGGCGGTTATGCCGGGCTCGAACACGAGTCTGGTCTTGTCCGCAAAGCTTTTGAAGCCGTTTATTTCGAGGGCCTGGAGGTACACTGTCTGGATTCGTCGGATTGAATTGCCGGGAATTCTACAAAAAACGCCCGTTTGCGGCAAGAGCTGAGAGCGTCGCCGTCGCGGCCAACGGTTCGGAATCCGCGGGGCGCGGGCATTTTTCCTTGAAGGGCAAAATCGTAGGTGGTAGTATCGCGCGGTCATGCCCGTCGGCGGTGAAGTCCCCCCGGCGGCGTCGTGCTGTGAACCTAAATGTCGCAGTTGAAGTGTCACACAGAGGCACAGAGGCACGGAGAAC
>CAMOSH010000237.1 GCA_946624575.1 uncultured Verrucomicrobiota bacterium
AGCGCGGCTACGCCGACAAGTGGAAGGGCGGCAAGCGCCCCGTGACGCTGATCGGCATCAACTTCTCCTCCAAGAAGCGCAACATCGACATCCCGGTCATCGAGCCGCTGTAGGGCGCCAACCCCTTTGGGATCGGCGGCGACCGCCTAAACTTGCAAACAAAGGCCAACGTAAAAATGTGCCGAACCATGTAATTATCTCGTCAAGAATCAGAGATAATTACATGGTTCACGCCAATTTCGCGTTGAAGCTTGTAAATAAATCTAGAATGTGCTATAATTCCTTCGTTTTCAACACGGAGATCTGGACATGATTGGCAGACGGGAAGAAATCAAGGCGCTTGACTGGGACTTGTCGCGTCCCGAATCGCAGCTGGTTGTCGTCTATGGCAGGCGGCGCATAGGCAAGACGTATCTGATAAGGGAGAAGTTTTCAGACCAGTTCGCGTTCTACCACACGGGAGTCCGCGACGGGTCCCTCCGGGACCAGCTGGACGCCTTCCGCGCCTCGCTTGTCCAATACGGATACCGGCGGTGCCCGCGCCTTTCCAGTTGGCTCGACGCCTTTTCCCGCCTTGCCGAACTGATCGCCGCCGCGCCAGCGGGGCGCAAGGTCGTGTTCATCGACGAGATGCCGTGGATGGACTCCCCGCGCTCCAAACTTGTGCCGTCCTTCGAGTATTTCTGGAATAACCAAATGCTCGCCAGAAAGGAGAAGGACGTGTTCATGATCGTCTGCGGCTCCGCGACATCGTGGATTGTCGAGAACATCGTCCACAACAAGGGCGGCCTTCACGACAGACTGACAGATCGCCTTTGGCTCCGCCCCTTCACAATCCGTGAGTGCTCCGAATACGCGGAGTTCCTCGGAGTGCATCTGGGACGCCGGGAGCTGTGCCAGACATACATGGTATTCGGCGGCGTCCCGTATTACTGGAGCCTTCTCCGTGGAGACTGGAGCCTGGCCCAGAACATCGACGCCCTCTGCTTTTCGGAGCACGGCAAGCTGCGCGACGAGTTCGGGTATCTCTACTCCTCCCTGTTCCGCGACGCCTCGGCGCATTTGAAGATCGTCGGCGCGCTGGCGTCCTGCAAGTCCGGCGTGACTAGGGAGGAACTTGTCGAAAAGACCGGAATCACCAACGGTGCCACGCTGAAGAAAGCCCTTGACGAGCTCGTCCGCTGCGATTTCGCCCGCCAGTTCAGCGCATGGCACAAGAAGAACCGCGACGCCTTTTTCCAGTTGACCGACAATTTCACGCTTTTCCATTTCTCCTTCATGAAAGACGGCGTGCGGGATCCGAATTTCTGGATGAACTCCGTCGGCGGGTCGCGTCTCGCCAACTGGGAGGGGCAGGCGTTCGAACGGCTTTGCCTTCTTCATGTCGATCAGATCAAAAGGGCGCTCGGCATTTCCGGAATCGGGTGCGAGGTCTATTCGTGGAGGGGGCGGGCGGGCGCAGGTCACGGCAAGGGGGCGCAGATCGACCTTGTGATCGAACGACAGGACTGCAACGTGAACCTTTGCGAAATCAAGTTCCACCGGACGCCATACGAAATCACCGCGGAGGAGGAGGCCAAACTGCTGAACCGCCGCGAGGCTTTCATCGCCGACACCGAAACAAAGGCGAACTGCCGCATAACGGTCATCGCGGCGGAGGGAGTCAAGCCCGGCGCGCATGCTGCCGTCGCGCAGAACGTCCTGACGCTGGAGGACATTCTCGATTCGTGATTTCCAGCGGAAGCGGAAGGTGGCCCAATGGTTCTTCTCTATCTGAATTATCTGCCAGGGGCTCCGGCTTACAAGCGGAGGCTTGATGGCATCTGTCGCTTTGCCAAGTCGCGCGGCTGGGGCGTGGCGGCGGTTGACCGTAAGCGTCTGCGCTGGCGCGACGACGCCCAAATGGCGCGCGACGCGGCCGAGATCGTGCGCCAGGTCGCGCCGCTCGGCGCGATTGTCGAGTGCTACGGCGTGGCAATCACAATGCGTCCGGAGGTTTTCAGCGATGTCCCTGCGGTTTTCGTCGATCCGCCGATTGGTGCGCCGTGGCGCAGATGCGCGGCCATGCGCTGCGATGAAGCGGCGGTGGCCAGCGCCGCCTTTCGCGAGCTTTCCGCCGGGAGTCCCGACCTCTTCGCGGCGGCTTCGAGCCAGAGCCGCACCTGCGTCTGGGCGAACGAGCGAGTCGCGGCATTTCGCAAATGCTGCCGCGAGGCGGGTGCGCGGTGTCTCGTTTTTCCCCATGCGGACATCGTGACCGATGGCGAGCGCATGGATGCTTTCCGCCGGTGGGCGGCCTCGTTGCCGCGCGGATGCGCCGTCTTCGCCGTGAACGACATCGATGCGCGCGTCGTCGCCGAATCCCTCCGCTCCGCCGGTCGCTCCTTCCCGCGCGACTTCACCATCGTCGGCGCCGACTCGGCCGACACCGCACCCGCAAATCCCGAGGACGCCATTTCGTCCCTCAAGATCGACTTCGAGATTTCCGGCTACTTGGCTGCAAAGCGGATTGCCGACATCCTGGCCGCAAGGAACGCACGGAGTCGCAAAGGCCCGGCGCGCTCCGGACCCTTCGCGGCAAAGGGCACTGTCGTCTTTCCGCCGCTGTTCGTCATGCGCCGCGAATCGACGCGTGGACGCGGGGCGCGCCTTGGCTTCGTGATGCGCGCGATGGACGCGATCCGCCGCGAAGCGTGCGACGGTCTCACCGTCGCGCGGCTCGTGGAGCGGCTCGACATGCCGCGGCGCACCTTCGACCTTCGCTTCCGCGAGGCGATGGGGCACTCCGCCCTTGAGGAAATCCTCGACGTCCGAATGCAGCGGGCGTTTGACCTTCTGGCGCGTCCTCAAGTCCCGATCGGCGCCATCGCCGCATTCTGCGGCTTCGGCTGCGACTACGAGCTCGCGAAACTCTTCCGCGCCCGCACCGGAATTACCATGCGGCAGTGGCGCAAGAACAGAAAGTAGTCGTGCCATTCGTTCGGAAACTCGAAATAAAACCGACTTTCCGAACGACCGGGAAGTCGGTTCCTTTCGACGGCCGATAGACCGGGTCCGCCGGCGAAACAGCAGATTCTTGCCGAAAAGTTGAAATTCCGCACCGCGTCATGGTGTAGAATTGTTTGCGTCGCGCGGCGCTGCGCGCGGTGGCGTCCGATGAAGCGGCGCGCAGGACGGCGCCGCTCTTCTACTACGAAGTCCGGGCCCTCCTGACCGTTTTCGTGCTGTGGGGCGCCATCCTCGTTTCGCCGAACATGCGCGCCGAGGCCGCCGCCGTCGTGCGGACGCGCGTCCGGTCCGCCGTGACGATTGGCCTCGGGTCGTCGCTTGCCTACATGGCGATCCTCGCAGCGATGCCGCTGGCGAGCAACGTCGCCTATGTCCACGCCTTCCGGCAAATCGGCCTCGCCATCGGGCTTCTCGGCGGCGCGCTCGTCCTGCGCGAGCGCATCTCCGCCCCGAAAATCGCCGGCGTGGCGCTCATCCTGGCGGGACTCGCGCTGAGCGTCCTTCCGTCCCTGACCTTTCAACCTTTCTGAATGTTGCCAATGTCCATTTTGCAGCCACAGAGAACACAAAGGAACACAAAGACTTTGTGAACTCTGTGCCCTTTGTGGCCAAAAGCAATCCCTGCGACTTAGCGCGAGGCTACGACTTATAGGACCTGCGGCACGGGCGGAAAATCAATTTTGCAGCCACAGAGAACACAAAGGAACACAAAGCCTTTGTGAACTCTGTGTCCTTTGTGGCTAAAAACAATCCCTGCGACTTAGCGCGAGGCTACGACTTATAGGACCTGCGGCACGGGCGGAAAATCAATTTTGCAGCCACAGAGAACACAAAGGAACGCAACGACTTTGTGAACTCTGTGTCCTTTGTGGCTAAAAGCAATTGGCAGCTGGCATTGGCAATTGGCAACATTTTCACATTGACAACATTTTCCAACTTGGCTTTCGCCCCGCGTTTTGCTAGAATTGAAGCCGCAAACGCAAAGGGGCGCGCCATGGCAAAACGCAAAATCCAGGAACTCACCACCGGTGTCCACGATTTCGAGTCCTTGATCAAGGACAAGACGAAGAAATACGTGGACAAAACGGATATTCTCTACGAGCTTGCATTGGAGAAGACGGATGCCCAGTATTTCATCTCGCGTCCGCGCCGCTTTGGCAAGTCTCTCATGCTCTCCACGCTCCAGGCGATGTTCGAGGGGCGGAGGGAGCTTTTCAAGGGGCTGGATATCTTTGACAAGCCGTGGGAAGGCTGGACTGCGCCGACGCCTGTCTATTCCTTCACGATGTCCAATGCCAATGGCGACT
>CAMOSH010000238.1 GCA_946624575.1 uncultured Verrucomicrobiota bacterium
GTCCAATTGGAGTCCAGCCTCCGGCATCCTCCGTTTCACCGCCTCCGTCCGCCAGCCATTCGGGGCTTGCCTGTACTATGAGATCGTCCGGGATTCACTGCCATGAACGAGATCTGCGTCTCGGTCACCCCATTGTCGGCCAGTTAAATTTCCATTTTGACTTCGCCCGTTCGTTATGGCAGAATCTGCCCCGTCCTCCGGGAATTGCAATCCGGAACGGGAAGGGGAAATCGCGTTGAACTTGACGATGGAACTCAAACAAACTGCCGGAAACGGCGAAGAGGGACGCGAGACAGGCGCGGCCAAGATGGTGTTCGTCGTTTTCGCGATGCACGTCCTTTCCGCCGCCTGGGGGACGAGTCCGGCGGGCGCGTATGCCGTCTGCAAGAAGGCGGGCGTCATCGACAACTATCTTGTCCCCCACTATGACGTTCTGCATTCGCTTGGCTCCAACGCCATCATCGAAGACGTGACCGGCTACATCCGCGAACGGGGGGTCTCGGTATGACGGTCTATCACGGTTCGACGTTGGAAATTCGCTCTCCCGACGTCTCGCATTCAAAGCGCTTCCTCGACTTCGGTCCGGCGTTTTACGTCACCAGCTACCGTGTGCAGGCCCAGAACTGGGCCCGGCGCAAATGCGCGCGTCTGCCTCGCGCAGGCTCTGCCGTGGTTAGCGTCTACGAACTTGACGACGATCTTTCCGGATTCGACGTGCTTCGATTCGCCGGAGTGGACGAGGCGTGGCTTGATTTCGTGTGCGACAGCCGCGACGGGAAAGCCGTCTATTCGGCGTATGACGCCATCGTCGGACGCGTTGCGGACGACGACGTGTTCCGAACCATTCAGAGTTACCGGCAAGGAGACATCTCGAAATCGCGGGCGGTGGAACTCCTGCACTTTGCCAGACCGAACGACCAGATCGCACTCCGAACCGGCCGGATCATCGCGGAAAAACTCCGTTTTGTCGAAGCCTACTCCCTTCCGACCGAGGCATGACATGGAAAACGTGAAATACAATGTCTCCATCGACACCTACAAGGAACGTCTGGAGGAGCGTATCATCGCCTACCTTTCCGAATGGAAGGGGCTTGCCCCAGAACGGGCGATGGACATCTACTACCGCAGTCGCCTTGCCGACCAGATCAATTCCGGGCGCTACGGTCTGGAGAATATGGATTACAAGTATCTTGCCATCGACCTTGCAGAAAACGAGCCGGAATTGTTCGTCCCATAACATCCGCCCGGCATGGCGCCGTTTCTGTGACGGGGTCGGCTCCCGCATCTCTCGCGCGCCAGCCGTTCGGCGGATGCCTGTACTATGAGATCGTCCGGGATTTACCACCATGAAGACCGCTTCTTCGGCATCCATGAACCTGCCCACAGGCCAACTCCTCTTCGGCGTCCTCTCCGACCTCCACCTGCTTGATCCGGCGCTGGAGTTGCCGGAAGGCGCGGCGCGCTCCGCACTTCTGCGCACGGCGCTCGCGCGCTTCCGCGACCGGGGCGTAGATGGCGTCCTCGTCTGCGGCGATCTCACGAACAACGGGTTCGTGACGGAACTGGAGGAGGTCGCCCGCGTGTGGTTCGAAGTCTTTCCGGAGGGCTGCCTTCCGGACGGCCGCCGCGTCGCGAACCTGCTTCTCTACGGCGACCATGACATGGAGGGCCGCATCCGCAAGGGGGAACGCGTCCGCCGCCTCTACGCGGAGCGAGAACTCCCGCTGCCGCCGGGCCTCGACGAGGGCGACAACCGCTCCGCCGTCTGGGAGCGCCTCTTCCATGAACCGTGGGCACCGCTCCGCCGCGTCACGGTGAAGGACCACGACTTCCTGCTACGCTCGTTCACCCCGGAATACATGGGGCGCTCGCCGGGACTCGCGGAGTCCGTCGCCGCCGTCCGCGCGGACCATCCGGAGCGTCCGTTCTTTTACGCGCAGCACCGCACGATCCCCGGCACCTGCCGCTTTCGGGACCATCTCTGGGGCGCGGAGGACGGCGCCGGAGACTGCCGCCGCGTCCTGGACGGCTGCCCGGAGGGCGTCGCCTTCTTCGGCCACACGCATTCCAGCCTCGCCGACGAACAGTCGGCCTGGCAGGGCGGATTCACGGCGATCAACGCCGGAGGCTTCGTGAACGCCGCCATGCCGCGCGGGCGTGAGAATTCGACGGCGATCTCCTGGCTTGCCGACGATCCCGCGCCGTTCGCGCAGATGCCACCCGTTCCGGCCGCCGCCGGGCATGATGCGATGATCGTCGCCGTCGTAGGCCGGCGCCTCCGCGTCGAACGCCTCGACGTCGAAACGGGTCTTCCGCTCGGCCCCGACTGGGACATTGAGATCGGCCCCGAAGCGATCGCGCGCGGAGTGTTCGGCAACGCCGCTCGCGCCGCATCGGCGGGTCCGGCGCCTGAGTTTTCTCCGGATGCGGCGCTCGTCGTCGAGGACGTCCCCGACGGCGCGAACCGCTCCGGCGCGTCCGTGCCGCAGGTGCGTGTCCGCTTCCCGCGCGCCGAAAAGCAGCCAGGCGGACTGCGCGTGTTCGACTACCGCGTCCGAGTCGAGACGCTGGCGCACGGAGAACCGCGGCTCCTTCTCGAAAAGCGCGTCCTGACGCCCGGCGCCAACCGTCCGGAAGCGCTCGACGCCGAGCCGCCATGCTGCGTCTTCTCCCGCGCCGAACTTGCGGCCCCCGGCCCGCTGCGCCTCACCGTCGCCCCCGCCAACGCCTGGGGGCAGGAAGGCCGCACCCTTCGCGCGACAATGCATCGCAATTGGGACAGCCCTCCGCGCGGAATGTGATCGATCGCCGTCGCGCATGGCGGCGTCGTGACGCAGCACGCCGCCCGGACCCTTCCGTTCTCGCTGGGGACGCTCGGCCGCGTCTGGCGCGTCGCCGTCCCTGCCGACCAGATCGTCCTCCCCGCCAACGAAACTGCGTTTTTTGAAGGCGAACAGGCTTATCCCCAAAAACTGGGGGATAAACTATTCAATCTGGCTTGCTTGGCTTTCGCCGAACAGTATGGTAGAATTGAAGCCGTGAACGACACGGAGCGGCCATGAAAGACAACCTCAAAATCCCCTACGGCGTCGCGGACTTCAAGCGTATCCGCAACGAGGGCTACTACTACATCGACAAGACGGGCTACATCCCGCTGCTGGAGCAGGCGGGGTCGTTCCTGTTTCTCGTGCGCCCGCGCCGCTTCGGCAAGTCGCTAATGGCCAGCATGCTCCGCTGCTACTACGACAGCGCCGAGAAGGACAACTTCGACAGGCTCTTCGGCGGCCTTGAAATCGCGAAGAACCCCACGGAGAACAAAAACCGCTACCAGGTCCTCTACATGGACTTCTCCGAGGTGAACAAGGGGCGGGGCAAAACGCTGAAAGACCGTTTTGAAAACTATGTCGAGGACAGTCTTATTGACTTCTTCGCCAGATACGGATCCAAGTATCCGGAAGACATTCACGCCGAATTTCCGGAAGCGGATGTCGCGAGCAAGTTCAACATGCTCGTCAAGCGCGCGCGGCTTCTGGGCTTTCCGCTCTACCTGATGCTGGACGAATACGACAACTTCACGAACCAGATGCTCCGCGCAGAGGGCGGCGAACCCTACCGGAGCGTCACGCACGGCGAAGGCTTCTACCGTGAATGGTTCAAGTCGTTCAAGGCGGCGTTTGACCGCATCTACATGACGGGCGTCTCGCCCGTTACCATGGATGACCTCACGAGCGGCTTCAACATCGCCACCAACATCTCCCAGGACCCCGACTTCAACTCCATGCTCGGGTTTTCCGAAGAGGAGGTCCTGCGGCTCTACGCCGATTTCAAGGGGACCGGCGCCTACACCGACGGCGATCCCGCAGAATGGGTTGCGGCCTGCAAGCCCTGGTACGACGGCTACTGCTTTTCCGAGGAGAAAATCGGAATGGAATCGGTGTTCAACTCCGATATGGCCCTCTACCACCTTTCGGCGCTGGTGAAATTCGGCAGACCGCCGAAGAACATGGTGGACCGGAACATCGCGACCGACTACGACAAGCTCCAGATGATCGCGGACATCCAGCACGCGCAGTTCCGCGCCCGGTTCGGGTCGGACGCGGACGACACGGGCATCGTCGAGGACGTCCTGCCGCTCACGGAGCAGCTCGCCGCCACCGGACAGATCTCCTTCGATCTCGTGGATTCGTTCCCGGCGGACAAAATCGCAGACGAGGAGAACTTCCGTTCCCTCTTCTACTACTACGGCATCCTCTCCATGGGCGGCAGGGAGAAGGGCACGACCGTTTTCAAGATTCCGAACGCCTGCGTCG
>CAMOSH010000239.1 GCA_946624575.1 uncultured Verrucomicrobiota bacterium
TGATGCCCATGCGCATCTCGCTGGAGGCGTTGCCGCCGAGGACCGGGCGGTCCTGCACGAGCGCGACCCTGGCTCCGTGACGTGCCGCGGCGAGCGCCGCGCACACGCCGGCGAGCCCGCCGCCCACGACGACGAAATCCGCCTCGACGGCGGTGTCGCGGATGAGCGGTGGCGCGGATTTTTCGGAAGGAATCGACATGCTATTCTCCTTTAGATCGCCTGTGTCGAAAAGGCGGAAGTCGCGGCAAGCACCGTCGGGGCGACGCCGACGAGATGTTCCGCGTCGGGGGTCGCCACGCCGCCCCAGCTGCGCACGAGGGGGCCGTCGACGCCCTCGACTGCGCAGTCGCGCAGCGTCAGCGCGCTGACGTGCGCGGCGCGGAGGAACTCGGCCTGCGGCGGCGCGAACGCGAAGCGGCACTTTTCAAGCGCGAGCGCGAGAGGGTGCGCCGCGTCGCCGTAGGCGCAGAGGCTCATGCCGATGTTCGTCGCGGTGCAGTTCTCGAAGCGGATCGAGGAGAGCGGGCGCCCCTTCTGCCAGACTTCGTTCCCGGAAAAGTTGTAGTGCAGGAAGCGCTCGGCGGTGTCGAGCGAGCAGTCGCGCAGAACGATTTCCCCCGGCTCGTGGCGGATGGAGAGCGAGAAGTCGGCGTAGTAGGTGAAGAGCGCGAGCATCGTGCGGTGCCCGGAGCCGGGCGATCCGTGCGATCCGGAAATCTGCTCTTCCTTCGTGAGGCTGTTGCGAATCGGATACTCGCCAGGGCCGTGGCAGCGGCAGCGCTCGACGAGGACGCGTCGGCCGCCGAAGCGGAAGGCGCTGCAGGCGGTGTTGAGGTCGCAGTCGCGGACGGTCACGTCCTCGTTGTCGAAGCCGGCGACGCAGTCGTCGCCGGTTTTCATGACGCAGCGGTCGATCGAGACGCGATCGCACGAGCAGAAGTGGATGCCGTCGTGTCCTCCGAGGATGACGAGATCCGAGAACGCGACGTCGCGGCAGCGCCAGAACGAGTGCGCCCAGTTGCCGGTGTTGCGGATCTCGTAGCCGCGGAGCTCCAGGTTTTCGCAGTCGTGCGCCGCGATGCCGTGCACGCCGCGGAAGTTCTCCTCGCCAAGCGGGTCGTAGCTGTCGCAGCCGTCGATGGCCGAGCCTGGTTCTCCGATGATCCTGGCGTCGCGGGCGCGGTAGATGCGGATGATCGCGTTGTTCCAGCGGCTGGCGGACTTGAGCAGGTGGTCGTGCGTCTTGCGCGTGGCGGCGGGGAGCCAGCGAACGCCGGGGGCGAACTCCTCCTGCGGCACGGGTTCCAGCGCGTCGTGCGGGAGGATGTCGTAGTCCGCGGGGTCGCGGCTCGCCTTGAGGACCGCGCCGGAGCGCAGGAGGAGCGTGACCTTCGAGCGCAGGCGCAGGCCGCCCACGCGATGGACGCCCGGCGGGACTTCCACGGTGCCGCCGCCGCGCCGGAAGGCGTCGTCGATGGCGCTCTGGAGACGGGTCGTGGCTGAGGTTTCGGAGCGGTTGTTTTCGGTCGTGGCGTTCATGGGATGTCGTTGGAGTTTCGGGAGTCGGTTTGCTGCGGCGCTGGCGGCACGTAGAGGTGCATGGCGCCCTGGATGAAGGTGATTGATTTGTGGCCGGGTATGGCGTTGTAGAAGGCCATGACGCCGGACGGCGGGCAGATGTAGTCGCCAAGGCCCGCCCATGTGATTGTGGTGCGGCATGTGGCGGGGAGGAGCCGTGCCAGGTTCACGGGGTCGTAGTAGGCGAGGGCGGGCACCCACGGGACGAACCAGTCGCCGTGTTCGCGGCCCGCCGCCGGGCCGGCCAGGTTGCAGCACCACGGGATGAACGGGCGGCACTCGGTGACGTCGTGGTCGAGAGCGGCCGCCCAGATGGTCTGGAGTCCGCCGCAGCTGCCGCCTTCGGCGATCAGGGTGCGGCGGTCCCATTCGGGGCGGCTCTTGAGGTATTCGAGGCCGCGCATGACGCGCCACGCCATGCCGCCGAAGTAGGCGGTCTCCGGGTCGGCGTTCTGGACGGGGTCGAAGGCGTAGTCGTGGCCGTTTGAGCCGCTTTCGGCCCGCAGGGCGGCGTAGTATTCCGGCTCCCGGTTGAGCGCGAAGCCGTGCGCCGAGAGGTCGAGGACGATCGCGTCGCGGGAGAGGCGATCGGCGGTCGGCGTGGCGTAGGCGGAGTCGCGCCAGCTCTCGTCGTAGCCGTGGAAGTGGATTTTCGCGGGGAAGCGGCCCGGGCGGTCGGGGATGGAGAGGAAGCCCGTGGACGGGCGGGAGCCGGCGCAGGGGATGGACACCTCGAAGAGGCGGACGCCGGCGAGCGGACTGCCGATTTCGCGCGCGGTTGCGCCGTCCATCGGCACGACGGCGAGCGCCGCCCTGCGCCGCGCCCAGAAGGCGGCGAAGTCGGGCGGCAGCGGCGTGTCGGCGCGGATGGAATCCACATCCGCGCCGGCCCCGCCTTCGAAGTGCGCGAGCGCCGAGCCGTCCTGGGCGAGGAGATCGGCGCGGAGGCGCACGAAACCGGGGCGGGGGAGACCCGCCGTTTGCACGGCGGGCGCGGTGGTAAGCTCGCCGGTGGCCTGCCGGCCGTCGTCGCCGGTGAGCGCCCAGCGGATGCGGGCGCCTTGGGGGGCGCCGGTGGCGCGGAAGGCGAAGCGCATCGGCTCGCCGATGCGGTAGGAGAGCGGATCGCGGTCGCTTGTGGCGGCCAGGAGCGGGCTGGGGCGCTGCGGATCAGCGGCAGGCGCCGTGTTGGAATGGTCCGTTGGCTTCATGCTTTTCTGCCTTAAGGTTGATTTGCGGCCAGCGCGGCCGCCGCCAGCTCGGCGACATGGGCCGGCGTGACCCCGCGGTAGCGGATTTCCACCGCCCCGGGGCCGGCGATCCACTGGGCGATGCAGTTGAGGATGCATGCGTCGATGCGGGTCAGCGCCTTTTCGCCCGGGATGTATGGCCATGCGATGGGGGCGAGGATGAGAAGGTTGCCGGCGGCGCATGGATCGAACAACTTGCCGCCTGGCTTGTAAAGTGGGTTGAAGCCCTTGTTGCGGAGCGTGATGACGCGATGCCCGCGCTCGAAGGCCAGCCGCGCGATTTCTCGCTCGCCATGGCTGATGCACGGCGAAACCAGCACGGCGCCGTGCGCCGCCTCCTCCAAAAAGGCATCCCGGCGCTCGGCGAACTCGGCTGTTTCCCGGAGGGGTGGCGCGCCCTTGAGTATGGAGCCGTCCGACGCTCGGCGGTATTCGAACCAGCTGCGGGAACACTGCACCTGCAGAATGACGGGCGCCTGGAGCAGCGCCTGGTTGCCGATGGCGGAGAAACCCGCGCTTTGCAGCGCGGGCGCACAATCTGCGCTTTGCAGCGCGGGCGCACAATCCGCGCTTTGCAGCGCGGGCGCACAATCCGCGCTTTGCAGCGCGGGCGCGGAGTGGGCGCTCGCCGTGCCAACGGCGAGTCGTATCCGCAATTCGCGCACGACCTGGAAATATTCCGGGTGGGCGCGCTTTTCCAATAGGCGCCGCGGGTTGTCGAGGGTGTAGGCGATTCCCCGATTGACGGCAAGCCCGTCGCCCAGAATCGTATCGACGTAGCCCGGGGCGAAGAGCGGCTTCCGCCCTGCTTCGCCGGAGCTGGCGGCGCAGGAGCGCCAGTAGATTTTCGATGCCCCGCCCTTGAAGCCGCGCAGGGCGATGCCGAGCGGCTGGGACATGCGGTGATGGACGCGCAGCACGGCGTGCAGGTGCTCGGGCATGAGCTGCACCGCCAGCGCCTCGATTTCGGGGGAAAAAGCGCCGATGTTCCGCAGGTGGCCGTCGATTTCGCGGCCAAGCGGGGACAGCTCGATGCGGGCCGACTCGGGGCCGGTGCCGACGAGGCGCCCGAAAAGGGGGCGCGAACGGTCGGCCAAGGTCATGGTGATCAGGTAGGTGCCAGTGCCGCAATAATCCCAGCGGAAGGCGCGCCGCCCCATGCGGTGGATGACATCGCGAACCAGGCAGCCGGTCGATTCGTCGCGGTGCCAACCGGGGGGAAGACCCGCCGTTTGCACGGCGGGCGCGCAAGCGGGCACGCAACCCGCGCTTGGCAGCGCGGGCGCAGAGGCGGGCTGGGCTTTCATGTGTGCGGGGATTCTACCCTAAAGGCAGGCGCAATGCTATCGGCACTCGGCCACGTGGGCGCGGAAGCCGGCGGCGAGGGCGTTCCAGTCACCCATGCCCGTGAACCAGTCCACGCCGCGCGCCTTCCAGCGCGGGAAGTTGGAGGAGGCCGTGC
>CAMOSH010000240.1 GCA_946624575.1 uncultured Verrucomicrobiota bacterium
ATCGGACCGATGACCTCGTCCTTACCAAGGACGCGCTCTACCGACTGAGCTATGCGGGCTTCGTCGACCACGACCCGCAGGGCGGGGAGGCGAAACGCGGCGAAGTCTGCCACGGAATCGAAAAAAGGTCAACCGATTTTTTTCAAGTGGAATTTCAACGGGGTATTTCGATGCGCATCGTCCTGATTTCGAACGGTCGCAAATCCAGTCGCGCGGGCATGGCGACGGCCGGTCCCAAATCGCCGAGTTCCGTGGCGAGGCAGGGCGTGGCGACCGCGCCGGCGGGCAGTCCGGGGGCGGAAAGCGTCGCCGTCGCGCGCCGTCCGCGCCGCTCTACGACGCGCACGACGAACGCATCCGAATCCTCCGCAAGCTTGAGCACGGCAAGCTCCACCCCTTCGCCTTCCAGCGACACCGGCAGCGCCGGAGTGGCGAAATCCTCTGCTGAAAGCCCGGGGAAAATCCCGACGCCCTGGTTGAGAGCGGCGGCGGCGGCGCACGTCTCGTCGGAGTGGGCCAGATCACGCGCGTGCGGCAGCAGGGCGTAGCGGAAACGATGATGGCCGCGATCCGCCACGGGATCCGGTTCCGTCGGGGCGCGCAGCAGCGACAGGGAAAGCTCGCGCCCCTTGGCGCGATAGCCGTATTTGCAGTCGTTGAGAAGCGACACGCCGAAATCGGGATCCGACAGGTCGGCGTAGCGATGGGCGCAGGACTCGAACTGCGCCCACTGCCACTTGGTGTTGTCGTGCGTCGGACGCGCGACCGTGCCGTACTGTATCTCGAAGCGCGCCTCGTCGGCGTCAACGTCGAGAGGAAACGCGACGCGCAGCAACTTGTGACTTTCGCGCCAGTCGCATTCGACGTCGAAGTCAAGTCTCTTCGAATCGGACTCCAGGGAAATCGTCTGCTCCAGGGTGGAGTCCCCGATGCGCAGCGACGCGCGAAGCCCGGACGCGACCGGACCGGAGAACGTTGAGACGGACTCGACTACCGGTTCGGCGACCGGCATCTCCAGAGCGTATTCCTCGATGTCCCAGGCGTCGTAAGTGGACGGATGGTCCTCGTAAAGCCGCAGGGCGTTGCCCGGAGCGCAGGGAAGCACGAAGTCGCGGCGACACTCCTTGTCGGTGGCGCGCACGAGGTGCAGGGTGGACGGATCGATTTCGTAGCGCACGCGGGCGTTTTCCAAGACGATCGCCGGCTGCGAAACCGCGACCTGGGTGACTCCCCCACCCTGGCCGCCCCCACCCTGCGCGGCGGAGCGGCGCAGTGTCGAGAACGCAAGCGCCGGCACCTCCACGAGCGCGAGGGCGCCACCGCAGGCATCGCACTGCACGGGAACGGACCGCCCGCCGCAAGTGGCGGCGGCCCAGCCTTCGGGAAGGCGAATGGCGCCGCGGAACGGGGTCGAGGACGGATTGAAGAGTGCCAGGGACTCGGCGTCTGTCGAAAGCATCGTCGCCGCCGCCGCCCCGGCCAGGGTGCGCGCCTTCTCCGCGACGCCACGCACCAGGGCGCCGCTTTCCTCGTAGACGCGATGGATGGACGAACCGGGGATGATGTCGTGGAACTGGCAGAGCAGGAGCTCCTTCCAGAGCCTGTCCAGCTCGGCGCGCGGATACTCGTAGCCGGAGCGACTGGCCGCGGCGCAGAGCGTTTCCGCCAAGCGCAGCGCCTCTTCGGCGCGGCGGTTGGCGAGCTTCTGCGCCGCCTGCGTGGTGTAGGTTCCGCGGTGCATCTCGAAGTAAAGCTCCCCGCGCCACACGTCGAGATCTGGTTCGCATTTGGCGATTTCGTCCATCGCCTCCTGCGCGAAGCGGAACGACACCGGCGGGCAGCCGTTGAGCGCGGCGCAACGCAGCGCGCGCTCAACGTACTCCTCCTTCGGGCCGCCGCCGCCGTCCCCGATGCCGAATAGCGACAGGGCCACGTCGACTATCCCCGCCTCGCGGTTGTTCGTCTCGTGCTTCTTGAGCTCCTCCGGCAGCATCGCCGCGTTGTAGGTGTCCTCCGGCGGGAAATGCGCGACGACGCGGGAGCCGTCGATTCCCTCCCATACGAACGAATTGTGAGGGAACGTATTGTAGCGGTTCCAGGAGAGCTTCTGCGTGAGGAAGAAATCGATTCCGCAGGCGCGCAGTATCTGCGGCAGGTTGCCGGAATAGCCGAACACGTCTGGCAGCCACAGGTTGCGTGGAACGACGCCGAACTCGTCGCGGAAGAACCTCGTTCCGGCAAGGCACTGGCGCACGAGGGACTCGCCTGACGGAATGTTGCAGTCGGCCTCCACCCACATCGCGCCCTGGATTTCCCAGTCGCCGGCGGCGACCGCCCTGCGCACCTTTTCGTACAGCGCGGGATAATGCTCCTTGCAGAGCGCGTAGAGCTGCGCCTGCGAGGCGCCGAACTTGTAGCCCGGATAGCGCTCGATGAGACCGATCTGGGACGCGAACGTGCGCGCGGTCTTGCGGACGGTCTCGCGCAGCGGCCAGAGCCACTCCACGTCGATGTGCGCGTGCCCGATGGCGGACACCTTGACCGCCGCGGGGTCCACCCCGACCGCCCACACTGATTTCTTGAGCGCGTCGCGCACCGCCGCCGCGCCGCCGCGTTCCGGCGGCAGCGCATCCAGCGCACGACTCGTGGCGCGAAGAACCTGTATGCGGCGCGACGAACGCTCCGGCAACGCCCGCACGAGCGACAATATCACCTCAAGATCAAGCATGAGCGCCCACTTGTCGCGGTCGAAAAGACAGGCTTGAAGCGCGTTCACCGAAGCCTTCCAGACGCCATGGACATCCTCGGGCGGCGTCGGCCCCCATGCCGGATCGCCGCTGCGCTTCAGGCCGAACAGGCCGTTGGCGCCGACGTCGATCCAGAAGTCCACTGCCTCTCCGCCGGCCGCGCTCCCAAGCCAGTGGAAGTGGTCCTTGTTGTAGTGCGCGTCGAAGACGCTGCCGTTGGTGAGGCCGACTACGGGACAGCCCGCGGCGTCAAAGAGAAGCGCCTCGCCGCCCAGATCGATGTTCAGCGTGACGCATCCGCCCTTCCAGGCCTGCGGGACGCGGCCCGTGACGTGAAACCAGGCGCAGTCGAACTTTTCGCCCCAGGTTTCGCCCAACCCGATCTGACGGGACCCGACTTCGGCGCGGCGCTCCCATGGAACTGGCTCCTTCGTGACGCCGACACGCGCTTCAAGAGGGACGCGGTCGAGCACTATTTCCTTCGCGAGCCGCGAATGGACTTCCTTGATTCGCGCTTCGTGTATGTCTGGGTAGAAGTGGGACATTGGAGTGCCTTGTTCGGATTGGATTCGTGAATGCGGGAGAGGTGGCGGTCAGGGACGGAATGGACCCTAGATTTTGGAAAGCGCGGACCTGACGGAGACGCCGGGGATGCGGCCAAGCGTCCCGGCGAGGCGGCCGAGCTGGTCCGTCGTGGCCTCGACCACCAGGGTGATCACGGACACGGGGCTGTCGGCGCGCCCCGGAATGCCGAGGCGGGCGCGGATGATCGGAGCGGCCTCGGAAAGAGCCTTGTTCACTGCCGGAGCCGCAGCGGCGCGGTTCTCGACAAGAAGGCCGACGAAGCCGATGCGCGCGCCGTCCGCGCGCGCGTCGGCGGAAGGCGCTAATGCCGCGCCGTTTCCTGCATTGGTTTCGCACATGCGCGGAATGATGCCCGTTTCCCCGCGCGAAATCAAGACGTTCTGCGGTTGCTTTCACCCAACACGGAGAAAACGGAGATACTGAGACACGGAGAATAGAGTTTTAGACACATAACTGACAGGATTGACAGGATTTTTGGTCAAGACGGGCACGGCGGCAGTCCCAAGCCAAGCGACAAGGACTTCGCCCTCACCCGCCGACTTGTCCAATCCGGGCAGACCCTCGGCATACCGCTCCTCGACCATGTCGTTCTTGGAAACGGCGCCATTGACGGCATCCCGCCATTCGCCTCACTCCGCGCGGTTCGACCGGAACTGTTCTCGTGAAAACCACGATGACGCAACTCCGGGAACCTCCTCTGAGGCCTTTGCGCTCTCCGCAGGCGACCAAAGAATCCACGGGGACTCCCGCCATGGTCTCCGTTTCCGGACATGTCCCGCGCGGAGTTCGCAAAGTCCGCGAGGTTCTTGCATTCCGACCGTAGTTTCAAATTGTCGCTTGGAGAGCGGGACGATGTTTTCCGGCGAATCCTTGCTGCTTGCCAACTTATACTGACTGCGGTTGCTTGCAATCCGAAATGCCCCTAAAAAGGGGGCGGGCGGGGGCGTAGGGG
>CAMOSH010000241.1 GCA_946624575.1 uncultured Verrucomicrobiota bacterium
CGGTCTGTTCTGTGCCCGGAGCGGTCTGTTCTGTGCCCGGAGCGGAAGCTCCGGGAATCGTCGCCTTCCGCCAGGAATCCGACGGCTCCTGGCTCCTCTCCAACGGCCTCGTGCGCCTCTCCGGCCGCATCGGCGGCATCCGCATGGCCGATGAAATCGCCTACGGCGCCGCCGCCACGGTCGGGCGCTGGAACGCGCTCCTCCAGTGGCGGCAGGGCGGCGTCACGCAGTGGACCGATGTTTCCCGCGTGACCGATGTTTCATTTGCCCGCGACAAAACCACCGGCATTGGCACCGTCACTATCCGCGCCACAGGCGGCGCGGCAGGGGCTGAACATCCTGATGCGAAGGCTCCGTCCTTCGCAATCACCGACCGCCTTTCCATCGCCCCCGGCTCCGCCGACATCCTCGCCGAAATCGTGTCGCTGGAAAACATCGGCGAATCTCCCATCGACGTGGAATATCTCTACATGCGTCCCTTTGCCGCCGAACCCCGGCCCGCACCCGTGCACGGAGAAACGGTCCCCAATCTCTGGAAGGGGCCGGTCGAAGGCTGGTGGCGGCTTTCCGACGGCTCGGTCTGGGGTGTCGTCTCCAGCGATCCCGGCGTCGTTTCGGCGAAACTCTGGTTCCGCAAGGAAACCGGCTCGCAGCACCCGGACGTGCGCTGCGCCGGCGTCCCTCCCTTCACGCTCGCGCCCGGCGAAACATGGACGCCGCCATTCCCGATTGGCGCGCGCATCGTCTTTCGGCGCGGCCAGTGAAATCCACGACCGAAAGGCGCTCGCAGGACCTTGGCTATGCGAAGCGGATGCTGCGGAGGCCGAGGCCGGTACCGTCGTCGGGCGGGGACTGGAGCTTGCCTCTTCAATTCTACAAAAACGCGTGCGAAAGCGCCAACGGAACCGCCACGTCCTGCAACCACGGATGCGCGAACCACACCGGCGTCCGCGAGCGCAGACAGGGAGCGGCGAGGTCGAACTCGAACGTGAGAAAAGACGTGGAGCACGGCACGGCCGCCGTGACCTGCAGCCGCGTCGGCGTGAGCCACGCTGCGCGGGCGAACGCCCCGAAGGAATGGCCGGACGCGAGGCGGCGCAGCTGTGAGGCGCGCGGCTCGTCCCACCCGGCGCGGAGGACGTCCACGAGGCCGTCGCCAAACGCGAATTCGAGCGTCGCGCCGACTACATCCTGCGAGAGCGAAAGAGAGACGAGACCGAACGGATTCGGAGCGCACGAGAAGCGGCGCGTCTCTCCGAAGGGGAGCGCGGCGAGGCAGGGCTCGCCGCGGGGACCGAGATCGAAGCGCTGCGCGGTCTCGGCCAGGCGCAGACGCGCGAGGCCGGACGGATCGGCCGGCAGGGGCGCGTCCGAAAAGGCGGGCAGAAGGCCCTCCCAGATCGCGTCAAGCTCCCTCTGCATGTCGCGAAGGCCGGCCGTGGCGGCGACGACGGCGTCCTGATCCGGGAGCATCACGCAGAGCTGTCCGCTCGCGCCGTCGCCGCGGAACGCGCCGTGACGGCATCGCCAGAACTGGTAGCCGTAGCCCTGGCACCAATCCGGCGCGCGGCCCGGACCGTCGTTCTCGATCCGCTTTGAAGTCGCCTCGGCCATGTAGGCCGCGGGGATGAGCCGGCGTCCGTCCGGCAGGACCCCGCCGCGGAGCCAGAGCTGCCCGGCGGCGGCGATTTCGCGCACGGTGAGGTTGAGTCCCGCGCCGCCGAGTGCGATGCCGGTGCCGGGCAGGTTGTCCCAGACGACGTCACGCGCGATGCCGAGCGGATCGAAGAGGCGGCTGCGGAGGTAGTCGGGCAGGCGCGTCCCCGTGACCTTCTGCAGGACGGCGGAGAGCAGGAACGTGGCGCCCGTGTTGTATTCGAAGCGAGCACCGGGGACGTCGCGGAGTTCGTCCTCGAGCAGATGCCGCACGACGGGAAGATCGTCGTCGAAGTACTCGCGGCCGGACGCGAACCGCTCCGCCACGGCACGCATGTCGGACGCGGCGGGCGATGCGGCGAAGTCCCTGCGGAGCCGGTCGTAGCGATCCCCCCAGAGACCGCACGAGGCGCGGCCCATGCCCATGCAGAGCAGGTGCCGCAGCGTCACGCGGCGCATGCGGTCCGTCACCTTCGGCGAATCGAACTCGGGGAAGAACGACGCCAGCGGCGCGTCGAGCGACGGAATCAGCCCCTCCCCGAGCGCGATGCCGACGGCGCTGGAGGCGAAGCTCTTGCTGAGCGAAAAAAGCTGGTGGCGGTCGGCCGGAGAACACAGCCCGCGATAGCATTCCGCCACGACGCGGCCATGACGCAGAACGACGAGACCGTGAGTCCATTCGAGGGCGAAGAAGCGGTCGATGAAATCGGCGAGCCGCGCGGAGGACACGCCTTCGGACTCGGGAGTTGAGGCAAGAGGGATCATGGCGGAAAAGGACGAATGTCAAAACGCGGGGAATTAGATCCGAACGACGCGGGAAAAGCCGTTCCCGGGTTCCTTACGAAGTCCGGCGGCCGGTGCGTTCGAGGAAGAGCGAACAGGCGAGCAGCCAGTCGGTTTGGACGAGGTCGTAGCCGAGGTCGGCGAGCCAGCCCCAGGAGTGCTCGGGGTCACCGCCGGCGGTGGCCATGTCGTCGCTGCGGCCCGCGACGAGCTGCACCTTGTAGTCGTAGATGATGGCATTGGCCCAGACGACCTGCCCGGCGCGGTGCTGCCTCTCCACCCATTCGCGCGTGGCGAAGGGACTTTCCATGTCGGAGAAGAGCGCCTCGACGCCGACGTGGCGGAGCTTGCGGCGGCGAATGGCGCGCAGTTCCCTTTCGCCGTGGACGATCGCGAGGAACGGCATGTCGGCGGCGTGCTCCTCCATGATCGAGAGGACGCGCTCGTTCAGGCCGGTCTTCACGACGCACTGGTCGGCCATGCCGTGGTCGCGGATCGCGGCGGCGATTTCGGCCGGGTAGTCCCAGAACTTGTCGATGTTGAGGTAGCAGCGGCCCTTGTAGCGCTCCAGCACCTCGTCGAAGGTGCAGAGCCCGAACTGCGTCGGTGCCTCGTCGATGTTCATGTAGCGCAGCTTTTTCACGAAGCTCCACGGCTGCTCGGTGATGCGACCGTTCCAGCCGAGCATCTGGCGCTCCATGCAGGGGTGCAGGATGACGAGCTTGCCGTCGGCCGTGCGGTTGAGGTCGATTTCGAGCATGTCGGCCCCCTGCGCGAGGGCCGTGTCGTATGCGGCGATGGTGTTGGGCGGAACGTTGCCGCCCCAGACGCCGCGGTGGGCTACAAGAAGGACGCCGCGCGCGGCGGCGTCCCTGCGAAGGTTGAACGTGGGTTTCTCTTTCATGCCGGTCGGCGCCATGTCGCGCCCCTTGTCGTTTGCGGCGCCAATTCTAGCAAAGCGCCCCGCAGGAACGCAAACCGGGAGCGGATGTCAAAAAGCGCGTTCCGCGAAATCGAGCGCCCAGTGCCAGTCGAGCGCGGAGAAGCCGTGCGCGCCGCCGCGGCGGACGTAGCCCAGGCGCGGCCCGACGCGCGAGGTGTCGTATGGTGCCGGGAAGTCGCCGCCCGGAAGGCCGGGAAGGCCGTGGAGTTCCCATGCCGGCGAAGCGGCGCGGCAGGACAGAAACTCACCTTTCGGATCGAACCACGGATTGTCGAACCCCACGACGAGAAGCGCCCTCGGCGCGACGCACGCCAGCAACCAGTGCTGGTCGAACGGCAGCGCGGCCTCGTTGTCGGCATACTTCGCGTAGGCGCGCCTCCAGGGAATGCGGCTGGGGGAGTCGAGATAGACCGTCGGAATCGCGCCGCCGATGCGCGGTGGCGGATTGGCGAAACTGGCCGAGCATTCGACGATGCATCCCGCAGGATGCAGTCCGACGAGGAACTCCTCGAATCCGTGCTGGCTTTCCCTGCCAGGCTCGACCGTCACGACGCGCCAGCCGCGCGACTTCGCGTATCGGCGCACTCCCGCCAGCTCGCGCCGGTATTTTTCCTCGGCGAGACGGAAGGAAATCAGGACCAGGTTTTCCAATTCGCGTGTCATGCCAGTTGCGGCATCAATTCTAGCAGAACGCGGGGCTGACGCCAAGTTGAAAGGTTGAAAAGTTGAAAAGTATGTTGCTTGCAATCCGAAATGTCCCTACCCTGGAGGCATTTACTCTGACAGGGG
>CAMOSH010000242.1 GCA_946624575.1 uncultured Verrucomicrobiota bacterium
TCGCGATGATCTTCGGCGGCGATGGCGAGGAGGCGGCGATCGAGGAGGCCGTCCGCGGCGAGGGCTGCGCGGTGATCGGCTGGCGCGAGGTGCCGGTGAATCCCGACGCCATTGGTGACGACGCGCGCCGGGTCATGCCGCGAATCCGGCAGCTCTTCATCGACTGCAATCGACTGCAATCGACCGCAATCGGCGGTGATTTTCAATTTGCGGCGGCCTTCGAGCGGCGGCTCCTCGTCGTCAGGCGGCAGATCGAACGAGCCGCGCCCGGGGCCTACGTCTGCTCCTGCTCGGCTCGGACGATCGTTTACAAGGGGCTGCTGCTCGCGACGCAGATCGAAATATTCTATCCGGACCTTTCCGATCCGAACTTCGTGTCGCCCTTTGCAATCGTCCACCAGCGCTACTCCACGAACACGTTCCCGAGCTGGGAGCTGGCGCATCCGTTCCGCGCCATCGCCCACAACGGCGAGATCAACGCGCTCAAGGGCAACCTCAACGCCATGGCCGCGCGAGAGGCGTCGCTTGCGTCGCCGCTCTTCGGCGCCGACCTCGCGAAACTCCTGCCCGTCGTCCGCCCCGGCCAGTCCGACTCCGCGTCGCTCGACAACGTGTTCGAGCTGCTCGTCGCCGCCGGGCGCGACGCGCCCCACGCGATGATGATGCTCGTGCCGCAGGCCTGGGGTGCCAAGTACCACATGGGGCACGACGTCCGCGCCTTCTACGAATACCACTCCGCGCTCATGGAGCCGTGGGACGGCCCCGCCGCCATCGCCTTCACGGACGGCATCGGCCTCGGCGCCGCCCTCGACCGCAACGGACTGCGCCCCGCGCGCTGGACGCTGACAAAGGACGGTCTCTTCGTGCTGGCGTCGGAAACCGGCGTCCTCGACATCGCCCCCGCCGAAACGGCGCGCCACGGGCGCCTTCGGCCGGGAACGATCCTGTGGCTCGATCTCGCGGAGCATCGGCTCCTGGAGGACGCGGAGGTCAAGAACTACTACGCGCGGCGCCGCCCCTACAGGCGCTGGGTCAAGGAAAACCACATCCCCGTCACGGGACTCTTCACGGAAATCGTGCCCTCGACGGCCGATTCCATCGCATCCGCACCGGCGGACCGGAGGCGCTTCGGCTATTCGCTCGAGGACGTGGAGCTGATCCTGCGTCCCATGGCGGAGACAGGGGCGGAGCCGGTCGGCGCCATGGGCAACGACGCGGCGCTTGCGTGCCTCCGGAACCGATTCAACCTGTTCGACTGTTTCCACCAGCTCTTCGCACAGGTCACGAACCCGCCGATCGACCCGATTCGCGAAGAGCTCGTGATGTCGATCATGACCTACATCGGCAACGAGGGCAACATTCTGGCCGAGACGCCGCAGCACGCGCGGCTCGTCAAGATGACCCGCCCCGTCCTGACGGACGACGAACTCTGCCGTCTGCGCAACATCCCGGGCTTCCCGGCGGAAACGCTCGGCCTGTATTTCGACGGCGGACTGAAACCCGCACTCGACGCTCTAGCCGCAACCGCGCTGGATGCGGCGAAAAACGGCGCGAAAATCCTTGTCCTAAGCGATCGGGAGGCAATCGGCTGCAATCGACTGCAATCGACTGCTACCGACAGTGTCGGCCACGGAGTTCGCCGGATTCCCTCGCTTCTTGCGGTGGCGGCGGTCAACAGGGCGCTTGTCGAAGAGGGATTGCGTCCGTCCGTCGGCATCGTCGTGGAGAGCGGCGAAGTTCGCGAAGTGCATCATTTCGCAGTGCTGCTCGGATTCGGCGCGACTGCCGTCAACCCGTGGCTTGCCCTTGCGACCGCGTCGGAAATCGGTGGCAGGGATGCGGTGAAGACCGCCTCGAACTACGTGTCGGCAGTCTGCCTCGGCATCATGAAGATCATGTCCAAGATGGGCATCTCGACCTTGCGCTCCTACCGCAGCGCGAGGATCTTCGAGGCGGTCGGACTCGGCCCGAAGATCGTGCGCGAATACTTCACGGGCGTGGCGTCGCCGGTCGGCGGATTGGAACTTGAGGATCTGGAGAATGTTGCCAATGTGGAAGTGTTGCCAGTGGCCAATGCCAATGGCCAATTGGACAACGGAAGCAAAGGCGACATGGGCGACACCACGCTGGCGCCCGGCGGCGAATATCGGTTCCGGAAGGGTGGCGTGGAACATCTGTGGAACCCGCAGCGGGTCGTCGATTTCCGCGAAGCCGTCCGCAACGACGACTATGCGCGCTTCCGCCGCTACACCGATTCCATCGACGCCGAAAGCCGCGTGACGCTTCGCTCGCAGCTCGAGTTTGCGAATGTTGCCAATGTGGAAATGTTGCCAGTAGCCAATGCCAATGGCCAATTGGAAGATGGCGACACTTCCATGCTGAAAGCACATGTCGAATCGGTCGATTCCATCGTCCGCCATTTCGTCGGCGGCGCGATGTCGATGGGATCGCTCTCGCCGGAGGCGCACGAGACGATCGCGCTGGCGCTGAACGGACTTGGAACCATGTCCAACAGCGGCGAGGGCGGCGAAGACCCGGCGCGCTTCGGGACCGACAAGAACAGCGCCATCAAGCAAGTGGCGTCGGCGCGGTTCGGAGTGACGATCGAATATCTGCGTTCGGCCAAGGACCTCCAGATCAAGCTCGCGCAGGGCGCCAAGCCCGGAGAAGGCGGACAGCTCCCCGGCGGCAAGGTGAACGACCTCGTGGCGCGACTGCGCCACGCCAAGCCCGGCACGACGCTCATTTCGCCGCCGCCGCACCACGACATCTACTCCATCGAGGACCTGGCGCAGCTCATCTACGACCTCAAATGCGCCAATCCCGCCGCGCGCGTCTCGGTGAAGCTCGTCTCCGAGGCCGGCGTCGGGACCATCGCCGCCGGCGTCGCCAAGGCGCATGCCGACGTCGTGGTGATTTCCGGCTTCGACGGCGGGACGGGCGCCGCGCCGCTGACGTCCATGAAGCATGCGGGCCTGCCGTGGGAACTGGGGCTTGCCGAGGCGCATCAGACGCTCGTGAAGAACAACCTGCGCCACCGTGTGAAACTCCAGGTCGATGGACAGCTTCGCACCGGGCGCGACATCGTGATCGCCGCCATGCTCGGCGCGGACGAGTTTGCCTTCGGCACGTCGATGCTGGTGGCTCTCGGGTGCGTCCAGTGCCGCAACTGCAACCTTGGAAGCTGCCCCGTCGGCATCGCCACGCAGAACGAGGCGCTTCGCGCGAAGTTCGCCGGCAGGCCTGAGCATCTCCAGCGCTACTTCCGCTTCCTTGCCGAAGAAGTTCGCGAACAGCTCGCGGCGCTGGGGCTTTCTTCGCTTGCCGAGGCTCGCGGCCGCGCCGACCTGCTTGCGGCGAAGGAGGGCGGGCGGTTTGACTTTGGGGAAGTCTTGCAATCGATGGCCATCGACCACCATCGACCGAAAGCGACCGCAAGCGAGGACAATCGTGAGCAGGCGACCGCAAGCGACAACTACGACGAGCGCGAGCTGATTCCTGCGGTCGCACGCGGCGAAAACGCGCTGTCGCGCGCGATCGGCAACCGCGACCGCTCCGTCGGCGCGGCGCTCTCCGGCTGGCTCGTCGGGCGCGAACATGGCGACATCGCCGTCGAATTCACCGGCATCGCCGGGCAGTCCTTCGGCGCGTTTCTCGGCAAGGGCGTCACCTTCAACCTGCGCGGCGAAGCGAACGACTATGTCGGCAAGAGCCTTTCCGGCGGCGTCATCACCATCGCGCCGCCGCAGGGCTTTGCGGGAATCGCCGAGGAAAACGTCATCGCCGGCAACGTCATCGCATACGGCGCCACCTCTGGGGCGATCTTCGTGAACGGATTGGCGGGCGAGCGGTTCGGGATCAGGAACTCCGGCGCGACGCTCGTCGTGGAAGGCGTCGGCGACCACGGATGCGAATACATGACCGCCGGGACCGTCGTCGTGCTGGGCCCCGTCGGCGTGAACTTCGCCGCAGGCATGACCGGCGGCGTCGCCTACGTCGTCGATGAAGCGGGAGACCTCGACTTGCGCTGCAATCTCGACTCCGTCGATCTGTATCCGGTGGAAAAGGGGAGCGACGACGAAGCGCGTCTCCTCGCGCTGCTGCGCGAACACGCTGCGCGCACCGGCTCTCGAAAGGCCGCCGCGTTTCTTGCCGACTGGGC
>CAMOSH010000243.1 GCA_946624575.1 uncultured Verrucomicrobiota bacterium
CGTAGAAGCCGCCGCCGGCTTCGCCTTCATGGTGAACGAAATATGGCCCCGCCGCCGCGCACAGCAGCGCGACCATTGTCGATTGCACGGTTTTCTCGCCGTCGATGGAGTCGCGGACGCGGAAGTTCTCCTTCACGATTTCGGCGAGGATGTCGGTGAATTTGCGCCAGGTCCCGTCGAAGGAGAAATCCACCAGCGCGTCGTTGATGGCCTGGACGCGGCCATCGATCTGGTGGATGTCCGCGTAGGCCGCGGGGATCATCTTCGCGGCAAGTTGCTTCAGGGTTTCGTTCGGTATGCCGAAGCGGGTTCTGCCTCGCTCTCCGCCCGTAATCGTCGTGATTCCGAACCAGTAAAGAAGCGACGTGAAGTTCTCCTTCTGCGAGAGTTCCTTTGCCTGGAAAGACTTGGCCAGCCGCTCTGAAAGCGTCCCGGTCTCCATGAGCGTCTCCAAAACGCTGAAATTGCCGTTCAGCCGATGGTTTAACGTGACGAGGTGTCGAATCTTCACGTAGTCCGTGCGCAGGTTTTCGTCGATGTAGTCGTCCGGCCAGCTGCCGCCGTTGACGATCTGGTTGAAGAAGTTGAGAACGAGCGTCGTGTTCGCCACCGGCGTCGCGTCGTGGGTTCCGAAGCGGTAGTTGTCGAACCAGTCGAGGCAGACCCGCTCGGCCTTCTGCGCGTCGAAGCCGCAATGCACCGCGTAATCGCGCGCCATCGCGCGGATGTCGGAGTGGCCGAAGCCCGTCAAATCCGAGAATTGCGGCCAGAGCGAGATGTTCGTTCCGATGTTGAAGCCGCTCGTCACGTCGTCCATCGTCACGGGCGAGACGCCGGTGACGAACAGGCGCGGCACGGCCGCCTCGGTGCCGGAAGTGGCGGCTTTGAGCTCGGTGAAGAACTGCTTGAAGAAGCCGTCGCCGTGGCAGAGGTCGTTGTAGGCGTCGAGTCCGCTCTCCGCGAGGATCGTGTTCGTGAAGTTGTCGTATTCGTCGATGATGATGTAGAGCTTGCGGGACGAATCCTTCAGCTCGGTCGTGATGACACCCAATTTGGCATTGCAATCGGGGGCCGAAATAACCCTTTCCGCCATGCCTTCCGGCAACAAGTCGGCGTAGCGACGTGCGAAGGCGTCACACCGAATGGACGCCTGGAACTCGAAACTGCCCTGAACGTTCGCCACCTCTTTCGACACGGCCGAGAAGTCGAAGCGCAGGACGAGATACTTGTTGTGTTCCTCCGTCGGGTTTTCGCCGATGGCCGTGCCGCCGAAGAGTTCGTCGAACCTGTCGGCGAAGCGGATGTCGTAGTAGGCCTCCAGAATGGAGCACAGCAGCGACTTGCCGAACCGGCGCGGGCGCAGGAAGAGGGCATACGCGACCTTCTCCAGATCGCGGATTTTCGCCGTCCGGTCGACAAACCAGGCGTTCTTCTTTCGAATCTGGGCGTAGTCCGATACGCCGTAGAGGATGGGGCGGGGTTCTTCCATGGCGTCTCCCTTGTCGTTCACCGCCGCCAATCATAGCAGACGAAAGTCAAAAGTCAAAAGCCGAAAGTCGAAAGGGCACTTCGGGCGTGACCAAATGTTGTCAACGCCATGGTCGCGCCCGTGCCTTCCCGTGTCGAGGAATGCCGTCGCCTTCCGCACCCCCGAAACGTGGCGATCCGGACGGCTCTCGTCCATTCGGGCGAGCTGGCCCCGTCCGTGGAGGCCTGCGGTTTCTTCGACGCCATCGTTACGGCATCGAAACTGCTAGGACTGTAGCATGTCGGGGGGGGGAGAGGGGCAGGAAGGCCGTCGGCCGTCCGCCCTGTCGAGCGAGTTGCGCAAATGGTAAAAATCCAGTTGCGCAAACGAAAATCCGGCGCTTGCGGAACGGACGGCGGGGGCGTATCATTTCGGGCATGACGCGTTTCCGATTCTCCGCCTTTCGCGCAATCTTCCACCAAGGGCGCCGTTCCTGCTTCCAAATGTCCTCCCGTGCGACGCTGGCCGCTGCGGTGGCGGTGTGCGCTTCCGCCGCGTCCGCCATGCCGCCCGTATTCGTCGACCGCCAGCCGATCGACGAAAACGTCGAGCCCGTGCCGATGGTCGAGCCCTTCTCCTACGAGGCGCGCGACGGGCTGTTGCTGCGCAACGGCAAGCCCTTCTTCTGGCTCTCGGACGGCCCGCTCGGAGGCGTCCACTCGACGCCCCTCGGCCTGTGGCTCGCCAAGCTCCACGGCACCACCCTCGCCAGCGTCCCGCACAACTCGTGCGCGGTCCGGGCGTTCGAGCGCGAGGACGGCATCCACTTCGCGCCGCGACTGGAGGAGTCATATTTCAGCTGGGTGCGCGAGGCGATCCGGCTCGGCTTCCTCGCACAGGCGCCGGAGGGCGCCTTCCATCCAGCGAAGATGGCGACGCTCCCGCCTCTGCTTTCGAAGTATCCGGAGCTCATCGAGTCCATCGACGACCACGGCCACTACATGGGCGCCGACCCCGGCACCCCGCTCGGCCTCGCCGTCCTCGACGCGCGGCGCTACCCGCTTTTCTCCTACGGCGGCCGGACCGGGTTCTTCCTCCCGGAGCTCAACCGCGAGCCTGGCCCCGACCCACACAACGAGCGCGCCCGCCGCGGCTTCCGCGACTGGGCGCGCGCCAAATACGGCTCGCTCGACGAGGCGAACGCCGTCTGGCGCACCGCCTTCGCAGCGTGGGACGACGTCACGCTCCCGCACACCACTGGCGAATGCGCCGCCGGGCCGCAGGACTACGCCAAGCCCGGATGGCAGGCCAATCTGCCAACCGTCCGCGGCATCCGCAACAAGCGCGCCGGGATGCGCGCGCGGGAACGGCGCGAAACGCCGGAGCTCTACTGGGACTGGCTGCAATACGTCCTGGCCGACACCACGGCCACGACGCGCCGCGAGTTCGAACACGCCCGCGCCTTCGCCCCCGGCGCCCTGTTCGGCTCCGACGTCCGGGGCCACCAGTCCGGGCGCGACAACTACTGCGCCTACGATCCAGTCGCGATGGACGCGATGGCCGACGTCTTCTACGTCCACTCCTCGGGCTTCCGCGCCTACGACTACGGCGGCCGCCCCTTCGAGCCCAAGACACTGCACGACGCGATCTGCTGGCCGCTCTTCACGGCGCGCTTCTTCCGCTGCAACACCACCAAGCCGATCATCAACTCCGAGGACATCGTGCACGACACAATCGCCGCCGCGCCGTCGGATGAGGCGATGGACGCGAACGACCTCGCGAAGTTCCGCGAGCGCACGTTCACGGCGCACCGCCGCCCGGACGGCGGTGGCCGGCTCTCGTGCAACTTCACGGTCCCCGCGCGGCTGGAGGCCGACCGCGCCGACGGCTCGGCGCGCTTCTACCTCGCCGGGCGCGCCCCCGCCGCATTCGGCGCCTCCCTCAACGGAAAGGACCTCGGCTACTTCGGCCGCGTCGGCGGCCTCTTCCAGATCGACGTCACCGCCGCGCTGGAGTTCGGCGGCACGAACTCGCTCGTTCTGCGCTACGACGGCGAGAACAAGATTCCGCAGAACGACGACCCGCGCTGCCACATCCTCACGCAGGAGACGCTCGGCGCGCCCGGCCCCTACGGCGAGAAGCAATACGTGTCGCAGTTCTGGAGCTACCTCGCTTCCGGCTTCAGCGCCGACATCGTCTGGCACTGGACGAGCGGCGACAAACTGCGCCTCTGGCAGGCGGCGCTGACCAGGCGCCTGGAGGCGGCCGCGTCCGTCGTGCTGCCCGCCGTCCGGTTCCGCAAGGAGCGCGTCGCCTTCCTCTACGGCTACCTCGCCGGCGTCGGCCTCCCCGCCTCGCAGGAGAACCGCCACCACGAACTCATGGACTGGGCGGGCGCGCTGGAGTTCACCGGACACCGCTACGACGTGCTGGGCGAGGAGCGCTTCCGTCTCGACGCGGCCTCATACCCCGTCGTCGTCGCGCCCGACGTCTGGTGCGTCGCCGACGAAACCGCCGCGGCCGCGATGGACTACGTGCGCGGCGGCGGGACGCTCGTCATTACGCCCGGCAGTCTCGGCAAGACCTACGGACGCTACCGCGACAGCGGCCTGGCCGCCTTCGCCGCCTCGGGCGACACCGGCGC
>CAMOSH010000244.1 GCA_946624575.1 uncultured Verrucomicrobiota bacterium
CATCAGGCTTTTTACAATATGACTGTAGATATTTTCATCATCATACATTATCATGGATATGGGCGTCGCCCAACTTTTTTAACCGTCGCGCCCGTCGCGCGTCCTGACCTTTCCTCGCAATCGCCAGCCGCACGGATTGCCGAATTGAGGCGCGGCGACAGCTTTCGCACCGTGTCGTCGGACGGCTCTGTCATCGTCGAGGGCGAGGCGCTATCCCTTGCCGACAGAATTGAAATCTCGGGCTTCGTTTCTGATGTTCGCAGAAAGGCGTTGGAACTTTTTCGTGGCGGTGCCGGCGATTCCGCGTCGATGCGCGCGCCCGGCGGATCGCCGTTTTCCCCAGCCGCTTCCCATGTGACGGTGAGCGTTGTCGAAGCGCCTTCGCCGATGCGCCTTTCGTCGCGGCTTCTCCTGCCAGACGATGCCGTCCCCGGATTCGCCACTTTGATTGTCGAGGCGTCGGGGCCTGTGTCGGAGCTTGACGCCCATCGCCTCGGTGCGGTTGTCGTGAATGGATGGATGCGGCTTGCAGTGCTTCGCGGTGGCCGAGACGCCGGGAAGTCCCCTGCGTCGCCGTCCGCGGCCGTTCCGCCATGGTTCTCCAAGGGACTGCTCCGGTCTTTGGACTCCGCGCTTAGACAGGCTGATTTCGACTCTGTCCGGGCGAAATGGGGAGCGGGGATGCTGCCGCCTTTCGACGCGCTCGCGTCATTCGGTTCCCCCTGGGCTGAAAGCGACGACGCCCTCGCGGCTCAATTGGTCTCGTTCTGGCTATCGTTCCCGGACAGGCCCGGACGCTTTTCGCGCCTTGTCGATGCGCTTTCCTCCACAGTCCCCTGGACAGCCGATCTTTTCGCGCTTTCCGCGATTGGCGTTGCCGACTCCGGGCGTGCCGACGCCGCTTTCGACAAATGGCTGGTTTCGCGTGAAAGCGCAGTGCTGACGCCCGGAGTGGCGACTGCTGCCGGAGCGCGCCGTCTCGTGTCGTCGCTGTGGCTGGTGCCAGGCCGCGACGGCGTTCCGGCGTCGGCCGCGCTTTCGTCTCCGTCGGCGGCCATGCCGCCGGAGGTGCTGTTTCTTCCGGAAAACGCCGAGTGGGCGCCTTTCGCCGCCGCCAGGTTGCGCCGCAAGGTTCAGCTTGCGGCCGCGGGGCGCGGCGATGCCTGGCGCGCCGCCTGCGCCAGGCTCGAATCCATTTTAGAGCGGGTGGAGCGCGGCGCCACCGTTCCCGAGGACGCAGATCGCATGCGCGCCTGCTTCCGCGATTTGGCGGCGGCCACGTCCGGCCGGTGAGTTTTTTCGTGGTTGCTACGACGCCGAGAGGAACGCCTCCACCTCGGCGCGCGTCGGGGCGCTCGGCGGGCGTCCGGAAAGCCCGCGGCACTTGATGGCTGAAGTCGCCGCCGCGAATCGCTGGCATTCCATGAGGTCTTGCGTTTCGAGGTAGCGAATGGCGAACGCGGTGTGGAACAGGTCGCCGCAGCCCGTCGTGTCGACAACCTTTTCGACCTTGAAGGCGGGGCAGCGCACGAAGTCCCGGCCGTCGAAGCACATGGAGCCGAGCGCGCCCATCGTCGCGCCGCAGACCTTGGGCCGGTATTTGTCCCATACCTGACGAACCGCCGTCTCCGTGTCTGAAAGTCCGGTTAGTTTCCGAATGAATTCTTCGGAACAGATCATTAGGTCCGCAAGCTCCAGCAGTTCGCCCATCCCGTCGCGGTGGGTTCCGGCGTCGTAGTTTACGAGGACTCCGGCCTCGCGCGCCACTTTCGCGGCCGCAATCGCGCCGGCGGCATTGTGGCCGTCGAGGTGCAGGATTTTTGCGGCGGCGACGGCTTCGGGGTCGATTTCGTTGGCGGAGAGTTCATCCAGACCCTCGCGGGTCCAGGCGCATGACCTGGCTCCAGTCTTTTCCTCGATCCAGAGGTAGGCGATGGCGCTTGTGGCACCGTGGCGGATCTTCACAAGCGACGTGTCGACCCCCTGCGCGGCGAAGTCGGCCATGATCTGGCGCCCGTCGGGATCGTCGCCTACTGTTCCGGCGAACGAAGCCCGCATTCCGAGCGCGGTGGCGCCGGCCGCCGCGTTGCCGGCGGGACCGCCTCCCATGATCGAATGGGAGATCATCTTCACCTTCGTGTCGTGCGGTATGAATGGCAGAACGCACAGGTGGTCGTTGCTGCAGAAGCCCAGGGAAAGAAAGTCGGTTGTTTTCATCGGCACCAATCATAGTGCCTTCGCAGGGCTGGTTTCAAGTGCGTTCGTGCGACGAATTGATGAAAATTTGCAACAATTTGAGATTGTATCATGATTTTTGCAACAAAAAGACCCGATCTCCGGGGCGCACGCGCTGCGGTCGCGGAATCGTGGCCCAGTTGCCACGTTCGGCGATTCGCAGTGTTTCGTTGTCGCGCCTAATGGAATCGACGACGACGCGGACTTCTCCCGTGGTCGGTCCCTGTATGGAGAGTTCGTCCCCGATGCCGAACGGAATGTTCTGGACGAGTATCTGGGCCATGCCGGCGCGTGGCCAGTCCTTTTGCACGACACCGACCGGGCGTTTGCGGCGCGTCGCAAGGTTTTCCGTCTCCCCGGTGAAGGCCGCCCGCCCCCTGGCCGGCCGCCCGTGGAAAAGTCCCGGTCCGAACGCCCTGTGGTACACCGTGGAGCAGCGCTCTTCGAGTGCGGTGGCGAGTTCTTGGGTGAAGCGTCCCGCAAGGGTGGCGTCCAGCGCTTCGCGGTACGCGCCGACGACCGTAGAGACGTATTCCGGCGGGCGACCGCGTCCTTCGATTTTCAGCGACGCTGCCCCTGCGGCCACGATTTGCGGCAGGAAGCGGAGCGAGCAGAGGTCTCGCGCGGAAAACACGGAGTGCGGCCCGACGGAGAATTCCGCGCGCGGGCGGTCGGACCCGGGATTTTCGGCTTCGCGCACGATTTCGAATCTTCGGCGGCATGGCTGCTGGCATTCCCCGCGGCAGGCCGACGCCCCGTACGCATCGTGCGAGAGGAAGCAACGCCCCGAAACTGCGACGCACTGCGCGCCGTGTACGAATACCTCTATTTCGACGCCGCGACGCCGCATCGCCCGCGCGATGCGCGCCACTTCGTCCATCGTGCATTCGCGAGCGAGAACGATTCGCGAGGCGCCGTTGTCGGCGAGAAAACCCGCCGCGGTAGAATTCGAGCACGACATCTGCGTGGAGGCGTGCCATGGCATCCCGGCCGCACGGCACTCCGCCACGACCGCCCAGTCCGACGCAAGGATTGCGTCCACGCCGGCGGCGGCCGCCGCCGCGACGGTTTTGCGGACGCGGGCCAATTCGCCGTCGAATACGATCGAATTGAGGGTGAGGTAGAGCCGTGCTCCGGCGTCGTGCGCCTGGCTAACGGTGCGCGGTAGGGAACGCGGAGAGAAATTCCGCGCGCCACCAACGCGCATGTTGAGAGACCGGAGGCCAAGGTAGACCGCGTCGGCTCCAGCCGCCAGCGCGGCGGCGAGCTGCGCCGGCCCGCCAGCAGGCGCGAGCAGTTCGACGCGGCGGCGGGATTTGCGTTCGTCGTGCCGGGATTTTCGCGCGGGATCTTTGTCGGACATCGTTTTTCTGCCTCGGGATTTGTCGGTGGCGTTGGAGTCTACCATCAAGCGCCGCGTTCCGCAATGGAGCGTTCGCGCGATGTGTAGTTCGCAGAAGTAAACGCACCGAATCGGGAGCGTTTACTTCTGCGAACTACGAAAATGGGGCCGATTTTTTTATTGACAAATTAATGCCAAGAAGCACGACAATTGTTGTCGTTGTTTGTTTTGGCGAGAAAAGTCGGGCCACGGAATTAATGCTAATTCCAATGAAATTACGGTTATTTACGCAGGCAGTTGGAGCGCATGTTGCGGTCAGTGCGTTTTTGTGCACGATTTCCGTTTGCGCGGGACATTTGGGTGATGACTCCGTTGGGACATCCCCCTCGCGGTGCGCTGGCCATGCCGACGCCGCGCTGTCTCCAATGGATTTGACGGCGGCGCTGGAGCGCCGAATCGTTTCCGGCGAGGGCGTTGCGCTGCCGGATGCGGACGTGCCCGTAATTCTCG
>CAMOSH010000245.1 GCA_946624575.1 uncultured Verrucomicrobiota bacterium
CAGTCTTTTGGTGATGTGCATGGTGGATTCTCCCTTGACCCGGAAAAGGCATTTTGCCGGGTGACGCGGACAATGCTACCACATCTCCGCGAAATGAGATCGAATTTTTGGAAAAAAATGTCAGCGTGGAATTCATGGTTGCGGAGAACGACGCAATCGGATAGAGCCCCTGCCCATGCGTCCGCCCTTCATTCGCATTCGTCCCATACGCGCACGTGATCGACCATGAACTCGTCCCCAGCCTCCACTGCGGCGTCGAGGTCGGGCGAAGGCTCCCCGGTCATGCGGTTCACGCGATAGTTCCTGCACTCGGTCGTGAGATACATGAAGTGCGGACGGTGGGAGACGTTTTCCGTCACGCGGCCGTCCTCCTTCCCGTCCACGTAGAAGACGTAGCCGTCCTTGTTCCAGAGGACGCCGAAGTAGTGCCAGTCCTCCCAGTCCGGGAGCTGCTTGTCCCAGTCGCCGCCGACCTGGAATCGCCGCTCGTCGGCGCCGTAGCCGCAGGCGAAGACATTGTGGGGCGCGATGACGCCCGGCTTGAACGACTCCATCATGTCGATCTCGGCGCCCGAGTCCGCCGGATCGAGCGTCGTGCCGATGTTCTCGCTCTGCATCCAGAACGCGCTCCACCATCCCGGCTTGCGCTGCAGCTTGCAGCGGCACTCCCAGTAGCCGTAGCGGTGCTGGAACTTCGGCGGCTCGCGCTTGCCGATCCACCAGAACTTTGTCGTGTTGCCGTTGTCGGGATAGTCCCAGACGATCTGCCCCGTCTGGAGCTGCGGCGAGACGAACTGCCCGTCGGGACGCTTCGCGACCCTGAGATGGAGGCATCCGTCCCTCACATCGACGGTCTTGTCCTCCGGGTGCGCGAACCAGTGCGCGGGCCGTCCCCAGAAGTTGACGCGGTAGCTCCAGACCGATTCGTCCAGCGCGTCCCCGTCGAATTCGTCCGCCCAGGCGAGACGGAATTTCCGCCCGGCGGGAAGCAGGCTCGGCGCGTGTCCTTCCACGGGCGTCTCCGTGGTGTTCCTGTGTTGTGTGTTCATTTTTGTTGGATTCCTGTTCGGAATGGTGATGGATTTCGAACGCTTGCGGGAGACGAGGTCGCGGAAACGGCGCTTCAGACGGCACGCATACGGCGCGGCGCCTGAAGCGCCCGATCAGCTACGCCTTCTTCCGCCCCATGAAGCGGGCGATTTCGTCCTCGACAAGGGAGAGAAGCCTCTCCCGCACGGGAAGGTCGCGGCGCCAGATGCAATGTCCGCCCCAGTTGGGCTCGTCGTTTGTCGAATACCGCCGGAGCGTGACGTCTCCCCCGGCCGCCCGGTAGGCGCGGTGGAAGTTCTCGGCGCTCGCGAACGGGACAACGGTGTCCTCCTCGGCATGGGTCAGCAGTACGCGGGGACCGCCCCGCTGCGCGAGGCGCACGATGTCGACCGTGCCGAGGTTGGCCGGTGTCGGGTCGCACCCCCCGAAGAGCGTCCGGTACCGATGGGGATTCGCAGCGGCGTCGGGCACCGGGTCGGCGATCCCCGAAATGGAAACCACGCCGGCAACGCGTTCCGGTGGAAGGTGGAACCCGGTCCAAAGCGCGAGATGCCCGCCGGAGGAGACTCCTACGATCCAGAGCCTGGCCGGCACGACGCCGTGCGCGGCGAGTCCGCCGCCCAGGAGAAAGTCCGCTGCCTTCCGGCTGTCATCGCCACACGCGGGCCAAGGATGTTCCGGACAGGCGAGGCGGTAGTCGATCGAAAAGACCGCGCACCCTGTTTCGACGAGAAACCGCGAAATGGCGGCGGCGTCTTTCCGGGACATCGACGACCAGCCTCCGCCATGGATGTTCAACACCACGGGCGTGCCGGACGAGAAGCCAGGCGCCAGGAACAGATCGCCGGACTGCATCGGGTCGGACCCGTAGGGGATGTCCGTTTCAACCCAGCACCCGTTCTTCATTCGCAGTCCTTCCACACGCGCATGTGGTCGCCGACGATCACGCCGCCGTCCGTTCCGGAGAATTCCGCGATGCCCGTCACGGTCCGGTCAACGCCATTGAGGTCGAGGTCCGCCGCCGGGGCGGAACCGACGAGGCCGGCGGCCATCGCCGCGGCCAGGAACAGTCGTTTGGTGATGTGCATGGTGGATTCTCCATTGCCCCCGGCAAAGGCATTTTTCCGGGTGACGTGCCCCTCATCAAACCGGACGTGCGGATTTCCCGCATACGGCTTTCCATCGAGTGCTTTTCCTGTTGCCATGGATTCTTCGATTGTGTTGCGTATTATACGCATTTTTTTCCTGTCAAGTCCGCCTCCTCACGTCCGCCCACGCGATGCGGTCAATTCGCCCGGTCCATCAGTACAAGCGGATAGTCGACGAGCGGAAGTCCGGAGAAGGTGGCAAAACCGTCGGCGACCGCCGCGCAAGTCGAAACGGAATATACGCCCCCTCGCAGCATGTCGACGAGAACTGGGTCTTTCGGCGCGAGCGCCGCCGGTACCGCGAGCTTCGCGTCGCATCGTGCCGTGTAGCACGAGCCCGTGTAGTTGCCGGAGAAGTCGAATGCCGTGTAGTAGAGGAAGAGCGGCGAGCCATTCGCCGTGCGGAACGCCGCCGCCACCGTGGGAGCCCCGCCGTCGGACACGGGCGTCAGCGACACGTTCACGGAATCGTCGTATGTCGCCGTAGCCAGAAGTGCGTTGTAGTTGCCGAATGCGCGACATGACATCTTCGGCTCGTATGTCCAGCCGTTCACTATGCCGTGTTCGGCTGGATGGGGTCTTGTGACCGTCGCCACGGAATATTGCCGCGAAATGTCCGCCATCTGGAAGAACGAGCTGCGCACGATGCCGGCGCGGCGGTCGGTCACGAAGCGGCGGAGAAGCCACTTGGCCTGGTTCGCCTGGCTCTGCCATCCCTCCTTGCAGACGCCATCTGGCTTGAAGAGCCAGTGCCCTGCGGGGAACCAGCTGGGAAATCCCGACTCGCCCTGCCAGATCTCGACGTGCCTTCCGCCGTGTCCGTCAATGAACTTGCGCATGTTCTTCAGCGCGACGACGTAATCGCTCGTCTCGCCAAAGGCGATGGGATAATTCCAGCGCAGTCGTTCGGGTACGCATGCGTAGGCGTGGTTGCACCAGAAGTCGATTGCCGCCGCGCCGCCCAGTTCGAAGAAATCAGACTCAAACTCCCCAAGCGCGCCGGCCGCCGTGGTGCCTCCGACTTTCGCGTCCGGAATCACCTCGCGAACGACGCCGCCGGTGAGCTTCACAAGCTCAAGGTATTCGGCGGCGTTCGGGCTTGAGGGCTGCCAGAACCCGGGATTGTTCGGCTCGTTCCAGATTTCCCAATGCGAAACTTTCCCCTTGTAGCGTTTCGCCAGCTCACGCACGTAGGCGCACCACGCGGCGCGGCATTCGTCGCCGTAGAGCGTCGGTACGCACCCCACCGCCGAGCCAGTGGAGCAGTTCGTCATGTAGAGCGTGTTGCCGAAGGTGACGCAGAACCAGGGACGGACGCCGCGACGTGTCAGGTTGTCCACCACGCCGTCAAGGACGGTGAAGTCGTACACGCCCTTCTGCTTTTCGCAGCGGCACCACATCGTCTGGACACGCGCCCACTTGATCCCCGCCGCAGCCAGCGTGTCGTAGCAGCGATCAGGGTCGAAAAGCCCCCTGTCGAGGCACTCAAAGCCTATGGAGGCGTTTGACGTTTCGGGAAGGTCCGCAGACTTCGGAACTACGAGCGAACCAATCCTCTTCAACCCCTCAATCGGCGCGTCGAAGATACGCGCCGCCGTCATGCCGCAGTCGGGAATGCTGGAATCGTAGCCCGAAGCCGGGATCGGCGCGCCGAACCAAGCCTCGTCCGTCGCCTTCGGGCATACCGTCGTCACTGTCTCGGCGGGCAACTGAGATGCCGCCAGCCTCGGCGTTGCCGCCGGTGCGACTTCACCCTCATCAAACCGTACGTGCGGATTTCCCGCATACGGCTTTCCATCGAGTGCTT
>CAMOSH010000246.1 GCA_946624575.1 uncultured Verrucomicrobiota bacterium
TTCTCCGTGCCTCTGTGCCTCTGTGTGACACTTCAACTGCGACATTTAGGATCATGCCTCCAACCGTCCAATGACGCAATGCCCGCTTTTTTTCATTTTATTGGCCGCGCAAAAAATCGCTTTGACGATTTCGCTTTTTTTGCGTGAGGGTTTATGGTAGGATTCCCGGCCACGCCTCCGACGGACCCAGTTTCGTCCCGTCGGCTTTTTTGCGGATTGTGGCCGGGCCCCCGGCCGAATCAAACACACGCATTCCATGCAAGCAGAAATTCAAACCGTATCCCAGTCCCGTTCCGTGCTGGTGTTGTCCGCCGGTGCCGAAGAAGCGAAAAACGTGCGCGACGCAGTGCTGAAAGAAATGGCGAAGCGCGCCGCGCTTCCGGGATTCCGCCCGGGCAAGGCCCCGGTCGATCTCGTTCGCCGCAAGTTCGCTGACCGCCTCGCCGCCGAATCCCAGTCCAGGCTTGAAAGCAACTTGTTCGAAAAGGCCGTCGCCGAAAACAAGCTCGACGTGTACGACATCGTTTCCGTCGAGGACCGCAAGACCGAGCCGGACGGGTCGTTCTCGTTCAAGGTGACCGTCGATCTCCGCCCGGATCCGAAGCTGCCAGACCTGGACGGCATTCCGGTCGACGACGAGGACACTCACGTGACGGACGAAGCCGTCCAGGAGAGGATCGACTCGTTCCGCCGCTCGATGGGCGAATACGAGTCTCTGCCCGAAGGGACGCCGGCTGAAAAGGACGATGCCCTCCAGGTTTCGTACGCCGGACGCATGGAGGACGGAACTCCGCTTGAGGAGGTGGTCCCGGACGCCGGCATTTTTGCCAAAAACGACAATTCGCGGGTTTACGCCGGCGGCGACTACTATCTGATCCCCGGCATCCCGGCCGCGGCCGTCGGCAAGAAGGCCGGCGACGAATTCGACGTGCCGGTTGAGTTCCCGGCCGATTTCTTCAAGGACTCCCTCAAGGGCAAAAAGGCGGTCTACGCGATCAAGGTCGCGTCCGTCAGCCGCATCAAACTGCCTGAGCTGGACGAGGAGTTCTGCAAGAAGCTCGGAGTCGCCGACGCCGACGCGCTGCGCTCCACCATCCGCAGGAACATGGAGGCTGAGGCGGCGCAGTCCGACCGTGTCAGGCGCGTGAACCAGATCGCGCGCTATCTGGCCACGGCGTCAGCCTTCGAGGTGCCCGCTTCCGCGCTTGAGCGCGAGACCGACGAGCAGCTCTCCAACCTGCTGCGCTACAATATGGACAAGGGCGTGGCGAAGGAAGACCTTTCCAAGGAGCGCGAAAAGCTCCACGAGACCGCCCGCCAGCACGCCGAGGAGCGCCTTCGCGCCGCTTTCGCCATCGACGCCGCCGGAAAGAAGCTCGGGGTTTCGCTGACGGAAAAGGAATTTTCCGGATACGTCAACTACCTGGTCCGCGAGCGCAACATGAACCGTGCCGAGATCAAGGAGCTGACGCGCGATCGCGCCGCCCTTCGCCGTCACCATGCCGACGCGCTGCGGGAAAAAGTGCTTTCCGAACTTCTCAAGAAGGCTCGGCCAACTCCGGGAGTCAAGTGAAGATGAGCGTGCGTTCCGACTATTACGTGCCGGTCGTGGTTGAGCAGACCGGCCGCGGCGAGCGTTCTTACGACATCTACTCGCGCCTGCTCAAGGATCGCATCGTCTTCATCGGCACTCCGATCGAGGATTCCATGGCGACGTCGATCATCGCGCAGCTGCTGTTCCTGCAGAGCGAAGATCCCAAGAAGGACATTTCGGTCTACGTGAACAGTCCCGGCGGCGTCGTCACCGCCGGGCTCGCGATTCTCGACACGATGCAGTACCTCACCTGCGACTGCGCGACGTATTGCATCGGGCAGGCCTGCTCCATGGGCGCGGTGCTGCTGGCGGCGGGCACCAAGGGCAAGCGCTACGCGCTGCCGAACGCGCGCGTCATGATCCACCAGCCCAGCGGTGGCGCCGAAGGCAAGGCCAGCGACATCCGAATCGAGGCCGAGGAGATTCTCAAGGTCCGCGCCAACCTCAACCGCATTCTGGCGGATGCGACCGGAAAGCCCCTGTCCGACATCGAACGCGACACCGACCGGGATTTCTTCCTGTCAGCCCAGGAGGCCAAGGAATACGGACTCGTGGACCACGTGCTAGTGCCGCGCGCCAAGGGGCCAAAGCCCGACGGACAGGCTGCATCCAACGCCTGACCGCGCGCCGACACCGACTTTTCAAGACTGGGTTGACCAATGCCACCTCGCAGGAACAATCAGCGGCAGTGCTCGGTATGCGGCAAGCCGATTGCCGACGGAAAGTTCGCCGACATTTTTGGCGACATCCTATGTCCGGACTGCCTCCACGAGCAGGAGGATCACTTGTCCATGGCGCTTGTCGCCATGTACAACGCCGATCCCGACACCGGAACCGCGCGCGACCGCGCCCGCCAGGATCCGTTTCTTTCCGCCGCCCTCGCGCAGGCGCAGGCTAGCGGTGCGCCCGGATCGACGTCGGTCACCGGCGCGCGCTCCGGTCGCGGACGCCATGGCGCTGCCGCCGCAGACGGCAGCAGCGCCGGCGAAAGCCAGGTGCGCGCCGTTCCGTCGCCGCGGCAGATAAAGGAGACGCTCGACCAGTACGTCGTCGGTCAGGACGAAACGAAAAAGGTTCTTTCCGTGGCGGTCCACAACCACTACAAGCGCATCGCCGCCGAGGAGGCCGAGGCCGCCGCGGGCGCGGCTGACGCCGCCGGGGGAAATCGTGGCGCCGCCGCCACGGAGAAGCCCGACGGAGGAGAAGCCGGTTTCGACGACGTCGAACTCGAAAAGAGCAACATCCTGCTCGTGGGGCCGACCGGCAGCGGCAAGACGCTTCTCGCGCGCACGCTCGCCCGGATGCTCGACGTTCCGTTCGCCATTGCCGACGCCACCACTCTCACCGAGGCGGGCTACGTCGGGGAAGACGTCGAAAACATCCTGCTCAACCTGATACAGGCCGCAGGCATGGACGTCAAGCGCGCTGAAAAGGGCATAGTGTTCGTCGACGAAATCGACAAGATCGCCCGCAAGACCGGAAATGTCTCGATCACGCGCGACGTGTCCGGCGAAGGCGTCCAGCAGGCGTTGCTCAAAATCATCGAGGGGACGCTTGCGCGCGTCCCTCCCTCTGGCGGTCGCAAGCACCCCGAGCAGCGCTACATCGAAATCCGCACGAAGAACATCCTCTTCATCTGCGGCGGCGCGTTCGTCGGTCTCGACAAGATCATGGAGCGCCGCAGCGCGGATCGTCATTTCGGATTCGCGGGACTGGCGCAGGATTCCGCGGAGGCGGCGCGGAGCGGCGCGAAAGGCGGCGCGGCCGCCGGCGGCGGCCGTCCGCAGCGCCCGGAACCGGAGGATTTCATCGAATTCGGCCTGATACCGGAATTCGTCGGCCGTCTGCCCGTGGTCTCCGCCATGTCGGAACTCACGGAGGACGAACTGGTGCGAATCCTGACGGAACCGCGCAACGCGCTTTTTAAGCAGTATCGCAAGTCGTTCCGCATGGAGGGCGTGGATCTGCGCTTCTCTCCGGACGCCGCACGCGAAATCGCCAAGGAGGCGCTGCGCCGCAAAACCGGCGCCCGCGGACTCCGCGCGATTCTCGAAGACCTGATGACCGATCTGATGTTCGAGATCGGCACTTCGGAAATCGGGACCCCGTCGGAGCTGCGGACTCTGGAAATCGACGCCGCCACGGTGCGCGACCAGCTTTCCGGGAAGGGCCGCCCGCTGGCCGAAGCTCTTGCCGACAAGCAATCCGCGGCGCAATAGAGTTTTGACCGCGTAATATTTTGATTCGAAGGAATCCTTCGAGCCAGGGGGGGCGGCGGACTGGAGTCCGCCGCCCTTAAGTTTTCCGCAAATCTAAACCTAAAAAACGCAGTTGACACGAACAGACTTTCTCACACAGAGGCACGGA
>CAMOSH010000247.1 GCA_946624575.1 uncultured Verrucomicrobiota bacterium
TCCGTGCCTCTGTGTGAGAAAGTCTGTTCGTGTCAACTGCGTTTTTTAGGTTTAGTCGATCTTTCTCCTCTGATTGCGAAAACTGTTCATGTTGTGCCATCCGGCGCAATGCCGTCAAGCGGAGAAATTGTTCCCGCTTTTCGTCTTGGCTTTTGGTTGGCGGTTTGCTAGTGTTGGCGGCGCAGCCGATGGCGGAAAGGCGGTTTTCGCGGATGTCGGCGCAAGAACATGAAAAGCAATTCGGAATACATGACGGCGGTGCCGGCCTGGGCCGACTGGCGCGGCAGGCGCGTCGCCTTTCTCGGCGACAGCATCACGGATGCGGCGCACATCGGCTGTACGGTGAACTACTGGGGCGTCCTGGAGCGCGATACGGGTCTCGTTCCAATCGTACTGGGGCGCAACGGCGCGCAATGGCGCGACCTTCCGGACCAGGTTCGGAAACTGTCCGAAGAACGGGGCGGCGCCGTCGATGCGATTTTCGTATTCGCCGGAACGAACGACTTCAACGCCAGCGTCCCGCTCGGCGACTGGTTCGAGATGGGTGAGGCCACCGTTGATCGCGGACATGGGATGGTCACTGTCGGACGCAGGAAGTTCAGCTTCGACGAAGCGACGTTTCGCGGGCGCGTCAACCGTGTCATGTCGGCCGTCAAGGAGGGCTGGCCCGATGCGGACGTTTTCCTTCTGACGCCGATCCACCGCGGCTACGCGAAGTTCGGTCTGGAGAATGTCCAGCCCGATGAATCGCACGCGAACGAAGCGGGTTTCTTCATCGATGACTACGTGTCGGCGGTCAAGGAGGCGGGAAACATCTGGGCGGCAGGCGTGATCGACATCCACGCCGAATCGGGGCTTTTCCCTCTGCATGCGTCGCATTCCGTCTTCTTCCACGATGCGCAGAGCGACCTGCTGCACCCCGGAGACCGAGGCCACGAGCGCATTGCCCGCGCCATCGAGCGGCACCTTGGGATGGCAGGCCTGCGGCCGCAGGCGGTTGAAAGGTTGAAAAGTTGAAAAGTGGTGCGGCGAGACGCCGCACCTAGCGAGGGCTGGAAGCTCGCGCTCCCAAGTCTCCGTCGATTTCGCCTATGTGCCATCGGGGGCATCCGCGCGGAGGGAGGCCGCCCCAGAAAGAAATCGGCGGCTGATGGCTATCCAGGTCAGATGATGCTGGCGATATTGTGGCTGGAAAATCCCGGATGCATTTGGAAAACGTGCGCTTTCCAGCGCGCGGCGGATGCCTTCGGAAAAAATGGGGGGATAAGCCTGCAACGCCAAATTGTTTCCTTTTCGGACGTCTTGTGTAGAATCCTCCGCCATGAAGGACTACGCAGCAGACCGGAACTTTGTACGCGAGATTCCGACCGTCCTGTATCTCTCAATGGTCCGAACTTCGCCCAGCCACGCGGCGAAACTGGCCGGGATTCGCCGCTATTGCGCCATGCGCGGATGGAATGTCGAGCCTGTCGCGACGGAAGACGCCACGCCGGAAAAACTACCGGAAATCCTGCGCCGCCACCATCCCGTCGGATGCGTGGTGGACGGCGTAGGGCGGTCCGCGCCGCTCCCGCCGCGCCTGTTTCGCGGAATTCCCGTCTCCTACGTCGGATACCTGCCCGGCGAGACGGGGACGAAGCCCAATTTCCGCTTCGACGCCGATGCCATCGCCAAGGCTGCGCTGCGCGAACTTTCCGCCGGTAGGCCGTCGTGCTACGCGGCCGTGGGCTTCGTGAACCCGATCGACTGGTCGCGCCGCCGCATCCGCGCCTTCCGCGCCGCCGTTGCGGCCATCGGAGCGAAATGCCGTGTCTTTCCCGCAAGGAAGCCCTCGGACCGCGAATCGTGGGAGGATTTCGTCTCACGCCTGACTCCGTGGCTCGCGTCGCTGCCCGAACATTGCGCCGTGTTCGCCGTGAGCGACCAGGTCGCCGTCCGCGTGGCGGAATCCGCCAAGCTCGCCAAGCGCCACATTCCGCGCAGTCTCACGCTCCTGTCCGTGGACAACTTCTCGGAACTCTGCGAAGGCGCGGCCACGCCGATTTCCTCGATCCAGCTCGACTTCGAGCGCGAGGGATTCATCGCCGCGCAGGCGGCCGGGGAGGAACTGTCGCGCGGCGATGCCGGAAACACGATCCTCGGCCCGCTGCTCGTTGCGCGTCGCAAATCGACCAGCGGTCGCGGGCGCCACGAGGCGTGGATCCTCAAAGCCGTGGAAATCATACGCCGCGAGGCCTGCGACGGCCTTTCGCCTCGCTCCCTCATAGCCCGGTTCCCCGCCTCGAAGACAAACTTCAACCGCCGTTTCCACGAAGCCCTCGGCCACAGCGTCCTCGACGAAATCCTACATGTCCGCCTCGAAAAGGCCTGCACGCTGCTCTCCAGGACCGACACCGCCATCGGCGCCATCCCGGGTCTGTGCGGTTTCGGATGCGACCGAACGCTCGACGCTCTTTTCCGCTCGCGCTTCAAGATGTCCATGCGAGACTGGCGCAAGCGCAATTCCCGGCGGTTCTGACCCGTCGGGCGACATCGAAAAAGTTGGGCCAAAATTGAGACTTTTTCCTCGGCGTTCGGCTATCATGGGAGCCAAGCCGACGTGGCGCCGCTATTGCGGCGCTTCCGAGACCGATCTGGGAGCCTAGAAACCTAGAAGTCTAGATGTCTAGGAACCTAGAATCCTGGAAACCTGGAACACCAAAGGAGATCCACCATGAAGCAACCATTCCTCCACTGCCGCCACCGCGCCGGGCGCATCGCGTTCGCTGGCCTGTGCCTGGCCGTTCTCGGCCAAGCCACGGCCTCCGCCGGAATCAAATACTGGGACAACCCCGACTTCAAGGCGTTCGACGTGGGCGACTACGTCCAGGACGGCCTCGTCCTCAACTACGACGGCATCCGCAACGCCGGTGCCGACGCGCCGCACGACCCGAACGCGACGACATGGGTGAATCTCGGCACGGGCGGCTCCGACTACGACATGGCGAAGAAGGGCTCGCCAGCTTCTTCCTACTGGACGGGCAGCGGCTTCTACTTCGAGGGCAAGACTTGGTTCGTGGCGCCGAACAAGGTGGCGCTCCCGAATGCATACGAAATGGAGACGCTCGTTGATGCCGAGTACACGAAGCAGACCAGCATCGGATATGTGCTGTTCATGAGTACGGCGTATCCGCGAATGGCCGACAACGGCTGGGCCTGGGGTTCGATTGCCATCCGGCAGAACACCAAGCCTTTCAACCAGACGATCAATGATACGGTGTATGCGGCCAAGGCGGTCTTCAACACGCATGGTGCCAACACCGCTTATCGCCCGGCACTGCTTGATAATTCGTACGAATACCTGACGGCGCTCGCGAACAAGACCTACGCCAGTTTCTTCACCGATTTGGAGGAGCCCTCCGGCGTTCCCGGCCGTATCGGGCTTGCGTCCGGCAAAACAGCGCTTGGCTCGAATTCCCTCTATTTCTATCTCGGCGGGCATAATGCGGAAAACAACTCCAACGAGACTTCTGTCGGCGAAACGCTCATCGGCACGATCCACAATTTCCGCTACTACTCTGCGCCGCTATCGCGCGATCAGCGCGCCTGGAACCGCGTGGTCGATGAGGCCCGCTACTTTCACCGTCGCGGCGCTCTCCCCGTCACGAACGTCGTCGTCGCCGTAACGATTGACGGCATCGCCGACGACCACTTCGCCATCGACGCGGATGGGTACACCTTTACCGCGCCCACCTCCCGCACCGTCGAGGGCAAGCGCTACGCGCTCGGCGGCTACACGCTCGAAACATGGAATGGCTCCGCATGGGTGGCGGATGGCGAAGGAATGCATACCGGCAATTCGGTAACAGTTTCCGATACTACGGCAAAAGTCCGCATTACCTGGCAATATTCGCGCCCGGCGGGCGAAGGCCAGCTCGCGCACTACGATGTCGGCGACTACGTACAGGACGGCCTCATGC
>CAMOSH010000248.1 GCA_946624575.1 uncultured Verrucomicrobiota bacterium
CCATTTTCCTAGCGCTCTTTGCGTTCCGCTGCATGGACAGTTTCTGGTCGCGCCCTGTCCGCGGTTTCCGATTGACTTGCCTTTAGGCATGTGGCATAATTGTGCCACGTCAAGCCCACGAAAGGAGAACGAAAAATGCCGACCATTATCCCTATCCGGGATCTTAAGGACACCGCTCGGATTTCAGAGTTGTGCAATGCCACCGATGCGCCGATTTTCATCACGAAGAACGGATACGGCGACATGGTGCTGATGAGCATGCGCCACTATGAGCGGACTCTCGCCCGGCAGGAAGTCTTCGACAAGCTCGACGAGGCGGAGGAACAGGTCGCGGCGGGCCGCACTCGTGACGCCTTCGCCTCGCTTCGCGAACTTCGCGGGAAATATCATGTTTAGGCTCGTTGTCACCGAAGCGGCGCACGGCGATCTTGACGAAGCCTTCGCCTACGTTGCGGTCGTTCTTGAGAATCCGACGGCCGCGACCGCGCTTGCGGACAAGGTCGAATCCGTCTATCGGGCCATACGCACCCATCCCGAGGCGTATCCCTTTTGCGACAGCCCGCGTCTGACGGCGATGGGCTACCGGAAGGCGGACGTCAAGAACTACCTGTTCGTCTTCCGCGTGGACTCGACCGCGAAACGTGTTGTCATCCTTCGATTCTTCCACCAGACGCAGGATTGCCTCGGCGTCCTGTAGCGTCCCGCTTTTTCGGGATAGGCCGTCTCGGTCGAGTCGGTCGGGCGCCGAGTCGGTCGAAAAGGGCCGGACTCCGCGCAAGAACCGCGTCGGCCTCGTGGCTCCAGCTCAAAAGGCATGACAGCGTCACACCATTTGGAAAAATTGCTCGTCCACGGGAAGCCGGTATTGTCCGAAGTTTGGTCATGTCGTTGGTGTTTCGGGCGAAAATGCACGTTCTGCTAGGTGGGATCTGCACAAGGCTGAGAATTACGGGCCTTGCCGTTTTCACGATGACGGGGTGAAGCGTGAGAGGTTTCCGGTGAGGCGTCGTTTAGCAGTCGCTAAAAGGGTTGGTTTGTGATGTGGCGGGGTGCTGCTGGGTGGCGTTATTCCAAGTTGAAAGGTTGAAAGGTTGAAGGGCGCCAAACTACTGGCGGGCGGCCTTCTTGCGGGAGGCGGCGCGGGACGGCCTCGTCCTGGTTGTCGCGCGAGATGGCTTGGACGCGGTCGCAGCGGGGCGACGGACAGGCATTTTCATGGTCTTGACTCCCGGGATGGGTTGGGAGTAGTAGGCGGCAAGCCCCTCGATGGTTTCACCGCATTTCTTCCAAATCCTTTCACGCGTGGCGTAAATTTCTTCGAGCAATGGATTACTCATTTCGTGCCTCCAGAAGTTGAGCAGGTGTTGCAAGCGCCGGGCATTTGAAGCCCGCGGAAATGACAACTTCAACCGTTTTCGGCAGAGTGATTGGGTTGGCGATGTGACGGCAATTCCAGGTGAGCAAGATGTCGGCACCAGCGACAGAGGCCAACGCAACATGCAGGGCATCTGTGGAAGAATTCGCCGGAAGGGCATGGGCTTCGAGAAGACGATTGGCGAGGCGCGTCGCATCGGCACTGGCTGCAACCGATTGAATGTCCTTGACAATCGACTCGCGGAGTTTGGCTTGATCTGGATTCCCGTCGCCGATTTCGCGCCATACGGCATATGAAACCATCAATTCACATTTCGGAGCCTCCTCCTCCCACCAACGGCGCGTGGCCGCCTGATCGAGCGCAAGTTTCGGATCGGACGAAACACGCGCGGTCAGGTAGCTGATGAAGCTTGTCTCGAGATAGACGAGCGGCTTGGCGGGGGTGGTTGGCATGGGGGGAATCGCGTTGACGCCGCCGATGATACCAGAGGCCAGGCGGAAAGGCAATCGCCATTTTTCGCGCCGCGTCATTGCCGCAGGCCGGCCCAGCGCGCGAAGGCGGGCAGCGGGCGGCGGCGCGCCCGCGGCCTTGCCCTACAGCGCCGCGTAGTCGGTGAAGAAGAGGCGGAAGTCGTCCGGGGAGGCGACGTATTCGTGTCCGTGCGAGGGCGCGGCGAAGACGCGGGCGCCGGCGCGGTAGGCGACGGGCGTGCAGAGCGGGAGCGGCTCCCAGCCGTCGCCCGAGCCGAGCGGACGCGTGGAGAGGACCGCCGCGCCGGAGGGGTCTTCGCGCAGGTGGAGCGAGCCGGCCGCGTTCGCGTGGGCGTAGAGCGCCTCGCCGTCGTAGACGAGCAGGTTGAGCTTGTTGCCGGGCGAGAGCTCGCGCGCGAGGACGGCGAACTCCGCAAAGCGCTCCTCGGCGCCGAGCGCGCGGCCGAGGGCGTCCTGGCGCGCGCCGACGCGGTCGAGCAGGAGCAGGAGCAGCCGCTCGGAGTCCGTCCGGCCCTCCTGCACGGAGAAGTAGGGCCCGAGCGCGTCGCCGCGGAAGACCGTGCCGTTGTGCGCAAGCGTCCAGACGCGCCCGCGGTTGTCGCGCCCGACGAACGGGTGGCAGTTCACGCGGTCGTTGGCGCCGACCGTCGCGCGCCGGATGTGGGCGACGAGCGCCGCCGCCTCGATCGGCTCCGTGAGGCGGGCCATGAGATACGGGCTGCGCGAGGCCTGCACGGGCTCCTTCTCGATCGACGGGATGCCGTCGTGGAAGGTCGCGAGCCCCCAGCCGTCGGGATGCTCCGCGCTGTGCGAGTAGAACTCGCGCAGCCATTCGTTGGCGCGCACGGGGCGCGGGGCGGTGAAGCCGAAGAGTTCACACATGGCGCGCTCCTTCCGTGGATGGCGCGGCCGCGGGAGCGGAGAGGCCGGCCGCGGCGGCGAGGGAGGCGCCGGCTCCGGCGAGGACGCGCTCGGCGTAGCGCGCTCCGGGCGTTGCGAGCTTGGCGCGCTGGAAGGCGAGCGCTTCGCGGATGCCGGGCGGGGGATCGAGCGGAGCGAAGAAGGCGTCCAGGTCGTCGAGGGCGCGCAGCGCGGCGTCGCGCACGGGGACGGCGGAGCCGTCCGCGGCGAGAATCGTGGCGGTTTCGAGGTCGTAGCGGGCGGCGGCCTTGGCGTTGCGGACGGCGGCGATCTGCGCGCGGGCGGGATGGGGCGCGCGGGGGAGCGCGGCGAGCCGCAGGAGCCAGGCGTGCGCGAAGGCGACATCGCGGGCGTCCACGCCGGCCGGGGCGAAGGGGACGATGTCGAAGGTGCGCAGCTCGATTCGGTCCGCGCCGGCGGAGACGAGCGATTCGAGCTTGTTCGGACCCTTCGGCTTCACGCGCACCGGGTAGTAGAGTTCGGTCGGAGCCGCGATGAGGCCGGCCTCGACGTAGCGCGCGACGCCTCGGGCGTAGGACGGGACGTCGGAGTAGTCGAACACCGGCACGAAGTCGTTCCAGAAGCCCAGTTCCGAACAGCGCAGGGAGGCGAACCCGCAGAAGAGCGGCGGACCGCCGGCGGGGCCGTCGAGCCCGAAGAGCGAAGGATCGGCGAGGGGGCTCGCGGCCATGAGCGCGGCGAGGAGCCAGATGCGTTCGGCGGCGTGGGCGGCGAGTTCGCAGTAGAGGGCGTCGGCGTGGCGGCGCGGGTCGGACTCGCCGGCGGCGGCGCGGTCGGCCGCCAGCAGGTCGGGGCCGAGGGAAAGGTTCACGTGGACGCCGCAGTAGCACATCTTGCGGCGTCCGTAGCGGGCCGCCGCGTATTCGCGGTAGGCGGTCTTGCCGGCGCGCGCGCCGGTGAACCGGGCGGCGGGGATGTCCTCCTCGGGGCCGAGCGGCGGCGGGTTGGAGAAGAGCCAGAGCGTCTCCGGCGCCGGAAGCGCGGCGAGGGTCCGGCGCAGGCGCGCGTCGATTTCCTCCAGCTCGGCGACCGCCGCCGCGGCGCTCTCCGAGATGCCGGTGTTGATCTCCGTCTGGTTTTCGCAGAAATCGCGCACGATGCGCGGGTCGTCCTGCGGGAACGGATGGGGCGTGAGCGACATCC
>CAMOSH010000249.1 GCA_946624575.1 uncultured Verrucomicrobiota bacterium
CATAAAACCATCAATCTCTGTGCCTCCGTGCCTCTGTGTGAGAAAGTCTGTTCGCGTCAACTGCGTTTTTTAGGTTTATTGACAGGGCGGAAGGAAGAGGACCAAAATCGGACTCTGTGAACAACTCCAGGAAAAAAGGCGCTCCCGCCATCCGCAACGTCGTCGTGGTGCTGCGGCTTTCGTTCGCGTCGCACCGGGACATTCTGCACGGCCTGTCGCAGGCCGTGCGGTCGAACGGGGCGTGGCGCTTCACGGTGATCGACTATCTGGCGGACGCGGACGGCGTGCAGCTCCGTGCGGCGCTCGGCGGCGGAATGGTTGACGGCGTCGTCGCGGCGTCGATCGGGCACGGCAGCGTGGCGACCGGGCTTGCAGGCTGGAACGGCCCGCTCGTGGCGCTCGGCACGGGGGCGAGCGCATTCCCGCCGCCGGGGCGCACGGCCCCGTTTTCCGTCGTGGAACCCGACGACGAAAAGATCGGGAGCGTGGGCGCCGACTACCTGTGCTCGCTTGGGAGGTTCGCGTCATTCGGCTTCGCGCTGCACGACTCGACGCAGCACATCCGCAGATTCGACGGGTTCGCGGCGCGGCTTGCGGCGCGCGGGCGCAAGGCGGAACGCTTAACGCTCCCAGGCGACGAGGCGGTCGCCGATCTCGGGCCGTGGCTTCTGGGGCTTCCGAAACCGGCCGCCGTGATGGCGCACTCGGACAACATCGCCGTCAAAATCCTCGCGGCGGCGAACAGAGCGGGCATTTCCGTGCCGGGCGACGTGGCAGTCCTGGGCGTGGACAACGACGAATTTCTCTGCGAAACGTCCTCGCCGCCGCTCACGAGCCTGGCTCCGGACCACGTCCGCATGGGCGAGATCGCGGCCGAAGAGCTGCGCCGCCGCATGGAGAAGCCGGACGCCCCCGCCGACACGAGGCGCGTTTCGACCGTGGCGGTGTTCGAGCGGAGCAGCACCAAGCCGCTCGCGCCCGCCGTTGCGCTCGTAGAGCGGGGTCTGGACTACATCCGCAACAACGTCGCGCGCGGCGTCGGCGTGTCGGACGTGGTGGCGAACCTGGGCGTCTCCGCGTCGCTGGCCAACCTGCGCTTCCGGCAAGTGGCCGGGAAGAGCGTGCGGGAGGCGCTCGCCGAAGCGCGTTTTGCCATGGTGAAGAAAAAGCTGCGGGAAACGGACCTGCCCGTAGAGCGCGTCGTCCGCGCCTGCGGCTTCCGCTCCGCGAAGCACGCCATGCGGCTCTTCAAGAAGAGCTTCGGCACGACCATGCGCGCCTGGCGCGCGGCAAACCGCACGTGACGCGGCTCGCTAGTGGATGTGGCTTTCCGGCATGTCGGAGGCGAACACGCGCCGCCTGGAGCCGTCGGGCAAGGTGACCTCGACGGACGAACCGCGACCTGACGAAAAAACGAGCGTGTTCAAATCCGCGCCTTCGGGCCAGCGCAAATCGAGGCGGTCGTTGGCGCGCAGGTTCTCCTCAATCATGGGAAGAGTGATGTCGGCAACGTTGGTCACTGCGCCGTCGTTGCGCAAGTGCCAGATTCCAAGGTCGCAAAGACGGAGAGACCAGGCGGCCTCTTCGACGGGAAGAGCGTTGCGGACGCGCAGGAAATCGGGCACGAAAGCCCAGATTGCGGCGGCGACCGCCAGCAAGACCAGCATCAGTTCGATGTTCAGGAAACCGGCGGCGCGCCACCGGTTCGCCATCGGCCGCGCGGTCGGCGCATTCGCGGGAGCAAGGCCACACATGACACGCGTCTCCGCATCCGCCGCCGCTTCAGAGGCCGACCGACAGCACTACAGCGCCGTCGGGCGACTGCGACGCGGGCGCCATGACAAAACGGCCGGAGCAGGCCGGAACCAGGCACGAGCGGCCCCCTGGCAGCGAGAACTCGCCGAATCCGCCGGAGAGACGCACGGCGCCGGTCGCGGCGAAAAGGATTCTGAACGAAGAGCCGTCAAGCTCGCATGGCTCGGGCTCGCGCAGCTCGTGGCGCTCCATCGAGAAGAAATCGCTGTGGACGATGCGATCGCGCCTGTTGCCGGGCGCGGCCGCCTTCATCGGCACCGGGGTGCACAAGTCCATGCCGCCAAATTTCCAGTCGATCGCGGCAGCGGCCTGGCGCACGTGCAGTGCGCGCGGCTTGCCGTCAGGACCAAGCCGGTCCCAATCGTAGACGCGATACGTAGTGTTCGAGCTCTGCTGGACTTCCAGAACCAGGCATCCGTCGCCTATGGCATGGACAAGCCCGCCGGGGATGAACAGCGCCTTGCCTGGAACCACGGGCACTGTGCGCAGCAGGGACGCGACGCGCTTCTCCCTGGTGGCGTCGAGAAAGATACGCGGACCGACGCCGTCCTTCAGCCCCGCGCAGACTTCGGCGCCGGGAACGGCATCGAGAAAATACCACATCTCGGTCTTCGGCTCGCCGCCGAGGCGCGGCGCGCTTTCCTCGTTGGGATGAACCTGGACCGAAAGACGCTTCTCCGCATCGATGATCTTGACAAGCAGCGGGAAACGCGACCCCTCGCACCACGACCCAAGCAGGCTCCGCCCGAATTCACCGCAGAGGGAATCGAGCGTACGACCGTCGAAGTGGCCGCCCTCGACGACGCTCATGCCGTCGGGGTGGGCGCTCACCTCCCAGGACTCGGCGCATGGAGAGGGCGTGTTTTCGCGGCCGAACCGGGCCGCTATCGCCTTTCCGCCCCAGAGATAGTCCTTGTAGACGGGGCGGAAAAGCAGAGGTGGAAGTTCCGGAGACACGGGAGGCGCCGCGTCACTGCGCGAAATACGAGCCGTCAGTCGTGGGGACCGGCAATTCCGGTTCCGCCAGATCGATGCCGGCCGGAACCGCGACGGCCTTGTCGGCAGGCGCCGGAGCGGGGGTCGCCGGGCCGGAGACATTCCGCGCCGGCGCGTGGGCCGGAGAGGAGGAGCCGGAGGCGGCAGGCACGTAGATCTCACGGCCGGCGCGAAGCTTGGTCGGATCGGAAATGCCGTTGAGCTCCTGAAGCTTCGTGACGGAAGTCTTGAACTTGATGGCGATGCGACCGAGAATCTCGCCGTTCTTCACCACGTAGGTCTGGCAGCCGGCCTTGGGAGGCAGCGACTTCGCGGCGGACTTCTTGCCAGCGTTTCCGGCGGGAACGGACTTCCTGGCGACCGGAGCCTTCCTGGAAAGGCCTGTGCCGCGCGGCGGGATCTTGAGCTTCTGGCCGGCGCGAATCTTCGAGGGATCGGCGATGCCATTGGCATCGGCAAGAGCCTTCGTGGAAACGCCGTGCTTCTGCGCGATGCGGCCGAGGATGTCGCCGCTCTGGACGACGTAGACGCCGGAACCGGCGGGGGCCTGAGCGTGAACGGGCTCCGGCTCGCGCTGGGGCGGCGGCGGGCTCACGTGCTTGCCGGTCTGGCCGCGCAAACCGCCGGCCTCGACGGCGTACGAGCGATCGGAATGGTCCTCGCCGTCGGCGATCACGAACTGCCTGTAGGTGCCGGGCGTGCCCACCTGGTCGGCGGAAACGACCTGCGCCGGGGCCTGCGCGCCGGCAGTGGCGTTGGCGGCGGCGGAAGACTGCTCGACGACGGCCGCCGGCTCGATCAGGGCGTCGTCCTGAACGTCGACGTCCGGAGCATGGCGGTTGCCGTGAATCGTGCGGCAGCCGGAAACGAGAAGCGCGGCTGCAGCGGCCGCGGTGAGAGTTGCATTTGTCTTGATTTTCATGTGATTTGCCGCAAAGGAGTGGATTTCCAGAAACCGAATCGCGGAACGCGGGTCATTCTAGCGCATGCGCCGCCTTTTGTCACGAAAGAAATATTCGGGCCACGGATTCCAAACCAGCGGCCTGTCGCGGC
>CAMOSH010000250.1 GCA_946624575.1 uncultured Verrucomicrobiota bacterium
CGACGCCGTCGGCGATGGTTCTTGCTGTTCGCATGGGTCTGTCCCTCGTGTTGGTGGTCCGCCCGCATTGGGGGCTGGTTTGCTGTGTCCGCCCCCGGATGGGCGGCGGCGGCGCGGGGGGGCTGTCCCTCGCACGGCAGTGTCTGTCCCTCGCACAGCGAAAAGAATGCCGGAAACGGAACCAAAAAATGTCGCCTGGCAGGCGACATTTTCATGGGGACGTTCTGCTAATATTCGGAATTTGGTCCGGAATCAGCTGGCAAATGCCGCCCCGGTTCGGCCTCGCCTGTTTCTCCCCCGCCGAGGTCTGTCCCCGTTGGATCTGTCCCCCGCAGAGGTGGAGCGTTAGCGAAGCCATCGGACTCATCGGGGTTCAATGACGGGCATCAACTCCGATGAGTGGAAGCCCTCCGCTAACGCTCCGGGGGCGTTCAGGGACAGACCGCTTCGGTCTTAGGGACAGACCTCGGGGCGTTCTTAGGGACAAACCTCGGGGCGTTCAAGGGACAGACCGCTGCGGGCACGGGGGCGTTCAGGGACAGACCGCTTCGGTCTTAGGGACAGACCTCGGGGCGTTCAAGGGACAGACCGCTGCGTGCAGGCCGCGGCGCGGGGCTAGGGCTGGCTTTTGAGTATCTCCAGGGCGGATCGGAAGGCGGCGACGCGCCCTTCGGGCGGGGGGAGCGTCGCCTCGACCGAGAGGCGCCCGTCATAGCCGATGGCGGCGAGGGCGCGCAAGAACGGGCCGAAGTCGCAGGGTTCCATGCCGGGCGGCAGGCGCTCCGACGACGTCGCGACGTGGACGTGGAGGAGGATTCCCTTTGCGGCGAGAATCGTGTCCGCCGTTTCTCCATTTCTCGCCCAGTGGTAGGCGTCCGCCAGGACGCCGACCGCCGGCGATCCGCTCGCGCTGGCTAGCGCGGCGCCTTCGTCCACGGTGTTGATGTAGTTGCACGACGTGCGGCAAAGGGGTTCGACGGCGATTCTCACGCCGTGGCGTTCCGCGATCGGCCCGAGACGGGAGAGGAGGGCGACGAACTGTTCGTCCGCCTTTCCCTTCGACCAGCCCTCGGGGCGCTGGCGGGCGCCGCCGGAGCCGAAGACGAGAACGGAGGCGCCGGCGCGGGCGAGGCGGCGGCAGACCGTTTCGGCGTATTCGGCGATTCGGTCCGGGACGGCGTCCGGGCCAATGCAGCGGAGGTCTTTCGGGAGGAACACGTTCGCGGCCTCGATCGGCAATCCGGCGGCAAGCACCGGCGCTAGCGCTTCCTCGAAGACAGGGTCTGGGTCGTAAGGGCGGATCAGCGTCTGGACATTGACTTCGACGGCGTCGAATCCGGCCTCGCGGGCATCCGCGATGGTGTCCGGATCGGTAGTGCAGATGGCGTAGCGCATGGGGTGGTTGATCGTTTTGGGGTTGAGTGTGTGTGGTGGGGGCTTTACCCGACCGGGGGGTCGCGGTCGAGGCCATGTCCTTTCCCCATGATCCCTCGCATGTAGCCGAGCGCGAAGGCCATGCCGGTCTCCCACCAGTCCGCCGCGTCGAGGCGCGGGGTGTGGTCGGGGATGATGGTGCCGTCGAAGCCGCATTTCTCGTAGATGCCCATCGCGCGCTTCATGTCGACGTAGCCGTCGTCGATGAAGACCTCGCTGTAGCGCGGCAGCGTCCCGGAGGTGTTGCGGAAGTGGACGTAGCCGATGCGCCCCGACGAGGCGAACTCCTCGATGGCGGCGTAGATGTCGATCCCGCGCATCGTCGAGACGGTCCCCTGGCAGAACTCCAGGCAGTTCGCCGGCGAATCGACGAGAGCGAGTAGCTTCCGCATCCCCTCCACGGAGGTCAGCGGACGGAACGTCCCCTTCAGGTATTCGATCGGAGGGTCGTCCGGATGCGCGCAGAGTTTCATGCCGTATTTCTCCGCCACGGGGCAGAGGTTTTCGAGAAAGTATTTCAGCCGCGCCCAATGCTGCCCCGGCGTCGTGGGCGGCAGGACGTCCACCGCGCTCCGGCGCTCGATCTCGGTGTTGAACCAGAAACGCCGCGACGGGAGCGGCGAATGGTCCACCTTGTCCTCGTCGAACTTCTTGATCGCCGCCGCGCCGCGTCCGTCGCCGTTGTTGACCTCGGAGTAGTACCCCTGCACGCCGCAGCAGCTGAAGTTGTAGCCGAAGCACTTGATGCCGACCTCGCCCGCGTTGGCCACGGTCTTCATGAGATTCGCCATCTGCTCGTCCTTGCCCGGCTCGTCGAGGACGACGTGGTCGATGTGCTGCGGATGGAAGTTCTCGATCCCCTCCAGGACAAGGCCGTGCTTCGCCGCCTGGCGGAAGATGCGCTCGAAGTCCTCCGCGTGCCACACGCCGTCGCCCGCTCCGAACGGCACCCACGCGACCACGGTTTCGCAGCCGAGCTGCCGCGCCATCGCGAGGTGCCGGTCGCACCACTTCTCCGGGTGCATTGCCAATCCAAGTTTCATTGCTTGCTTCCGATTCCGTTTGCTTTCAACGCAGAGGCGCAGAGCGTTGTTTTGACAGGGTTTACAGGATTGTCTTTAGCCACAAAGGACACAGAGTCCACAGAGTTTGAATTACAAAATTCTTTGTGTTTCTTTGTGTTCTTTGTGGCTTCAATGTTGACATTGATATTTGTGTCATTGATGCTCAATGGGAGTTGGTTTCATTCGCGTCGAGCGACACCGCGCCGGAAAAGGCCTCCGCCCCCTTCCATTCCGCCGGCAGCGGGACGGCGTCCTCGGCGTAGGCGGGGTAAAGCGCCACCGTCGCGCCGGCGTCCATCTTCAGGACGGCGCCCTGGAAGGCGCGGGCTTCGTCGGAAAGGAGGAACGCGGCGGCGGCGGCCACGTCGCCGCCGGTCGCCTCGCGCCCGGTGAGGGTGTTGGCGCGGCGCTTGCGGCGAACCGTCTCCGGCAGGTCGTGCCAGCGCTCCGTCCAGATGTAGCCGGGTTCCAGCAGGTTCACGCGGACGCCGCGCGGCCCCAGATCGAGCGCAAGGCACTGCACGAGCGACTCCAGTCCGCCCTTGGAGGTGCAGTAGGAGACGTGGCGGCGCTGGACGTGGTGCGCCGTGTTGGAGCCGATGCAGACGACCGCGCCGCGCTGGCCCGTGGCCGGATTCGGCTCCTGCCTCAGGAAGAAGCGGCGCGCGGCCTCCTGCACGATGCGGAGCGTCCCTCCGAGGTTCACGTTCAGGATTTCGAGAAAGTCGGCTTCCGGCACGTCCGGCGCCGGGTTCTCGCCCTGCCCGAGGTGCGCGGCGTTCGACACCACGGCGTCGAGACGTCCCGCCTCCGCGTCGATGGCGTCCATCATGGCCGCGACATCGGCGGACTTGCCCACGTCGCAGACAATGCCGCGGAAGCCGCTGCGGCCGCGCCGCGCAAGCTCCGCCGCGCCGGCCGCGACCGACGCTTCGGACGTGCCGCAGAAGAAGACCCGCGCCCCTTCGCGCAGGAAGAGATCGACGATTTCCAGCCCCGTGTTCCGGCTTCCGCCGGTGACGAGGACGACCCTGTTTTCGAATCGGTTCATTTCATTTTCCCTCGTTGTTCCAGCGGTCAACGGAAACGACGCGGAAATCGGGAGCGGATGTGGCGACGGCGCCTCGCCGTCGCGCGACGACGCGGGCGTCGTCGCCACATTGGCATGCCACGTCCAGATGCTCTGCAACCGTGGAGGCGATCTGGTGGCCCTCGTGGAAGACGCGGTAGTAGCGGTGTTCGGGCTCCTCGCTCGCTGTCCAGCGCAGGACTCCGCCGTCGAGGCGGACATCCTTCACGGCGGCCGGCTGGCGGTCTTCGTAGTCGGTCGTGAGGAAGGTGATGGACTTGGCGGG
>CAMOSH010000251.1 GCA_946624575.1 uncultured Verrucomicrobiota bacterium
CATGTATGTGGTGATGCGACTCATCGGCATGAACGTCGGCGGCGAGGTGCGCACGTCCAAGGGCCGCATCGACCTGGCCATCGAAACGGCGACGGACGCCTACGTCATCGAGGTCAAGCGCGACTCGACGCCCATGAAGGCCATCGCGCAGATCCGCGAGCAGGGCTATGTGGACAAGTTCCGCCTCTCCGGCAAGCCGATCACCCTGATCGGCATCGCCTTCTCGACGAAGAAGCGCGCCGTGAGCGCCACGAAGATCGTGCGCGACGCCTGACAAGCGCAAACGAGTCCTTTTCCTGCAATCCGCCGCTCGTTGACGAGGCGGTAGCTGAAAGGTGCAGGCGCGACCGGCGGGACTGGCGGGACGGCCCAATATCAATTTTGAGCCACAGAGAACACAAAGGAACACAAAGCCTTTGTGAACTCTGTGTTCTTTGTGGCTAAAAACAATCTTTGAGGCTCCGCGGCGCCGTCCGCGCCGTAGCCGCTTTTAGGACTGGCGGGACGGGCGCGACTGGCGGGACAGGCGAGGGGACCGGCGGGACCTGCGGGACGGGCGCGACCCAACCTTTCAACCTTTCAACTTTTCAACCTTTCAACTTTTCAACTGGCATAAGCCCAGCCGGTTGGGCGGTTTGCGCAGAGTTGCGCCATTTCGTCGGGGTTGTTCCGGTTTCGGCGCGGAAGAACGTCGCGAAGGCGGCGGACGAGGCGTAGCCGCACTGGAAGGCGATGGCGTCGATGGTGGTGTGGCCTTCCACGAGAAGGCGCTTGGACGCTTCCAGCCGGACGCGGCGGATTTCTTCGAGGATCGAATGCCCGACGGCCGCGCGGAAGCGTGTTTCCGCCGAGCGGCGCGAGCAGTCGAATCCCTTCAGCACGTCGCGCGCGGCCAGTCCGCCGCACGCTTCGCGCCGGATGCGCTCCAGCGCGCGGGTCACGGCTTCGTCCGTCCGGCCGAGCCGGGTCGTCGAGGCGCGCCGCACGACCCAGAGCGGAGAATAGACCGCCGGTCCCGTGTCTTCGCATCCCGCCGCGAGGCGCGCCAGCTTCTCCACGGCGAGCCGCCCGCCCGCTGCGTAGTTCATGGCGATGCTCGAAAGCGTAATGGCCTGCCCCTCGCAGAGCGACTCCTCGTTGCTGACGCCAATGAGCGCGATGTCGTCCGGCAACCGCAATCCCGCCGCCGTGCATGCCGACGCGACGTGCGAGGCCGTCGCGTCGGTGACGGCGAATATCCCCATCGGCAACGGGCCGGAGCGGAGCCACGCCGCAAACGACGTCGTGAATGCGGCGTTGTCCCAGCCGCATTCTGTGGGGTCGAAGATTTCCGCATGCCGGCCGTGCAGCGCAAGTGCCCTAGCGAAGGCTTCGCGGCGCGGTTCGCTCCAGGCCGGCCGCCCGGGGTCGCACACGTAACCGTAGCGTGGAAGACCCAGTGACAGCAGCTCCTTGGCCGCAAGCCGCGCCACGGCGTCTGCGTCGTCGTGGACGCATCGCGAGGCCGGATACAGTTGTTCGTCCGGCAGATTGAAATAGACAACCGGTTTTTTCCCGAACAGCGTCACCGGCATCGATCCCTTCGAGATGCCGGAGGCCACGATGTAGCCCACCGGATCCCAGAACTTTTCCAGCTCGGCGACTTCGGCTTTCGTCGAAACCGGGGCCGACACCTGGACGCGCCAGCCCAGATGTCCCGCCGCTTCGCGCACTCCGTCCATCTTGCGCCGGTCGGGATGCCTGTCAATCGCCTTGATGAAGATCACCGTGTCCACGCACGCAATTCTAGCAAACTGCCATTTCTTGCGCAAGCGATAAATCTCCAGTTGCGCAAATGGTAAAATCATTGCGTCGCCATGTGCTATCATTGTTGGCAAGGAATGACAAAATGAGCGCATTTTCTTTTGATGGGCGTTTTGGGACGGGCGTGAACTACTGGGGCTCGAAGGCGGGCGTCCGCATGTGGCGCGAGGACGAATGGGACGAGGCGTCGGTCGAGCGCGACGTCGCGGCGCTCGCCGCGCATGGCGTCGAGCTGATGCGCGTCTTTCCGACGTGGAGCGAGTTCCAGCCGCTCGTGCGCTGCCGGAAGAACCAGGGCAAGTTCGGGACGGTCCTCCGCGACGGCACGGACGAGGAGATTTTCGATCCGCTCTGGCTCGACCCCGGCGCGCTGGCGCGCTTCGGCCGGCTCTGCGATTTCGCGGAGGCGCACGGCGTGAAGCTCCTTGTGTCGCTCGTCACGGGCTGGATGTCGGGTCGCCTCTTTGCGCCGCGCATTGTCGAGAACCTCAATCTGATCACCGATCCCGAGGCCCTGATGTGGGAGGGGCGTTTCGCCCGCGCGTTCGTCCGTCGCTTCAGGGACAGGAAGGCGATCGTCGCGTGGGACCTCGGCAACGAGTGCAACTGCATGGACGCGGTCGAAAAGCCGGCGCAGGCGTGGAACTGGCTTTGCGTGATTTCCTCCGCGATCCGCGTCGAGGATTCGTCGCGCCCCGTCGTTTCGGGCATGCACAGCCAGACTTCCAACGGCTTCGGCCCGCAGTGGGAGGGCGCGAACTGGTGGAGCCTCCAGATGCAGGGCGAGCTGTTGGACGCCCTGACGCCGCACCCCTATCCGGCCGCGTTCCGCATCGAGGCGAACCGCGGGCCGTTCAACTCCTTCCGCAACGCACTCCATCCCACCTCGCAGTGCCTGTTCTACTCGGCCGTCTCCGGCAAGCCCGCCTTTCCGCAGGAGGTGGGGAGCCTCGGCCCCAGGATGTCGCCGGAGTGGATGGCCGCCGCCGGGATGCGCCAGCAGATGTTCACCTGCTGGGCGCACGGCCTGCCCGCCTACCTCTGGTGGTGCGCCTTCGACCAGCTCCACCTCGGCTACCCGCCGTTCACCACCTGCGCGGCGGAGCGGGAGCTGGGAATGCTCCGCGCCGACGAGTCGCGCACACCGAAGCCGCAGGCGCTCGCGCTCAAGGCTTTCCGCGACTTCCGCGATTCGCTTCCGTTCGCAGCCCTCCCGTCGCGCCGCACCGACGCCGTCTGCCTCGTCTCGGAGCGCGAGGAGTTCTACCACCAGACCTTCGGCGCGTTCATGCTCTCGAAGGCCGCCGGCTTCGACATCAAGTTCGTCGGCGCCGATTCGTTCCCGCTCCCGGAATCGGACTTCTACATCCTCCCGTCCGGCAAGGACTGGGACACCTACGGCCAGCAGACGTGGGAAAAGCTCGTCGAGAAGGTGCGTGGCGGCGCGACGCTGCTCGTCTCGCGCGGCGGCTCCGCCGGCTACTCGAACTGGCTGGAGTTCGCCGGACTGGAGCAGGTCACGTATCACAAGCCGCGCAAGGTTTCCTTCGAGCTGGACGGGCGTGAATTGTCCTTCTCCGACGACTTCACGGCCGAGCAGCGGCCCGTCGATTGCGAGGTGGTGGCGCGCGACTCCAACGGCAACGTCGCCGTGAGTATGAAGCGTCTCGGCAGGGGCAAGGTGATCGCCGTCAATTTCGCGCTGGAGAAGTGCATTGTCGAGCAGGAGAGCGAAGTCGTGGACAACTCCTTCTCGAATGAACTCTGGCGAATCTACGCCTACGCTGCGCGTGAGGCGGGCGTGAGGCGGCTCGTCACCCGCGCCGACCCGCGCGTGGTCTTCACGGAGCATTTGTCCGGTGTGGCGACGACGCCCCGTCGTCGCAACGGGGGAGAAAGCGACGACGAGGGCGTCGTCGCCACATCACCCGCGGCACTCGTCGTCGCCGTC
>CAMOSH010000252.1 GCA_946624575.1 uncultured Verrucomicrobiota bacterium
TCGTTCTGCCTGTCCGTGAGGTCGTAGGGGATCTCGCCGAAGAACGACTTGAACGCCTCGACGAATCCCTCCGGGTCGCGGGCGCGGAGCGTGTCGCCGATTCTTTCCACGATGGCTCCGGGTTCAACGGAGGTGTGCCCCACGTAAAGAGCCGAAAGGTCTTCGATGAAGGAACTTTCGACCTCGGCATTGGGGAACCCGAGCTTGTATCGCAAAATCGTTCCGGTTCTTCGGATGTCCTTTATCGTGAGGTAGCCTGTCTGGTATAGAAGCACGACCGGCTTGATTTTCTCCGGCTCGAAGGCGTTCATGTCGGAGTCGGAAACCTCCAGCGAGGAAACGTCCAGCGGCCGCGTCTTGAAAAAGTCAATGAGAAATGTCGGAAGCGCCGTCTTCGACCACCAGTTCTGCAAATCCATGGCGTCAAACGTCATGCCAAGCGACACGGGATTGATGACGGACTTGGCTTCGGGGTGGAACTTGTAGCCGTCGTACATCCTGACGATTTCGTCGAACGCCCAGTCCGCGTCATGGCCGAACTTGGCCCCCAGCTCCGCGAGTTTTCCGGGATAGTATTTGCGCACCTCCTCGTGCGTGAAGCCGAACAGCGTTCCGGCGACCGGGTGGAGCGTGTAGTCCTTGAGGTTGTTGAGGTCGGAGAAGATCGACACCTTGGAGAACTTCGAGACGCCCGTGATGAAGGCGAAGCGCTGCTTGCCCTCGTATGTCTTGATGACGGAATAGAACGCCTTGAGGGCGTTCTTGAACTCCGTCACGTCCGGGGTGCAGAGCTTGTTCAGAAGCGGCTTGTCGTATTCATCGACGAGAAGGACAATCTGCCCGTCGTCGGAAACCGCCGCAAGGTCGTTGATGACGTTTTCAAAGGCAATCGACGGGATTTCGTCATCGCGGAAAGGGATGCCGTTGCGGTCGCATTCGTTGCGCAGCAAGGACCGCCACTTGCGGTGCAACTCCCGAATGGTCGGGAACTGCGCACTGCCCATATCTAGATGCAGCACCGGCCATTTCCTCGACCAGTCCCAGAGCGGCTCGATGGCGAGGCCCTGGAAAAGGTCGCGGCGACCCTCGAAAAGCGCCTGGAACGTCGTGACGGCGAGAGACTTGCCGAAACGCCGCGGGCGCGCGACGAAGAACTGCTTGCCACGCGACATGTCGGCGAATTCCTTCAGAATCGCCGTCTTGTCCACGTAGGTGAAATGCTCCTTGCGGAGGCTTTCGAATGTGTAGATGTCGGTCGCCGCTTTTTCGATCATGACCCGCCCCTTGTCGTTTGCGGCTTCAATTCTAGCAAAACGCGGAGCGAAAACCAAGTTGAAAAGTTGAAAGGTTGAAAAGTTGAAAAGTCAGGGATGGAAGGACGGGCGGGACTGGCGGGACTGGCGTTGGTCCCGCCAGTCCCGCCCGTCGCGTCAGGCCCGCCCGTCGCGCCAGTCCTCTCGCTTGTTCCACCTGTCCTGCCAGGCCCGCCCGGCCCCTCGCCCGTCCCGCCATTCCTGGCGGCGGCTCCCCGGGACGACTCGCCACACCCGGCAATGTCACGACACTTCAAAGACCGCGGCGCCGTTCGGGGGCAGGACGATCCGGTCGGCGGAGACGGCGCCGCGCCAGACGCGGCCGAGCGTCCCGTGGATTTGCACGGGACAGCCCACTTCGCGCGGTTCGTGGTTCACGGCAACAACGATGGTGCTTCCGTCTCCGGCCTGGTGTTCCGTGAGGCCAACGCAAGGAGCGTCGAGCTTTTCCACAACGCGCCGGACGCCGGCGATTCTCGCGGCTTCGCGGTAAACGAGGTAGAGCGGGTTCGGATTGTCGCCTTCGAATGCGCCGGCGCGCAGGAAGGCGTCGCGCTCGATCGGCGCGTTGACGAACACGACGCGGCCCCGTCCGTAGTCCGAAACGGTCGCCATCGCGTTGCCGTCCGCCGTCGTGCCCAGAACCCGGCTTTCGCGCGGGACGATACGGACGGTCGAGGGCAAACGCGCGCGAATCGTCCGTCCGGGATGCGCCGCGAGTTCGAATCCGACATCCGACGGCGTGTCCTGCGCGGAGAAGTCGATTTCGTTCCCGGTTGCGGCGCGGAAGTCCGCAAGCGACATCTTCCCGCCCTTGGTAACGAGCAGCGTCGCCCCTCGTTCGACCTTGGCAAGCACCCGCCTCCACGCCGTGACGGAATAGGTGTCGTAGCCTTCGCCGGAGGGCAGAATGTAGAAGTCCGACTCGGGCCATTCCCCCTCCGCGCCGGCAAAGGAGAGATCGAATCCCGCCTGCCGCGCAAGGGCGAACGCGCCCAGCGACGCCGCCACGGCGTCTTCGTTCTCGCTCGCGAGACAGACGGCGTCCACGCGGCGCGGAGGCAGTTCGGCGAACGGGAGCCTCTTCAGGAACGTCGCGAAATCGCGCATCTCCGCAAGGACCGGCTTCGTGCGGAAGTCCTTGTCGAAGAGCCCCAGTTCGCCTTCGAGCGCGGTCCACGCGTAGGGCGGGAAGTCCAGATGCCCCTGGTCGAAGGCGCACCACCAGAGAAAGATGCGGAGCCCGCAGGCCCACGACGTGAAGAGCGCGGCGCGGACGTTCCCCGCCGCGCGCACCTCTGAGCAGACGTTGCGCCCCATGTCGCCGGCCTCCTCGGGGAAGCAAGGCTGACCGGAAACACCGGCGTAGAGGAGAGACTGCGCCGCCGCGTGGACGCCGTTGCGGAGCGTGTCGAAGGGCTCGTGGTTCATGTGCGGCGTCCAGAGCGGATACGGGTGCGTCGTCAGCACGTCCGCAAGCTCGCCCTGGTCGCGCAGATTCCACGCCGCCCCTCGATCCGTCGAGAGCCCGTGCATCCCGCCGACGACCGGCCGCGACGCGTCCTCGAGACGGATCGCCGCCGTGATCTCGTAGAGCCACGCCCACGCCTCCTCGCGCGTGGCCCGGCCCATGCAGTTGCATTCGTTGCCGACATCCCAAGCCACGATGGCGGGGCGATCCCTCGTTTCGCGGACGAACCGACGCACGAACCGCACTTCCCACATGCGGGCCGCGGGATCGGTCAACAATTCGCGCCGCTCTAGGGCGGGCGGAACGAACAACCGCCCGCTCATCCATCCCGTGAGAATCCCCACGACGAGCCGCAGTCCGCGAGCCTCCGCCATGTCGCAGAAATCGCGGAAGCGGCGCACCATCTCCGGGGCGACGCACTCCGGGTTTTGAAGCGGTCCGTCGTTCTGCGCCCATGCGCGGAACTGCCCGCCGCCGCCGTATTGCGCCGTGAGCGGCTGGAAATCCGGCCAAAGCGGGAAGACGCGCAGGACGGAAAGCCCGTTTCCCGCAAGCATGTCGAGATCCTCCTCGACGCGCCCCGCATCCCATCGCCGCCACATCATCATGCCGGCATGCGACGCCCAGTAGTTGCATCCGACCGCAAAACTTCCTTTCGGAAACACCTCATTCATGGCAAGACTCTTCAATGGAATTGGAGCAGCCGCGCGACGCTACCCGGCGACGGCCGCGCGCTCCGTGAGGAGACACGGCGAATCATAGACCGGGACGCCGGTGAACACAACGCCGTCGGCGCACTCGACCATGCGGTCGCGCGGGAAGGCTCGAATCTCTCCGGTGAGCATATCCACCCAGACGGGGTCCGCGAACGGCTTTCCCGGCCAGCTTGCAGGGGCATCCATCCGCCGATTCGAGGCGCGTGTAGTTGCCGTGGATGTTCATCACGTCGTCGAGGC
>CAMOSH010000253.1 GCA_946624575.1 uncultured Verrucomicrobiota bacterium
CGCGCTTGCGCCGGAGGAGGTGTAGTATTGCGTTCCCGATCCGTCGGTCGAGGTGTAGTATCCACCGAACGTGTAGCCCGCCCGAGTCGGAACCGTGATCGTCGGCATCGCGCAGTCGTAGGTTGCCGTCACGCTCGCCGTTCCGCCGGACCCGCCTTGCCTGGACAATGTCACCGTGGCTGTTTTCGCCGTCCACTTCGCGTAAAGCGTCGTGTCCGCAGTCTTGTCCCAGTTGCGCGCGCTCGCGCCGGAGGCAGTGTAGTATTGTGTCCCCGACCCGCCGGTCGAAGTGTAGTATCCGCCGAACGTGTATCCCGTTCGCGTTGGAACCGTGATCGACGGCATCTCGCTGCCGTATGTCGCCGTCACGCTCTCCGTTCCGGCCGAACCGCCCTGTGGGTCCAGAGTCAACGTGATCAGAGACCAGACAGCCGCCCTGTAAACCTCCTCCTGCGCCACGCCGTAGATAAAGGTGGTGTAGATCAGGTCGTGGCGGCCCGAACCTGATGGAATCTGATGCATGAACTCGCCCGAGCCGGTCGTGCGCCGCACCTCCACGCCGTTGTCGCTGATGACGACCGTCGCCCCGGCATCGCCGCCGATCCACGAGGCGTCATACGGGACGGCGATGGAGTCCGCGACCAGCGGCTCCGCCCGCGTGTCGAGGTGCAGCGTAGTCGTGGCGGCTGTGGCAGTCAGCGTGGACAGCGCCGCCATGGCAAAAATGGCAATTCGTTGTGTCATTTTCATCGAGTTTCTCCGTGGCAATTGAAATCAAGAAAGGTTGCAGAACCAGGGGAGGGGTGAGCCGGTTGGTGGGGCGAACCCTCCGGGTGAGCCGCAAGGCAGCGGCTCGGCGGGACGCCTCGCCCTACACACTTCCGACTCGAACTTCAGGCTGTTCTCAATCGACGGCATCGTGAACGATGAACGAAATTGAAAGAATTAAAGAATGGAAGAATCGGATACGCTCGCTCCGCTCGCTATTGGGCGAATCCTTGGACAGGACGAACAGACCGCCCGAAGTCGCGGTAGTAGATGTTCGTGTAGTGGTAGTCGGAATAGAAGTAGAGGCCCCAGGTGTAGTAGGAATGGCCCTCGTCCGGGACGGACGACCAGTAGTAGCCGTACGAACCGGCATTGCTGAGCGAAGACCCCTCCACGTCGCCGGCGGCGGGGAGGAAGATGCTGGCGGAGGAGTAGGCTCCGCGACCGCGCACGACGTAGCCGTTCACGCCGTTCCGCGTCGTCCACGTCCAGTCGCAGTTGCTGGTGAGCGCCGAGAGTTCGTCCATCGTCGGCATCCGCCAGTTCCCGCCCCAGTGCACGTGCGCCGCGTCGTGCTCCGGCGCGAGGACGCCCGCCGAAGTGATCCACCCCTCGCTTTGGAGCGTCGAGTTGCTCTTGATGTAGGTCGGCGTGTTGCGGGAGCCGAACCAGAAGTTCGACGACGAGCCGTCGCTCGCGACCCATGCGTTGCCCTCGCGGCGGTAGCCCACCGTGTCGCCCCACCAGAAGTAGAGGCCGTAGTCCTCGGGGTTCTCGGCGCCAATGTTCGTCTCGGCCCAATACGGTCCGCCCGCCCAAAGCTGGACTCTGGGCCGAGGCGGAGGTGCGCCGACAACGGAAAGAGCAAGGGTCTCGATCAACGTCTCCGGCACGTCGGCGCCAGCATCCCATATGAGCAAGATCTCGCCGGGCGCAAACTTCGTGTCTTCCCCGACGGCGTTGCCGGCTTTGTCGCGCAAAGTTTGCACCGGCACCGCCGCCCCCGTCGCCGTATTCGTAGCGGCAATGGCGATGCAGCCGCTCTCGGACATCGTGAACGAGATGTCGACCAGCCCGTTCCACGGATATCGCTGCCGCGCCGTCAGTCCCGAAACCGTAGGCGCGTCGGCGAAGGAAGAGAGAGGAAGGAGAAGAGCCGCGAGGGCGGAGAGGAGGCGTCGAAGAAATGGGTTCACAGGGATTGTCCTAAATGTAATTTGTTTGGTAAGTGTTGTATCGTCCCGGTCATGGTTCGTCATTATTTGAAAGGCTGATTTGCTTAGCGGCGTTGTTGAAGAGAACGTCATAGAAGTCATCAATCTGTTTCAGACGAAGAATCATCCCCTCAATATCGGCTTCATTATCCCGAATCTTTCGATACATCGAATTATCCTCGATTCCGCCGCCGAACGATTCAAGTTGTTTTGCCGTGGCACCAAGCATTGTTTTAACCGATTTGATTGCCTCGATGGCTTTTGCAATGACATCTCCGGAATCATTATCCGTTTTGGAAGAATCCAGAAATGCCAGCAGTTCTCGGCACTTCTCCGCATTTTCCTTTCCGGCTTTTGCCAGAAAAACTTTGAGCCACTCGGAAAATACAAGGGATTCCTCTCCTCTCTTCATGCTCCGAGCAATTTCATTGATTTCAATTTTATTGATTCCAATTTTAGCACTGTTCATGGTTCTTTTTCCGTTCGATGTGGCTTGGGGTAGTGGAATTATGAGATTCACCTTTCAAGAATTCGAAACTTGGTTCCAGTCAGACTTTTGTCGACCAAAACCTTGATTTTCCCGTCCAACATCCAGTGCGGGCCTGGATATCCATTTGACGCATCGCCTATCACCCGACAGGCGTCGATGAATTCGTCGAACATCGGTTGTGAAACGGCAATGGTTTTGGCCAACGGGTTGAAGCGTTGCAACTCCTGTTCGAAAAAATCGATCATTGGGTTTTGCATGGGTGGCATGTTCCTCTTAATTTCGTTTCTTCTCCGTTTCCAGTTCTATGTGTCGAACTAGGTCACAAATCATTTTGACATCTTTCCAGCACAGGACGAATTCTTCGAGAACTTCGCATGAGGAAAGGACACGGCGCTTCGCGAGAACGACGAGACGACGGGCTGACGGAACGATGGGAAAGCGCGCCCCGTTGTCCCAAAGGAGAGTTGGGGCAACTCCCGTTGTCTTGTCGTCTTGTCGTCGCGTCGTCCTCCAAATCGTAGCGGCCCGCCCGGCGGTCGGGCCCTACCGGAACGGACACTCCGCGAACTCCGCGGACTCCGCTTGAGAAACGCGGGGCGGGAGAAGAGAGTCCCGCCCGGCGGTCGGGCCCTACCGGAACGCGGAGGGCGGAGGTCGGAAGTCGGCGTGAGGGCTGGTTCATCGTGGCGGGTTCGTGTTTTGCGCATTGCCCTCCCGGCGACCGCAAACGAGGAAGCCCTCTTTCACGGTTCACGCGAGGCCCTGGAAAGCCTGATCAGGAAACGCGAAAGAGGGTATGCGCATACACGCACCCGCAGAGGCACCGTCCCGATCGTGAAACTTTCCAGGTTTCGCGTGATCGACGGTCTTGCAGTGACGCAAAGTGTCAACGGCGGGAAGTATCCAGCAGTCGGCACCTCGTGTCAACCTCCTTTCGCGTAAAGGCGTTCTTTCCATGTCCGGCGTTTCCCGGGACCGGCGGCACCGCAGGTCCTTTCCTCCCCTTCTAGTCCAAATTGCGGAAAATCTTACGCGAGGCGCGGCGGGCGGGTCCCGGCGCGGGTCAGGCGAAGAGGTCCATCCAGCGTGACGACGGCCTGAACGGCCGAATCCCGCTGCTCGCGCAGTCCGGGCACGAGGACCGGCTGCGGGGGCATGAACGCCAGGTCGCCGCCGGAAGAGACGGCGGTCTGGAGACCGCCCCCCCCCTGCCGCACCCGCCAGTCCCGCCAGTCATTTCAAAACGGCGGACTGGAGTCCGCCTCCCC
>CAMOSH010000254.1 GCA_946624575.1 uncultured Verrucomicrobiota bacterium
CCCCTACGCCCCCGCCCGCCCCCTTTTTAGGGGCATTTCGGATTGCAAGCAACCGAAACGGTCTTTTTTTCGCGGGCGAATGTGATGCGAACGAGGCGAAAACGACGTTTTCAGAACGCCTGCACGGCGAGAAACACGAGCAGCGCCTCGGGCAGGGAATCGTCGCCCTGAAGCGTCATGATCGGAACTCCGCTCGTGTAGGTGCCGCGATAGAGACGCCGGTTCAACCAGGTGAAGGCGGGAACGCTTGAAGTCGACTGGCCTGGGTAAATCCTGTCGTCGGATAATGTCCAGGCAGGGGCGCCGGAAGTCGAAGACCCCGGATACAGGCGATTTTCTTTCCACGTGAAAAGCGGGATTCCGCTCGTCGAAGATCCGGAATAAATCTTGACGCCGGAGCAGGTCCAGAGCGGGATGCTGCTTGTTGAAGACCCGGGATACACCCTGCCGTCCTTGACGGTCCAGATTGGAATGCTGGACGTGGAGGATCCGCGATAGACGCGATTCGCGGCGGTTGCGGTGAGTGGAAACGTCAAAGCCGCGCAGAGGACGGCGGCGAGGGACGATCGGCAAGATCCTGGAATTGACATGGCTGGCGCTAAACCTAAAAACGCAGTTGACACGAACGGACTTTCTCACATAGAGGCACGGAGGCACAGAGATTGATGGTTTTATGGATGCACATGGTTCCCAGTTTCAATGCACCTTTTGGGTGAAAGCCTCGCATGCGATTTCAAAGGTTTCAAAAGCCATTTTCCAATGTTCTCCGTGCCTCTGTGCCTCTGTGTGACACTTCAACTGCGACATTTAGGCTAAATGTTGGAGTGAGTTGGCGGCGGTGGCAGACGCGAGAATACGCCTCGGAAAAATCCCCGAGCGTATGCCCAGGCGATGCCGGGGCGGGCGTGGCGGAGCGCTGTGGCGCCGTACCAGAGGACGGATAGCGGGCCGAATGCGAAAATTACCGAGATGCGCCCGGAAGGCGGAAAGTGCCGACGTGCGAACCAGATGCGGTTGCGCGAGAAACAGAACGTCCGATAGGGCTTTTCGATGCCGAGGGCTCGGAGGGCGGGGACGCAGCCAGGTTCGAGGAATCCGTGGTGGTCGGTTCGGGCTGCCGCGACGATCGCTGCGGAGCGTCCCGTGGCAAGGATTCGCCATCCGAAGTCGGACTCCTCGAAGATCTGGACGAACGCTTCGTCGAAGCCGCCGACTTCATCGAAGACAGAGCGCGGCACGCAGCAGGCGTTCGGACTGTAAGTCGTCGGAAAGAGTTTGACATCGGCGGGCACGTCCGCTTCGCCGCAGTGCGGCGAATAGTCGCGGGGCTGCGAGGTGCGGCGGTCGAAATCCGAGCCGAGCGTCCAGACTTCGCGCCGTCCGTCTGCAAGGACGTGGATCGAGATTGGTGCCGCGAGGCCGAGCTCCGGATGGTCGCGGAGCGCCGCGACGAGCCGCGCGCACATGTCTGGGGCGACGACGTTGTCATCGTCGAGAAAGAGAAGATATTCGCCGCGCGCGAGCCTAGCGCCGGCGTTGCGGGCCGCGGCCTGGAAGGAGTTGCGGTCGAGTCGCAGACACCGGAAGCGGGGATCGGCGCCGAACGCCTTGCGGAGGATGTCTCCCGTGTCGTCCGGCGAATGGTCGTCCACGACGATGCATTCCAAATCGACGCCCGCGCTCGCAAGGACGGACGCCACGCACCGCTTCACCATCGGCGCGCGGTTGAACGTCGGAATGACGACGGAGAGGATCGGTTTCATGCGGCGGATTCTACCATGTCCGCCGGAAAGTCGGCAAGATGCGGCCCACCGGCCGCTTTGGCGGCCGCGCAAAAAAACGGACGGGCGGCCGTGGGCCGTCCGTCCGTTTTTGCGCTTGCGCGGCAAGTGCTAGGCCTGCTTGTGGAGGCCGGCCAGCTGCGTGTAGAGCTGGTACTTGGCCTTGAAGCGCTTGTCGGCCTCTTCGACCATCGCCTTGGCCTTCTCCGGGTTGAGCTTGGCGAGCTGCTTGAAGCGGTTCTCCGTGGAGGCCTGCTCCGCGAACGCGCGGGACGGCTCCTTGGAATCGACTTTCAGTTCGCCCGTCGCCGGGTTGTAGCGGTAGAGCGGGAAGTGGCCGGTTTCGACGGCGATCTTCTGCTGCTCCAGGCCCTTGACCATGTTGATGCCGTGGTTGATGCAGTGCGCGTAGGCGATGATGAGCGCCGGGCCGTCGTAGGCCTCGGCCTCCGCCATGGCCTTCACGACCTGGCCGGGGTTGGAGCCCATCGAAACCTGCGCGACATACACGTTGCCGTAGGTCATCTGCATGAGGCCGAGGTCCTTCTTGCCGGCCGGCTTGCCTGCGGCCGCGAACTTGGCGACCGCGCCCAGCGGGGTGGACTTGGAGGCCTGCCCGCCGGTGTTGGAGTACACCTCGGTGTCGAGCACGAGCACCTTGACGTTGTGGCCGGAGGCGAGGACGTGATCGAGCCCGCCGTAGCCGATGTCGTAGGCCCAGCCGTCGCCGCCGAAGATCCAGACGGTCTTCTTGACGAGGTATTCGCAGAGCGAGAGCAGCTGCTTGGCGTCCGGGCACTCCTTCGAGCACTCGCACATGGAGAGCCGCTTCTTGAGTTCGGCGACACGGGCGCGCTGCTCTTCGATCTGCTTCTGCGTCTTCTGTTCCGCGTCGCGGATCGAGACCAGGAGGTCCTTCATTTCCTGCGGCGCCTTCTCGTTCGCGACGATGGCGTTCAGGGCCTGGAGGGCCGTGGCGGTGTGCTTCTCGAGCGTCATGCACATGCCGAGGCCGAATTCGGCGTTGTCCTCGAAGAGCGAGTTGCTCCACGCGGGGCCGCGGCCGTCCTTGCGCTGGCAATACGGCGTGGTGGGCAGGTTGCCGCCGTAGATCGACGAGCATCCCGTGGCGTTGGCGATGAGGATGTGGTCGCCGAAGAGCTGCGTGACGAGCTTCACGTAGGGGGTTTCGCCGCAGCCGGCGCAGGCGCCGGAGAACTCGAAGAGCGGACGGCAGAGCTGCGAGCCCTTCACCGTGTCGATGCCCTTGATGTCCTTGTGGGCGATCTCCGGCAGGTCCATGAAGTACTTGAAGTTCTCGGCCTCGGGCTTGCGCAGCGGGAGCTGCGGCTCAAGCTTGAGCGCCGGAGCCTTGCCGGCCGCTACGAGCGCGGGCTTGCTCATCGGGCAGACCGTGACGCAGAGGCCGCAGCCGGTGCAGTCCTCGGGGGCCGCCTGGAGCGTGAACTTCTTGCCGGCGTAGGGCGGCTTGGCGTCCGCGCTCTTGAATGTGGCGGGAGCGCCCTCGGCCGCGTCGTAAACCTTGCCGCGGATCGCCGCATGGGGGCAGACGATCGAGCAGTTGAGGCACTGGATGCAGGTCTGCGGATTCCACACCGGGATGTGGGTCGCGATGTTGCGCTTCTCCCACTGCGTGGTGGCGGTGGGCCAGGTGCCGTCGGCCGGAATCATGGAGACCGGCATGTCGTTGCCGCGCTGGGCCATGAGCTCGGCGGTGACCTTCTGGACGAACTCGGGCGCCTCGGGCGAGACGGTGGGCGGCATCTTGTAGACGCCGGCCGGGGCCGCGGGAACCTTGACCTCGAACACGGCGTCGCGCGCCGCGTCGATGCACTTCCAGTTCTTCTCG
>CAMOSH010000255.1 GCA_946624575.1 uncultured Verrucomicrobiota bacterium
ACATCGGCCCGCGCGATTGCGTCCTTTGCGTTCTGACAAAGTTTGGTCACACCCGGCGCTCTGTCGCTCTGAGGAAAGTTGCAGAATGTAATGGCGCACCCCGGGACGGGTGCGCCATTACACTTGCAATTCGCCGTAGGTTGTTGGGTTCATCTGTTTTCTCCTTGGTTGTTCAGCTGGACATTTTTCCTAAGGGTGGCGTGACCACCCTGCGTTGAAGAGGCCGCAGGCGGCTCCGGGGGCATGGTCGCCAAGCCTCAGGCGGGCATCCCACGCGGCCCCCGGTACGCCGTTGGGGCCGAACATCGGCTGCGCCGACGAGTACACGGTGATGTCGAGTTCGCCGGTCAGGCCGGCGAGATCCGCTGGGATGTCCCACTCGAAAGGCGCCCAGGCGCGGACGCCAAGCTCGACGCCGCGGAAGCGGGCGGAGGCGAGGCATCCGCCCGTGTCGGCGCGCAGACGCCAGCCGGCGCCGGCGGGCGCTTCGACGGTCGTCCGCCACGTCAGGCCCCCCGCGTAGTGCGGGTAGCCGAGGTCGGCGAAGGAGCCGAATCCGGCGCGGGGGCTTTCGGCGAAGACGGCCCCGCCGAAGACGCGGAAGTCCCCGGCGAGCCACAGGGCGGGGAGGAAGTAGTTGGCGTCCGGCTTGCCGTCCGAGGTCTCGAACACATGGACGCCGGCGGGGAAGCGGCGCGGCTCGCCTTCGCGGTAGAGCGGGGCGAAGACGGCGGGGAGGGCGGGCTGTGGCATCGGCGGGGGCGTTGTCGCCGCACTTCCGCGCTCGACCAGCCGCGCCTCGACTTCCTCGGCGAACATCACGGCGCCTTTGCGTCCGTCCTCCTCCGTGAAGGAGACGCGCAGGAGGTTGGGGCGGTTCCGGAGGAGCGTCCAGTCGGCCGCCGCGAGGGAGCGCGTTTCCGCATCGGGGCGCTCGTCGGCCGGCAGCGGACCGGGCGCGAAGACCCGAATGCCGTGCGGCGCCAAAACGAATGCGGCGCGTTTCCCGCCGCGCTCGGCGACGAGCCGCCGCGTCGCGAAGGGGCGCATGTTCATCACGGCGCTGGCGCCGTCGTCGCACGTGCGCACCATGAGCGCGTCGGCCTCGGTTTCGCCGTCGGCCTCGAACACGCGGAACGTCGCCGGCAGCCGGTCGCGGCAGAGCGCGACGGCGCCATCGGCGTCGAGGCCCGTCGCGCCGGTCTTCTCCTCGTCGAACAAGCCGTCGGGGCGGCAGACGAAGACGAGCGGCAGGTCGCACGGCTCGTCTTCGAGAACGAAGCGCGGGGTGAACTGGTGCGTTTCGAGCGCGCCGAGGAGGCCGTAGGCGTCGGGGGCCTTGCGGTCGCCCGTGAACGCGGCTGCGGCGGCAGCCCGGTCGGGGTAGCGGACGCCGACTTCGCGCTCGGAAACGCGCCTGGCGGCGAACGCCGCGGCGCGGCGGCATTCGTCGGCGAACACCTTCGCGTGGCGCTCATACCACGGATGGACGGGACCGGCGGCGGAAACGTAGCCGTGCTTCTCCACGAAGCCGCGCTCGTCCATCACGTCCATGCACGTCACGTAGCGGTCGATGCCGTGGAAGGCGCCCATCCAGACGATTTGCCGAAGGGCGGCGGGCGGGAGGTCGCCGGGGCCGCAGGCGAAAAGTTCGGCCACGCCGCCTCGCCCGTTGTGCAGGACCGCCTGGCGCGCTACGTTGAATGTGACCCACTCGACGGGGCGGCTCACCTTGCCCGCAGGGTCGAAGGCGGAGTCGACCTCGTCCATGCCGGGGATCGTCTCGACGCGGAGGCAGCGCATCGGGTCGCCGTTCAGGCGGCACGAGCCCGCGAGGCTGTTCTCCTCGATCATGTGGCCCGTGAACGCCACGCCGTGCGCGTCGCACCACGCGCGAATTTGGTCGAAATAGGACGTGCGGAAGCGTCGGCCGAGGAGACGCGCGTAGAGGGCGGGGAAATCGGACGCACCACCCTCCAGCCACGCCTCGGCGTCGGCGCGGAAGTCGCGGCCCGTCTCGGCGCGGTATTCGTCCTCCAGGCCGGACCACGTGCGGAACGAGGCGGCCGGCGTCCCGGAACTCCACCGGACCCAAACCGGGTGTCCCGGCTCGTCGGTGAAGAAGCCGACGACCGTGCCGTCGGCGAAGAAGCGGGCGAGGCGCTTCGCGTACACCGCGTGCGTGAGCTCGATGAAGCGCCGGACGGCATCCGGCTCGCAGACGTTGACCCAACCGTCAGGTGCGGCCGTGCCCTCCTCCCAGCGCCACCCGCCTTCGGGGCGTGCGAAGACGCCGGTCTCCCGGTAGCGCCAGGCGGCGTTCTCGCGCGGGACGCGCCCCTTGCAGGTGCCGCTCGGCCAGCAGTATTCGTCGTAAAGCCAGACCTTGAGGCCGCGTTTCGCGGCTTCGTCGCAGAACCACTCCGCAAGCCGCAGCCAATCCTCGCCCATGTAGTCGAGTTCCAGGCCGCAACGCGCGTACAGAAGGAAGCTCGTGGCGCCGTCGTTCTGGATTGCGGCCACCTTGGCGCGGCACGCCGCCTCCGTGGGGGAGCCCGTCACGGCGAGAAAGGGGATCATCCCCGTGTCGGTTGTTGCATTCATGTTCATCGCAAAAGAATCGGGATGCCGTTGGTTGTTGGGTTCAATTGTTTTCTCATTGATTGTTCAAAACGACGAGTTCGTGTTCGTGGATTCGCGCCTGGGGTTCGGCTGGCAACCTCCCCTCCATGCGGGCGAGAAGAAGTTCGGCGATGTCCTGGGCCGACCGCTCGTTGTGCTTGTCCACCGTGACGGCGGGACGCAGGGACGCGGTCGGGTCCTCGGCGGTCGGGCGGATGCTGTTGTCGTATCCGGCGACGAGAATGTCGCGATTGGGAACGAGGCCAAGGTCGCGGATGGCCGCGACGGCCGACCTCGCCCTGTCGTCGTTGGGGCAGAGCAGCGCGTCGGGGCCAGGGCCATCGCGGCGCGCAGCAGCGAGTGGTCGAGATTCCGGAATATCTCCTCCTGAGCGCCGTCGTCGGCGACTTCGGGCACATCGCCGGAAAAAATCTCGTTCTTGTTGGACTTGCGCCGGACGCTTTCGCGGAAGAGGTTCGTCAGGATCTGGCACATCCAGGCGAAAAAGGCCGACTGCTCCAGATAGTCGTCGATGTTGTCCACCACTTTGGCGAAGGTGGCGTTCACCAACTCCTCGGCGTCGCTCTCGTTTACGCAGAAACGGCGGGCAAGCGACATGAGACCGGCCTTGTATTCGCTTACAAGCCGTTTTGCGCCGCTGTCTCGGTTTTGCCGCAGTTCTTCGACAATGTCCATTTCCCGGAAACGAAATCCCTTCATAATCATAAATGCGGATTCAAGGATTTCGCTTCAAAAATTTTTCCACGTCGGGCATCACACTCCAAACCAGCCGACAAATATGTGATCATAAAGAAAAGAATGAGATAGGCTCTTGGAAGAGCCGTCATTTTGCCAGCCTTTGTCGCTGAAAAACGCGCGGTATGCTATAGCGGCTTTGCGGCGCAATCGACGAGCTTGCGCGTCTCGCGGTCGAAGGAGAGGCCGATGAGCCAGATCGGCTTGCCCGAGGCGCGATACGGATCGGCGTAGCCCTTTTCGCGGAGCTGGGCGA
>CAMOSH010000256.1 GCA_946624575.1 uncultured Verrucomicrobiota bacterium
GCGTCGTCGCGCGACGGCGAGGCGCCGTCGCCACATCCGCTCCCGATTTCCACGTCGTTTCCGTGGACAAATGGAACAACGAGGGGAAGTGAACGAAGCCTCAAAGATTTGAAGTGAAGGTCGTCGTCGCGACCGGAGATTTTTAACCGTAAACAGGAGACAACACATGAATCAGTCAAAGGAAGTTCGCATCGGAGTCATAGGCGTCGGCATCATGGGCACCAACCATGTCCGGCATTTCGAGGCGGGGGCCATGAAGCGCGGCCACGTTGTCGCGGTGTGCGACATCGACCCGCGCAAGATGGACAAGTTCGGCGACCGCTACAAAAAGTTCACGGACAGCCGCGAACTCATCCGTTCCGGCGAAGTCGATGCCGTCGTCATCGCCACGCCGCACTACTTCCACACCACCATCGGCATCGACGCCCTAGACAACGGGCTCCACACGCTTTCGGAGAAGCCGATATCGGTTCACAAGGCCGATGCCGAGAAGCTCATCGCCGCGCACAGGCGCCATCCCGAACTCGTCTTCGCGGCGATGTTCAACCAGCGCACCGACCCGCACTACATCAAGCTCCGTGAACTCGTCAGGAGCGGGGAGCTGGGCGAAATCGTCCGCGTCAACTGGATCATCACCGACTGGTTCCGCACCCAGTACTACTACGACTGCGGCGGCTGGCGGGCCACCTGGGGCGGCGAGGGCGGCGGCGTCCTCCTAAACCAGTCCCCCCACAACCTCGACCTTCTGCAGTGGATTTTCGGGATGCCATGCCAGGTCCGCGCCATTTGCGAACTCGGCCGCTTCCACCACATCGAGGTCGAGGACAGCGTCACGGCCTACCTCAAGTACCCAAACGGCGCGACCGGCGTGTTCATCACCACAACCGGCGAAGCCCCCGGCACCAACAGGCTGGAAGTGGTCGGCGACCGCGGCAGGGTCGTCCTTGAAAACGGCCAGCTGGTCTGGACGCGCAACACCGTCTCGATGGCGGAATTCCGGGCCAAGGAGCAAACGACGTTCGCCAAGCCCGAAACCTGGAAGGTGGAGATTCCCTGCGACGGTAGGGGCGGGCAGCACGACGCCATCATGCAGAACTACATCGATGCCATCCTCGACGGTGTGCCGCTCATTGCCCCGGCCGAGGAAGGCATCAATTCCGTGGAACTCTGCAACTCGATGCTCTATTCCTCGTTCACGGGCAAGCCTGTCGATCTCCCGATCGACTCTTCCTCCTATTCGCGTCTCCTGAAGAAGCTCATCAGGGATTCGACGTTCAGGAAGAACGCCAACATCGACCTCGCCGGCAAGGAGATCGACATGACGGCTTCGTCGTCCGTCTTCAGCAAGCAGTAGGGGTGTCCGGGCAGCAATCGCCCGAAAGGAGAACCTGCAAATGCGATACGCAGTCAACACGCGCGACCCGGAAGTGGCCCGCGACGCCCGCGAGGCTGGATTTGACTATGTCGAAGTCCAGGTGGAGAACATCCTCCATCCCCGCGAACCCAAATCCGTCTTCGAGGATGCTGTTGCGAAGTTCCGGGACGCTGGGCTGCCCGTGGAGGCGCACAACGCCTTCCTTTCTGGCCCCCTTGTCTGCGTGGGGCCGGAGGCCAACCCCGGTGCCGTCGAGGAGTTCGCCGCCACCTGCTTTGAAAGGATGGCGGCGCTGGGGTCAAAGGTCATGGTGTTCGGTTCGGGCGGCGCGCGAACGATCCCGGACGGCTGGCCGCGCGAAAAGGCCGTGGAGCAGTTCGTCGCGCTTCTCGCCCGCCTAGGCGCGCTCGCGGCGGCGAACGGGGTGGAACTTCTCGTCGAACCTCTGGCCCGATGCGTATGCAACTTCGTGAACACCGTCGACGAAGGGGCGGAACTCGCCCGCGCGTGCGGCTCGCCTGTCGTCGGCTCCATCGCCGACAGCGTTCACTGGACGCGCAACGGCGAAGGGGCGGAGACGATCATGGCCGCGAAGGACAAACTGCGCCACGTCCACGTGGCTACGTTCCCCAACCGGAAGGCGCCGGGCGTCGAACCATGGGACTTCGGGCCGTTCCTCCGGGCCGTTCGCGCGACCGGATACGACGGCCGCGTCACGATCGAAGCCGGCGTCGAAGATCCGGTCGGTCGTGTCGATGTCCTCCGCAAGGCCCTGTCGATTCTCAAAAGCCAGGTCTAGCCCAGCTCTCGGCCATTGTCGAAAGGATGCCATCGAAATGAAGCACAACTGTTCGACCTCTTCCGGGAAAGCGGTCGTGACGTTCCAAAAGCCGACGATGCGGTGGCTATGGGGCGGGTTCGGGTTCCACAATTCCGAAGCCTCCATGACGCCGCTGATGACGGAGGAGTTCAAGAACCAGCGCGCGCTGAAGACCTTCCGGGAAATCTCCCCTTCCTATTCGCGCGTCTTCGCCGGCTACTGGAACTGGACGAAGGAGGCGATGGACCGCTTCGCCGACTACTACGACGCGACGTTCCGTTTGGCCGGCACCACGCTCTACGTCGTTCCCGGGCGGATGCCGGCGTTTACGGAGGACTTTGACGCCGACGCATACGCGGAGGCCGTCGCCAGTCGCCTGGACTATCTCGTGAACGGCCGAAAATGCGCCAAGGTGCGCTACTACACGGCGGCGAACGAGCTCTCGGTCGGTTCGACATATTGCTGGTTCCGCAACCACTGGGACCTCTACGTGGGCGTGACGAAGGCGCTCTACCGCGCCTTCCGTCGCCACGGCCTCGACATCGGGCTGATGGCGTCCGACGCCTCCGGTCCCGAGAACTTCGAAACCGTCGAATGGTCGATCCGCGATCTCAACGAGCAGACGGAGGTTTACTGCTGGCACTCCTACGCCGCCTACCGTCCCGAACTCTACGGCGAACTCCACGCCAGGCTGTCGGATTACGTGCGCCGCTGCCTTGCCATGGAAAAGAGGCTGTCGCTTGGCGAGTACGGAGCGGCCGCGGACAAGGAATGGGTTGGCAGGATGATCAACGACGGCGGCACGGGATTCAACGGTGCGGAAGACGCCGCGCGCCTCGGCGCCATGGCGCGGGCCGAAATCGGACTTTGCGCCATGAACGCGGGATGCCTCAACGCAACGAGCTGGACGTTCTGCGACTACCCCGATCCGTTCCTCCGCGAAGACGGCGACTCGGCGGAGGAGAAAGCCCGCTATGACGTGGCGCGTTTCTCCGGCCACGGCCTGGACGTCCGCTACAACAAATGGGGGCTTTTCAAATGGGATGTCGAAGGACATGACGATTCCGCCTATCCCGACCTCTACACCATGGGGTATCTTGCGAAGCTCTTCCGCAAAGGGGCGCGCGTGCTTCCATGGACGACGGACGACGACACTCTCCGCGCCGGCGGGGTGACGAACCCGGACGGCTCCGCTTCGTTTGCGGTCGTCAACTGGGGCGAGGCCAAAACGGCGAGCCTCGTCGTGCCGCATCCTCTCGAAAGGCCGTTGCGCGTTTACGAATACAATTCCGCCAGCCCGCCGTGCAATCCCTTCAACGATCTGCAGCCGATGTCGGGCACGGTGGAGGCGAAGGACGGGCGCTTCGACGTCGAACTCCCCGCCAAGTCCATCACCTTCCTCACGACCGACTACGAAGACCGCCAGCCGGCCG
>CAMOSH010000257.1 GCA_946624575.1 uncultured Verrucomicrobiota bacterium
TTTTTCAAATATTGTTCACAAATGACAATCGTTCGAAATTGTTCACAAATGACAAATGTTCTCAAATTGAAAATGAGTGTACGCAATGAACATTGCAATCGCAACTGACTACCGCGGATCCGGCGGAGATCCGGAAGAATCGCTTCGGCACATCGCCGATGCCGGTTTCACGCATCTGCACTGGTGCCACCAGTGGCATACCGACCACATGTACTCCGATTGGGAAATAGCCCACATCGCCGGACTGCTTCGCAAGTACGGACTCAAGCTGCTTGACATTCACGGCTCCGACGCGTCCGCCGGCGGTGCCCTTCGTTGCTGGTATTCGCCCGACGAGTGCTACCGCCGCGCCGGGGTGGAACTTGTGGTCAACCGTCTCCGCATGCACGCGATGCTGCGCGGCGAAGGAACGCTCATGATGCACGTCCCGTGCGTCACTCCGCGGAACGACACCTCCGAAGGACGCGCGTCCGTCCGGGCGCGCGTCGACGCCCTGTTGCGTTCCATCGACGAGATTGTCCCGATTGTTCGGGGTCTTGGCATTCCCCTGGCGCTGGAAAACATGGCCGGAGACACCTGGGAGGTGCTTGACGAGGTTTTGGCCGCGACTCCGGCGGACGTCGTGGGGCTGTGCTACGACTCCGGGCATGGCAACATTGCCGTGAACGGTGTTCCGGCGCGCGGCCTCGAGCATCTCGAACGCCATTTGGACCGGCTTCAGGCGCTCCATCTCCACGACAACGACGGCAGCGCCGACCAGCACCTGCCGCCGTTTTACGGCAACGTGGACTGGCCGCGACTTGTCCGGGACATCAGGAAGTCCGCCTATCCGCGCATGTTCAGCTTCGAGCTTGCGATGCGCGAACCCGCGCCCGTGGAACCTGCTGCGTTCTGCGCAGACGCCTTCGCGCGCTGCGTCCGCGCCATCGAGTCGGCGCGGTAGGGGCCGACCGCTTGGAGGCCCGGACTCGCCGCCATCGCGTCCGTTCCATGCAAGCAAATACGGGGCGGCGGTCAGGAGACCGTCGCCCCGCTTGATGCAACAAAAACGAAGCGCGCCACGGGAATGCCCCATGGCGCGCCTGCTGCAAGTTGCGAAATCGCGAACTTACTTCTTGGCGGGGACGATCGCGTCCTTGGCGGCCTTGGCGATGCGGAACTTGAGCACCTTCTTGGCCGGGATCTTGATTTCGGCGCCAGTCGCGGGATTGCGGCCGGTGCGCGCCTTCTGCTGCTTGAGGACGAGCTTGCCGAGGCCGGGGACGGTGAAGCCGTCCTTCTGCTTCGCGCCTTCGTAGGCGATGGCGACGAGAGCGTCGATCGCGTCCTTGGCCTGCTTCTTGGAGATGGCGGCGGTCTCGGCAATTGCTTCGACGATCTGCGCCTTCGTCTTGATCACTTTTTTGGGTGCCATTTTTGGCTTTCCTTTCTTTGCTCCGGCACCGACCCACCAGGGCGCGGTTCGCGCGGACGGCCCAATGTTTGCACAGTCGCGCGACAATTGCAAGCAAAATCTTCAATAAATGCGGGGGGTTCGGAGTTCCTCGGCTCCAAACCCCCCGCAAAGAGGCCCTTTCGTGAAGGGACCTCGGGAAAATCAACCGATTTCGCGCGCGATGCGATAGGCGTCGCGCGCGATCATCAGCTCTTCGTCAGTGGGCATCACGATCGCGGCCACCTTGGAGCCGGGACGCGTCAGGAAGCACGGACCGCTCTTCTCCTCGTTGGCCTTTTCGTCGAAATCGACGCCAAGGCAGGCGAGCCGCGAGAGGACCCTGGCGCGGGCCTGGCGCGAATTCTCGCCGATGCCGCCGGTGAACACGATCGCGTCGGCGCCGCCGATCAGCGTGAAATAGGCGCCGATGTACTGCACGATCCGGTGCGCCCACATGTCGAGCGCCAGCGAGGCCGACTCGTTGCCGGACTCGGCCGCGTTCACGATGTCGCGCATGTCGCCGCTGTCGATGCCGCCGACGCCGAGCAGCCCCGATTTCTTGTTGAGGAGCGTGTCGATCTCGTCGGCGGACATTCCCTTGCGCGCGAGTTCCACGACGACCGCGGGATCGATGTCGCCGCTGCGGGTGCCCATCACGACCCCGGCCAGTGGCGTCAGGCCCATCGTCGTGTCGTACACCTTGCCGTTCTTTACTGCGGCGAGCGAGGAGCCGTTGCCGAGATGGCAGGTGACGAGGTTCACCTGGTCGACGGGCTTGCCGAGGAACTCGGCGGTTGCGAGCGTGACGAATTTGTGGGAAGTGCCGTGAAAGCCGTATTTGCGGAAGCCGTACTTGACGCGCAGTTCGTCAGGAATCGCGTAGCGCGCGGCGCATTCGGGCATTGTGGCGTGGAACGCGGTGTCGAACACCGCCACGTTGGGCACGCCGGGGAATATCTTCTCGCACGCCTCGACGCCGCCGATGTTCGCGGGCATGTGCAGCGGCCCGAATGGAATCAGCTCCCTGACCGACGCGAGCGTTTCCGGGGTGAGCAGCACTGAATCCTTGAAGCGGTCCGCACCGTGCAGCACGCGATGCCCGATCGCGTCCACGTCGGAAAGCGAGGCGAGGACGCCGGATTCCGGATCGACGAGGGCCGCGCACACGAGCTGCAGCGCCTCGGCGTGGTCGCGGGCCTGGACCGGTTTTTCAGTCTTCGGGCCGGTTCCCTTGCGGTAGACCATGTTGGCGCCGGTGGCGCCGCCGATGCGCTCCACGAGCCCGCTCGCGAGTTTCTTTTCGCCCTCCATGTCGTAGACCGTGAATTTGAGCGACGAGGAGCCGGAGTTGACGACGAGTACGTTGCGGATCATTTTTGATTTCTTTCCGTGATTCTTGTTTGGTTTGTTGGAAAATCTCCGTCGCGGGCGCCGGTGCGTCGCGTCGCGGCGCAAGGCTGGGGCGGCGCGTGGGGCGCAGGGTGGGTGGGGTAGGGGGCTAGACGCCTTCCCCCTCTTCCGGAAGCGGCGGCAGGTTGCCGAGATTGGCGTTCATGCGCTCCCGCCAGGTCGCGGGAAAATGGTTGCGGTACCAGTTTTCAACCGTTTCCTCGACGTCCCGCGGCGGCGGTAGCCAATTGGAAGGCGGCGACGGCTTGTTGTTGTAGAGATACGAGAAAAGCGCGCTTTGTCGGCGCAAAATGGCGTGTTGGTACGGAGTCATGTGCTGGGGCGTGGGATCCGCCCACATGTACACATGGCGGCTTAACGTGAAAAATTCCTTTTCGGCTTCGGGACGGGTCATGGCAGACAGTGATTGGACGCGCCGGATTCTATGGCAAACGCCCCGGGATTTCAACTTGCCAAGTTCCCGCCAGTTGTTTTTCCGCTTGCCGGGGACGGGCGATTTGTTGATAATTCCCGCCCCGACGCGGCGCGGAACGCCCGCGACCTTGTCCGCCGCCGCCACGCCCCGTATTCAACCTATCAGTCTTTCTGCCGTTCAACTTTTCAACCTTTCAACTTTTCAACTTTTCAACCGTTCAGCACCCATGGCCACGCGCAAAGACATCCACAAGGTCCTCATCATCGGTTCGGGTCCGATCGTCATCGGACAGGCCTGCGAATTCGACTATTCCGGCACCCAGGCCTGCAAGGCGCTTCGCGCGTGCGGCTACGAAATCGTGCTGG
>CAMOSH010000258.1 GCA_946624575.1 uncultured Verrucomicrobiota bacterium
GCCGCGGTGGGCGATGAGGGTCGTGAAGGAGGGTTCCATCAGTAGAACACGGGGGGGAGATTTCGCCGGACTCACGCGCACAGCGCGCAAAGAACGGCGCAAAGAACCTTCAGCATCCGATGGGTCGCCATTTACGCCATCTCCAGCGCCGTGTGCAGCGCCAGCCAGTTGTTCGTGAGGACGGTGTCCACGCCCATGTCGAGGTAGCGGCGGGCCTCCTCCGGATCGTCGCTCCAGAACAGATTTGCGCGCAGCCCAGCCGCGTGGGCGCGGGCGATGCGTTCCGGCGTGGCGTCGCCCGTCGGGCACCCCTTGAAGAGCTGGATCATGGTGCAGCCGCATTCGAGCGCGACGTCGACGATGTCGATGTCGTGGTTGCCGGCCCCCATGCAGCGTGGAATGTCGGGCGCGAGGCGGGCGAGCTGGGCTTGGAGCGCCCGCTGCGAGGTCATGAAGTAGATGTGGCGGCGGGCGTCGTGCGCGTCGATGCAGCGCACGACCGCGGCGAGGCGATCCTCGCCCCACGGGCCGCCGTCGTCCTTGAGATGGAGGTTGATCGTGGCGTGGCACGCGAGCTTGTCCATCGCCTCCTCGAAGGTCGCGATGGGAAGTCCGCGGAAGGCCGCGTCGTATTTCGCGCCCATGTCGATGCGGCGGAGTTCGGCGAGCGTCATGTCGAGGACGCGGCCCGGAACGCCAGCGAGGCGGCCGAGGTCCACGTCGTGGATGATGACCGGGACGTTGTCGCGCGTCCACCAGAGGTCGAACTCGATTTCGGCGGCGCCAAGCGCGGCGGCGGCGGCGAGCGCGGGAAGCGTGTTCTCGGGGACTGCCGCGCCGTGCAGTCCGCGGTGGGCGCAGAGGCGCTTCGCGGGAAGTTCGGCCATGAAGGGCGCGATGGCGCTCCCGGCCGGACGGTACTTGCAGGGGCGGCGGCCGCGCTCGACGTATTCCGGGTGCGTCGAAACGACGTTGCCGACGTATCCGGCCTTCTTGAGGAATTTTGCGTGCGGGTCGAATTCCACGTCGAAGTGCCCGACCTCGTTCGCGAAGGCGCCGAGGGTCGTGCCGTCCGGCGCGATCGCGCAGGAGCAGCCGCCGAAGGGGGAGTCCGCGCCCATCGAGACCGACGCGCGCAGGAGATACGCGCCGGTCGCGTACGCGCAGGCGCGGCTGTTGAAGGAAAGGGCGTCGTGCGTGTCCGTGCGCTGTCGTGAGCAGCCGATCACGACGTCCGGCTTCACGCGCGCGAGCGCCGCCCACTGCTCGACAAAGTAGAAGTCGTAGCAGGTGAGGAAGGCGTAGCGGACGCCGGCGATTTCAATGACGGTCGGCGCGCAGGGCTCGCGCGTGTAGGAGTCGTCGAGCGTCCGGTGCTCGCCGGGCGTGAGGTTCTGCTTGTCGTAAACGCCGGCGAGCGAACCGTCCGGGGCGTAGGCGAAGGTGCGGTTGCGCAGCCCCGTCGGCGTCTCCGCGTGGACGTTGACGAACACGGCGGCGCGGCAGCGGCGGGCCGTTTCGGCGCACTTGGCGAGCATCGCCTCGCTGCGGGAAAGGGCGGGGGACGCACCCGCCCCACTGCCTGCGCCATCCGTCGTCGTCGGTGCCGGGGCGTGGCAGCCCTCGGGCAGGACGACGACATCGAGCGACGGATCGCAGGCGTCGAGTTCGGATAGGATCCAGTCGAAGTTTTCGCCGAGGTCGTCGGCCGTCGGGCCGAAGCGGTATTGGATGATGCGGGCTTTCATGGGAGAGTCGTTCGTTTCACGGGGCAGGTTTGAGCGAAAGCAGCGCGCCGATCGGGAATCCGGGCGCCAGGGTTTCGCCGGGGGCGAGAACTGCGGGAATCGGCAGGCGGAAAGCCACGTCGGGATGCTGGACGCCCTCCGGCGAAGTCCAGAGCCGCATGGCCGAGAACCCCTCGAAATCATGTGTGGTGACGCCCCACTGCGAACCGTCGGGCAGAAGCCACCGGCCTTCGGCGGGGGCGTTGTAGAGTTTTTCGACGTTGCGCCCGGACCGCGGCCTCTTCTCGTTGGACCAGGGCCGGAAAAAGAGGCCCCGGACCTTGACCGGACCCCCGCCGAGGTTTTCGACGGAGAGCAGTTCGACGAGAGCCTCCCCGCGACCGGGCGCAAGCGAGACGCGGGCATTGATGGCGAAGCGGACTTGGCCCGCTTCGCCATCTCCGCGCAGCGGAACCGAGACGACGCCCGTCGGTTCGTCCCGCACGGGATCCCCGACGGCGGCAAGGCGCGAGATGTCCGTCCAGACGGGCCGTCCGTTCCGGTCCCATTCCAGCAGCGCGCCAAGGGAGCCGACCGGTCCGGCGTCCGCGAAGGCGATTTCGGAAGCCAGCCGGCGCCCACCCACGCGGCCGGAGAGGCGCACGAGGCCGTTGGAGAGGGACCACGAGCCGTCGGCATCCTGCCGGAAGCTGACGATTCCCGGCACTTCCGTGCCGGGCACAGAACAAGCCGCGCGGGCGGCGGCGAAGAAGCGCTCGCGCTCGGATGAGCCGCCGTCGTGAACGATGGCGCCTGGGAGCGCGGGCATCCTGCCCGCGGCGAGTTCGCGGGCTGGAAGCCCGCGCTCCCAGGAAGCCTCGGCATAGACGCGGCGGAACATCGCGGTCAGCTCCTCGTAGGGCTTCCCCTCCTCGTTCACGAGCCCGTAGTTGCTGTCTTCTGGGAAGAGCCGGCTGATGCCCTGCGCGGGCTGGTCGAGCCACATGAAATAGTCGTTTCCGACGACGAACGGGAGCGAAAGCAGCGTCTTCAGGCAGAGCTCGGTGGCGGCGGCGCGCTCGGCCTGCGTTTCGACGCGCATCCCGGCGCCGTAGGTGCTGGGGCGCGCGTCGAGCGCCGGGAAGCTCCATTCGGTGATCATCATGGGCCTGCCGCACAGCGCGTGGACTTCCGCCAGATGTTCCGCGAAGGGGCGGCCTCCGCGCCTGTCGAGCACGACGCCCTCGTCGAGCTGCGCCCACGGATACATGTTGAGGGAGACGATGTCGCAGACCTTCCCCGCCTCTTCCCAGATGACGTCGTTGTGGCCCGAAAAGCCGGCGAAGCGGCAGCCCAGGACCATGTGGTTCGGATCGGCCTTGCGGATGGCGGCGGCGGTCGCGGCGAAGTAGCGGCGCGCCGTTTCGCGCAGAAAGGCGACGGCCGGGCTGCCGGGGTTTTCCGCTGCGATGCGCTCGGCGGCCTGTCGCGCCGAATGGCCTTTGGGAAGCGCCATCGCGAGGTCGAAGAGGCCGAGTCCGGTTTTCTTCTGCCCGCCCCACCACGCGAGTTCGTTGTCGATGAAGTAGCCCACGAGCCACGGGTCGTTCTTGTGGCGCGCGACCTTCACGCGGCAGGCCCATTCGAGCGCCTTTTCGTAGCCGGGATGGAAGACATTGGGAAAACTCGTGCCGGGCGAATGGCGGTTCGGGGAAATCCACCATTCCTCGTCGCCGAAGGTGAAGCGGTCGCTCAGATAGAGGCAATCGACGTGGGCGAGCGAGCGGTGGCGCAGACCGGCGTCCCCGCCCGCGCCGAGCAGCGTGAACCCCCAGCCGGCGAGCCGGTCGAGCGTTTCCGCGCGCCACGCATCGAGGTCGGGATAGTTTCG
>CAMOSH010000259.1 GCA_946624575.1 uncultured Verrucomicrobiota bacterium
TCCGCGAAGACGGCGGTCGCGGCGGCATTCGTGGGAGCCAATCCCGTTTGGGATATTATTCGGAATCATATATCATCCCATTTCAGGCATTTTTACGAGAAACGGGAGGTTGTCGCGGCGCTGTCCGGCGCTGTTGGGCCAACCTATCCCTGCCGTGCCTTGCGCCAATCGCGCATGGACGTGTGGAAGCGCGCCTGAAAATGCTTCTGAAGCACCCGTTCCGAAGGGAAGCCGCTGAAGTCGGCGATGGCGGAAATCGGGAAATCGGGCCGGGCGAGAAGTTCCAGAACGCGCTGCAGCCGGACGTGGATGATTTCGTCGAGCGGCGAATGGCCCATCGCCTCGCGGAAACGCAGATCGAAAAGCTGGCGCGTTCCCGGGAATCGCCTCGCAAGATTCGCCGCGGTAAGGCCGTCGCATGCCTCGCGGCGGATCATCTCGACCGCTTCAAGGATGCGCGCCTCACGCCGCCCGTAGCCCCGCGTCGATTTGCGCCGATCGACGAGCAGAGGAGGGAAAAAGGAGACATTTGGATTGTTCACAATTGACAATTGAGACAATTGCCCAAAAGCGTCAAATTTCAAATTTGATTTGCCATTTGCGATTTGCGAGCCATTGTCCATTGAGGATTTGTGAACATTTTCCGCCATCTCCCCCAGCATCTTCGCCGCGCGGTAACCGCCCACCTCGAAGTCGAGGCGGACGGAGGAGATGGATTCCGCAAGTTCCCTGTCCCATGGAGGAGGATCGTCGCCGTCGGCGCCGATGAGCGTCAGGGAGCGCGGGAAGGAGCGCCCGGCGGCGGACATCGCCTTCGCGGAGGCAAGGGCGTAGAGGTCGTTCACCGCGAAGACCGCGCAGCGCTGCGGCAGCGCGGCGACCCAAGGAACCATGCGACCGACGCAATCATCGAATTCGTCGGCGCGCTCGAAAGGGAAATGGGCGACATCGCAGGCCGCGCCGGCCTTGCGGCAGCAGTCGAGGAAGGAATCCGTCCGCTCGTTCGCCCAGCGCCGGCCGCGTCCGCAGGACACGACGGCATACGCCGGCGGATGGGTCGAGGACAGCTCCTCGAAGGCCAACCGCCCCACGGCCGCGTTGTCGCACGTGACGCCATGGGCGCGGCGCCACTCCGGCTCGTCCAGAGGCTCAAAATAGACCACGGGAACGCGCCCGAACGCGGCGGGGCGCAGGGCCGTCTTCGGCGGCCAGCATTCCGCCGCGCAGCCGATCGGACGCAGCCGCGCAAGGGCCTCGCGCAGCGCCTCCGCCGAACAGTCCCCGTGCTCCAGCGTCTCCACGCGCCATTTGCGGGTGGCGGCGTAGCGCCGCAGCCCGTCCAGCCGCCTCCGGTCGATGCCCGACCGAAGATTGCAATCGACGTATAGGAGACTACTCTGAAATACGCGACTCATCGATGCGCCAGAATCCAATCAAGCAGGTCGTGGCGGGTCATCCGTCCCGCCGCGACCGCCAGGCCAACGTCGGCGATTTCCGCGTCGGTGACGGACAGGGGAATGCCGTTCGCTTCAAGGAACGAAAGCATTACCAGCATGCCAATTCGCTTGTTGCCGTCAACGAAAGCATGGTTGGCGATCAGCGAATGCCCCAATGCGGCGGCCTTTTCCTCCTTGGTCGGGTGGAGATCCTCGCCTCCGAATGTCTGGAATGCAGACGCAAGCGCGCTGTCGAGAATCACCTCGTCCCGAACTCCTGGATCGCCCCCGCTTTCCTGTGCGACAAGCTGATGCAGCAAAAGCACTATGTCTTTCGTTGGAACAATCATTTCGCCAGTTCCAGAAATGCGCGGCGGTGCCGCCGCAGTATCCGGCGCGCGACGAATTCGATTTTCTCGGCGTCGGTCATTTCGATCTCCGGGCGGGACTCGACATCGACGAGGCGAAATTTCGGGCGGTTGTTCTTGAAGAGCCACACTTCACCGGTCTTTTCCGCGAGATGCGCGACCTCGGAAAAGTTGCGGCTTGCCCTTGAAACCGGAACGATGTTGCTGACATTGACGAACATGGCTTTGCCTTCGCGGGGGATACTATGAAAATCGTAGCGAAAATTCAAGCGATTATTTTCGGCGAACATGCATTATGGTGCATTTTCGCCTGAGGAACCGCCGGACGGAGACGGTCCGACGCCGCGCCGGCGCCACTGGCGCATGGTCATGCCGAAGCGCTTCCGGAAGAGCTTCTTCAGGTGGCAGTCGTCGCCGAACCCGCACAGTTCGGCCATGCGGCCGATGGGAGTGCGCGTCAGCTCGAGCAGTTCGCACACGCGCCGCAGCCGCGCGTCCCGGAGCGCCTCGCTGACCGTCGTGCCGGTCGCCGCGCGGAAGTTCTTCTGCAAGAGCCGCACGGAGGCGCCCGCCGCCTTGGCGACGTCACAAACCGAGACGCCGCCGCTCGCGGCGTTTTCCCGGATGAACTCCTCGGCGCGGCCGACCATCCTGCCGGCCTCGTTGGGATCGCTCGTGGAAAGGCGTTCGACGATCCCGCGGACGCCGAAGGTTCTTTTCTCAGCGGGAACCGGCCCTCCGGAAAGCAGCGCAACGAGCAGTTCCGCCGCCAGGAATCCGCCCTGATCGAAATCCGGCAAGAGGCTGGAGAGCGACGGCCTCGTCTGCCGGCAGACGAACTCCTCGTCGTCCACGCCGAGCACCATGACCTGGCGCGGCACATCGACGCCCGCGGCGCGGCATGCCTCCAGCACGTCGCGCGCCCGCATGTCGTTGGCGGCAAAGACGCCGCATGGCTTCGGCAACGCCGCGATCCAGCGCGCCATCACGGCAATCTCCCGCCGAGGCCCCATCCGCGCGCCGGCGGACCCGGAAAACACCGCGCACGAGAGTCCTCCCGCGGCGGCGCGGCGCCCGACGGCCTCGCCGCGCCGCAGCGACCAGTCCTCCCCGGCCCGCGTCCCGACATACGCCACATGGCGCAGACGCTTGCGCGCGAACAGGCCGACCGCCGCTTCCACGACGGCGTCGGCATCGCAGAACACGCTGCCGCAGCGAAGGCGGGTTCTCGCCCGGACGTCCGCATTCACGCACACCAGCGCGCGACAGCCGATGCGCTCGATCCGACGGATTTCCGAGTCCTCTTCGGTGGAAACGATCACGCCGTCGGGCCGCCATCCGCGCATCTCCTCGATGTTCCGATTCGGAGTGCCGAGTCCGTAGAGTTCGACTTCGACCTCGGGATGGACGGCCGCGTAGCGCAGGATGCCGCCGGTCATCTCGCGCGATGCCTTCTGCGCGGCATAGAGGTTGGCGAGAAGCCGCAGGGGGCGTCCGGAAGGTGCGTTTTTCATGCCGCGATTCTAACTGCTTCGGCTTAGCATGGCAACCATGAATTCGCGATAAGACATCTTTTCTGCGCGTTTGTCCATGTTTTCGTTTCCCGACATGTGCTAGGGTTGTGCCCAACGGAGGGGCTTCCTCCACGTCCATCGCACTCAGGAAGAAAACATGAAAATGAAACGCATCGCCGCCACACCGTTTCTTGCCGCCGCGCTCGCGGCGGCCTCTCCGCTTTTCGCGGAGACGCCGGACAAGTTCGTGCGCTACGTCGAGTCCACCGGCTCGCAATACGTCGATACCGGCG
>CAMOSH010000260.1 GCA_946624575.1 uncultured Verrucomicrobiota bacterium
GAAAGGTTGGGCTAACGCCAGTTGAAAGGTTGAAAAGTTGAAAGTTTGAAAAGTTGAAAAGTCAGGGACAGGCGGGACGAGCGGGACCGGCGCCCGTCACGCCTGTCCCGCAGGTCCTCGCGCCGGAAAAATAGATCGGGCTTTCGCCGACGGGGACGAGGTAGGCGCCGTCGGCGTCGCGCGCAGGCACGATGGTGCGCCCGGTGTAGTCGTGGAAGGTGACGGGCCTGGAAGTCTCGAAGCGCAGTGCCATGCGCTCCGTCGCGCCTGTCTTCCAGACGATGCCGGCTTGTGTGCCGTCGGGGCGGGTCCACTGCGGGAAGTAGAGGCCACGCGATGGATCGCGCCATGGGCCGGGCGTCTGCATGGAGCCGGCCGGACGCGCCTCGACGAATGTGCGGTAGGCGTCGAAGGCGGGCTTGGGGGACATGTCGGCATGCGTCATGCCGAAGTGGTCTTCGCTGTAGTATGGGTCGGCTTCGGGGGCGCGGAACTCATACCAGAAATAGCGCTCCACACCCTCGGCGAAGGCGATCGCCATGGCGCGCGCGAGATAGCGCGCCTGGTTCGCCTCGTCGTTGGTGCCGAACTTGCCGCGCGCCTTGTCGCCGGAGAGAACGACCGCGCCCTTCATGTCGCTATTGAAGCGCATGACGCACGCTGCGACGGCGGTCTGGAGACCGCCTCCCCCCTGCGGGGGCGCGGGCGGCAACACGAGCAGAGGGATGAATTCGTCGCCGGGCTGGAGGAGGCGCGGCGTGAAGTAGCGCCAGGCGCGCTCCCCGGCGGGGTCGCCCTTGAAGCCCGCCGCCTTGGCGGCGGCGGTCGGGAAGGCGCGCCCTTCCGCCGGCATCGACGGGTCGCGGTGCGTTCCGATGCAGTCGATGCGCAGCGCCTCGCGGCGGCGCAGCGGGTCGCCGGTCCTGCCGTCCGCCTCGCGCTCGAACGTGCCGTCGGGCCGTTCGGCGCACGGCATCCAGAGCGGGACGCCGCCGAAATCGACGAGCGTCCCGCCCGCCTTCACGAAACGCAGCACGTCCTCGAAGGTATCGGAGGGGAATGACTCGTCGAATGGGTAGATGACGGCATCGGCGTCGCCTGCGGCCAGCCGCTCGCGCAGCCGCGCCCCGCCGCACGCCTCGGCGGTGGAGCCGGGCGGCAGCACTTCCTCCAGCGCGCCGGCGATCTCGCCGCCCGGGCCGCCCGTTGTCATGGCATAGATGACGCGCCAGCGCGCAAGGTCGGGGCGGGCGGTCTTGAGGCCGGCGAGGAGCAGCGACACGGATGGGATGCCCATCTTGTGCGTTGGCCAGCCGTGCTCGGTGATGACGATGGGCTTCTCCGCGTCGCCGTATTCGGCCATGAGGGCGCGGAGGTTTTCGAGTTTGCGCTCCAGGTCGCCCTCCGGCGCGTAAGGGTGGCTGTAGGGGTGGACGTTCATCGCGTCGAAGTAGGGGCCGCCGCCCGCCTCGTAGACCTTGCGGATGTAGTCGAACGGAACGCCCGCTGTCCCGCCGAAATAGACGATGGGGGAACCCGCCCTCTTCGCCGCCTCGTAGCCGGCTTTCAGGACGAGCGCGTATTTGGCGGGGGCGGGTTCCTCGCCCCAGAAGCTTTTCAGGTTTGGCTCGTTCCAGAGTTCGATGGCCGGGAAGCGTTCGCCGTAGCGCGAGACAACGGCCTCGATGAAGGCGGCGTAGTCGTCGAGGTGTTCGTAGATGGGCTGCGCCCACTTGGGGGGCCAGTAGAGGATGGGCAGGATCGTCCGCCCGTGCGCCTCCGCCTCGGCGACGATGGCGTCGAGCTTCGAGAAGTCCAGGGGCGCGTCCGGCGACTTCTGCATGGAGCGCCACGAGACACCGAAGCGCACCGTCGAGGCGCCCATGGCCGCAATGGCGGCGCATTCGGCGTTGCGGAAGTCCGCGTCATGACGCGGCAGATGCGCGCAGACGCCGTAGGGGGCAGCGCCAGTTGAAAGGTTGAAAAGTTGAAAGGTTGAAGGGTTCGGTGCGGCGGAATTTCCGCAACCCATTCCGGCTGAGAGTGCCAGTCCAAGGAAAACAAAGGGTATTATCATCATGCTATGCTCCCACGGTCTCGATTCGGGCGATGTATTCGTCCTGCTCCTTGCGCGGGATGTCGTTCCAGCGGACGTTCCAGCCCGCGACGCGGACCTGGAGGTTCTCGTATTTCTCGGGGTGCGCCTGGGCGTCGCGCAGCGTCTCGGACGAGACGATGTTGACGTTGAGCGCCACGCCGCCGCCCGCGAAGAAGCGCTCGACGAGGACGCGGAAGGCGCGCAGCCCCTTTTCGCCCTCGACGGCCGAGGGGTGGATCATCACGTCGAAGATGCTGCCACATGGGAAGTTCTCCGGCGCGATGGCCCCGTAGCTGCGGATGGAGCCGGTGATCCCCTCCGTCTCGGCCCCTACGCTTGGCGCCATGTTCTTCGAGAAGTGCTCGCCCGCCTTGCGGCCGTCGGGCGTCGCGTCCGTGATTTCGCCGCCCCGGATGAAGCCGCGCGAGTTGAGGCCGTAGCAGACGAAGACGCCGCCGCGCGAGTTGGGCTTGCCGACGAAGCGCGAAGTGAAGCCCTCGATGACCTCCTTCGCGAGGGCATCGGCCTCCGGGTTGCCGCATCCCCACTTGAGGCGCGAGCGCTTCATGCGGAGGCGCAGCTCCTCGTGCCCCTCCCAGTTGGCGGCGAGGATGCGGCCAAGTTCGGCAAGCGAAAGCTCCTTGCGGTCATAGACGAACTCCTTCACCGCGAGAAGCGAATCGACGGCCGTCGCGAACCCGCATTCGCCGATGGCGGTGAAGTTGTACTTGTAGCCAAGCGAGAAGGCGTCCACGCCCTTCTCCAGCGCGGAGGGGACGGCGAGCGACAGCACGAGCGCCGGGTTGACTTCGGCAAGGTGGCGCTCGGTCTCCCGCAGGAGTTCCACCGTGCGGTCGGTGTTGGCGTGGAGGATGCGGAAGTATTCGCGCTTGAAATCGTCGAACGTCGCCGCGGCGAACTCGCCATTTGCGGCCCCGGACAGCAGCTCGACGACCGGCTGAGGCAGGTACACGTTTGTCGCGCTTGTGCAGTTGCCCTTGCCTTTCGGCAGATACTCGAAGCATCCCCAGACGAGGAGGTCGCGGCATTCCTCATCCGAAAGTCCGACCGGCTTCATCGAGCGGGCCATGTTCTCTTCGCTCATGAGGCAGAGCGGGCAGTGCCTGCGCAGCATGTCCAGGGCCTTCCACCAAATTTCGTCCGGCGTGTTCGCCGCCATCTTGAGCTGGAACTTCGGCGTCGGGAGGGCCGTCTTCTCCACCACGTCGAGGATGACGAGCGAGAGCGGGTTGTAGGCCGTGGAGCCGTCGGGGTTCGTGCCGCCGAGGTAGATCGGGTGGCCCCAGTAGTTGTCGATGGAGCCGAAC
>CAMOSH010000261.1 GCA_946624575.1 uncultured Verrucomicrobiota bacterium
GCCATTCCGCCATCACCATCTCGTCAAAGGGGATGACAAAGTTTGGTCACACCCCGCCTTGGCGGACGGGTTGACAAGCACCTGCAAATGGGTATGCTAACAGGCGTCACGCCAAATGGTGTCACACCAAATGGCATACACGAAGAATCAGTCCATGAACGCGGTGTTCTCGGCCGCCGGCAGGACCCCGGGCGACATCCAGCAACTTTGCCACGCCTTGTGGGAAACGTCCGAGGAGGGCGATGTCATCGACATCCGGTCGGTCGCCAGGGCGCTCGATTTCGTCTTCGCCCAGGAGTCGGCTTTCTACAATGACCAAGTCCGGCTTCTTACCGCGTTTCAAGAAAGGACGCTGACAACCGTTGCGGCCGCAGGTGGCGTGAAAACGCTTTCCGGTCCTTTCATGATGGCGACCGGAACCGCAAACCGATCATCTGTGAAAAAGGCGCTTTCACGCCTCGCCGAGTTGGGAATTCTCTTCGTGCGCGACGGCGAATTCAGATTCACCAATCCCTTCTTCCGGCAATGGCTTCTCCGTCGGCCATGAAATCCGGACTTCAGAAGTGAATGAACTGCTCGCGCCCGTCCCGCCCGCCCTTTCCGAACTCGAAAATCTTTCATGCTCTTTCCGTAGCGCAACGCTTCCCGGACCCCGTTGTTTTGCGACATGATGTCGCGAAATCGCATACCGGTTGACGCAACATTGGACTGGCGGAAGGGGGAGGGTTCTGCGAGAATTGGCCACACGTAAGAGGCGGGGCCTCCGCCAGTTCCGCCAGTCCTCAACAATCCTCCCATGAATACCGACGACAACCTTTCCCCCACCGCCTCCCGTTCCCGTCGCCCCATCCCGCGCCGAACCGCACTGGACAAATCCGCGCAAGGCGTTCGTCGGGGGCGCGCTCGCGCGCGACTGGCGCCTGAATCGCGCGGGCGCCGGCGAACTGCGCCTCCCGCCGCCGCCCGCGGACGAAAACCTTCTGGCCGACCGCCCGGACACGCGCAGCGTCTGGCAGCGCTCCCCTTCGTGGCTCGCGAAGTTCGACGCCATGCAGACCGACGAAACCGGCGCCCGCATCTACCGTCTGCGCCAGTGCGAAAAGAACGCCGGCATGGCGAATGTCTTCACGGAGGCGTTTCTCCGCCACGGACCCGGCCGCTACCGCCTGTCGCTGGACGCCGCGGCGGAGCAGAAGGCGGAAGGCGACGTCGAAACCGCATCCTCTCCGGTAGGGGCCGCGCGCCGCGCGGCCCGCACCGCCGTTTCCGCCGTGTTCATCAGCAACGAAAAAAGCGTCAAAACCCAGTTCGACGTTCCGGCCGACGGCGCATGGGTCCATTTCGAGACCGAAGTTGTGCTAGACTTCGACGCGAACGCGACCGACGTCATGGCGCTGCTCCTTCGCGCCGCCGCCCCCACCGATGAACTACGCTTCAGGAACATCTCGCTGAAAAGACTAGGAGACTAGGGATCCTAGGAAGCCTAGGACCTAGGAATCCTAGGGACCCTAGGAACCCTAGGAAGCCTAGGAAGCCTAGGAACCCTAGGAACCCTAGAAAGCCTAGGAGCCCTAGGAAACCTAGGAAGCCTAGGAAGCCTAGAAAACCTCGAAGCCTAGTAAAAACCACCCACATGAACAATTTTGAAGCTCACCCCGAAAGCCACGCCCCCAATTTCACCGAAATCGCAATGCTACCAGGCGAGCGCTGGTGGGGGCTTTGCAGCGCCTTCGGAACCGAAATGCCGTTCACGGAAGCGTCCGCCTTCGAATGCGACCTTCGCAAGGACAACTACGGGCACCAGTCGCAGTCGCTGCTCTGCTCGGACGCCGGGCGCGCCGTCTGGTGCGCGGAACCCGTCGGCGCGAAGATTTCGGGCGGCGTCATCCGGCTCGAATCGGACGGCGCCGCGATCGAGCTGGAGGAGCGCGCCGGATCGTCGCTCGCGGAGGCGTTCCGCTTCGCTGCGGCGCGGTGGTTCCGCCCCACGGGCGAGGAGCCGGAGCTGCTCTACTTCTCCGCGCCGCAGCTCAACACGTGGATCGAGCTGACATACCACCAGAACCAGAAGGACATTCTCTCATACGCGCGATCGATGCTCGACCACGGCCTCCCGCCGGGCATTCTCATGATCGACGACACCTGGCAGCACTGCTATGGCGAATGGGACTTCGACCGGCGGCGCTTCCCCGACCCGAAGCGCATGATGGACGAACTGCACGCCATGGGATTCAAGGTCCTGCTCTGGGTCTGCCCGTTCGTCTCGATGGACTCCCCCGCCTATCGCCGCATCGCGTGGGGCAAGAACCCCGACGACGTGAAGGGCTGGCCGGACAAGGGCGGATTCCTCGTCTCGTCGCCGACGCCCGGCTGGGGCGGAGTCCCGCCGCCCGCACCGATCGAGTGGTGGAACGGCGTGAGCGCGATGCTCGACTTCACGCACCCCAACGCCGTCCGCTGGTTCACCGAACAGCTCGACCGGCTCGCGCGCGAATACGGGGCCGACGGATTCAAGTTCGACGGCGGATCGGTGGACAGCTACGCGGGCGTCCGCGGGCTCGAAGGGTGCGCCCCGAAGACCTTCGCGCACGATCCAACCGCCTCCCCCGCCGCGCAGAGCGCGCTCTACGGCCGGTTCGCGCTTGAATACAAGGGCAGCGAATACCGCAACGGCTTCGGCTTCGCCGGGAAGCCGGTGATCATGCGCCTCCACGACAAGCCGCACACGTGGAAGGCTCTCGGTCGGCTCGTGCCGGACATGCTGGGCGCCGGCATGGTGGGCTGCCCCTACATCTGCCCCGACATGATCGGCGGCGGCGAATGGAGCGCGTTCCTGCCCGGGTCGCCGTTCGATCCGGAGCTCTTCCTGCGCTCGGCGCAGGTGCACGCGCTCTGCCCGATGATGCAGATTTCGGCCTCCCCGTGGCGCGTCCTCTCGCCGGAGCACCAGGCGATCTTCCGCGACGTCGTCGCGCTGCGCCAGCGCTTCGCGCCGCGTTTCGTCGCCCTCGCGAAGGAGTCCGCCCGCACCGGGGAGCCGATGATGCGCCCGCTCGAATACGCCTTCCCGCACCAGGGTTTTGCGGACGTGCGCGACGAGTTCATGATGGGCGACGACCTCCTGGTCGCGCCGGTCCTCGAAAAGGACGGCACCCGCCGCGTGTCCCTGCCGCCCGGCCGCTGGCGCGACGACCTCGGCGCCGTCCTCGACGGCCCCGCCGACTTCACCCTCGAACGCGTCCCCCTCTCCCGACTCCCGCACTACGAACGCGAGTTGAACAAAGCCGATTTGTAAACAATTGTGATTTGTGCCATTCGCAAATTTGTGAACAATTGAGATTTGCGAACAATTGTGATTTGTGAACAATGAACCTAAAAAACGCAGTTGACACGAACAGACTTTCTCACACAGAGGCACGGAGGC
>CAMOSH010000262.1 GCA_946624575.1 uncultured Verrucomicrobiota bacterium
AGATGTCGAAGGCCTCCTTCGCGCCGCGCGAATAAACCGGCATCGGGCGCTCCAGCCGCACGTAGCGCCCGCCGATCTTTTCCGGAAACAGGACCATGTTGCGGTTGTCCGGGACGGAAAGCGACAGGATCTCAAAGCGCTCGAAGTCGTCGGTCACGGCGACGCCGCCGCGCAGGCCGTGCCGCGTGTCCATGGCGAAGCACAGCACGGGCCGCCCATCGACAACCGAGATGCGCGGGTCATACACGCGCAGCACCTCGTCGTCGCGCATCTGGAAGACCGGCTTCGGGCCGACTTCCCAGCGCACGCCGTCCGCGCTTGTCGCGATGCCGACGTTGGTCGAGAACCCCTTCACTTCGCCACGCGCCCGCGCGGCGCGGTACTCCTCCTCCGCGATGCCGTGGTCGTTGCGGAAGAGCATGACGTATCTGCCCTGCCACTTGCAGACGCCCGCGTTGAAGACGAGCGTCGCGTCGTAGGGGATGTCCCTGGCGGACAGGATCGGGTTGAGCGGGTGGCGGCGGATATTGATGTTTCTGTCAATGGTGTTCATTAGGTGTTTATGTCATTCGTCCCGATGGGCGTTTTCTTTCACAACTGTTTCTTGAATGCCGTGGTGCCGTTCACCGCAGTCCCAGGGCGGCGGACATGGGGAGCCAGTCGTTGGTGAGGATGGTGTCGGCGCCCCAGGCGAGGTAGCGGCGCGCCTCTTCGGGGTCGTCGCTGAAGAAGACGTTGACCCGCAGCCCCGCCTCTCGCGCCTTGGCGAGGAGCGCCTCGTCGAAGTGCGGCTTGAAGAGCTGCACCATCGCGCAGCGATGTTCAATGGCGCTGTCGACGATGTCGGGGCGCGACTTGTTGTCGTGCGCGCCGTTGCCCATGCAGCGGGGGATGTCTGGCGCTAGGCGGGCAAGCTGCTTGTGGAGTTCCCCGTCGTTGGCCTTGAAATAGACGTGGCGACGGGCGCCGAAGCGGTCGATGAGCGCCACCAGGCGGCGCGCGGCGTCCTCCTCCCAGGCGCCCCCGCGGTCCTTGACGTCGAGATTCATGACGACGCGGCCGCCCAAGGCGCGCAAAACGTCCTCGAAGCGAAGGATGCGGAGGCCGGCCCAGTGGGGGCCATGGCGCATCCCGAAGTCGAGGCGCGACAGCTCCGCGAGCGTGTGTTCATCGACGCGCCCGGTGCCGTCGGAGACGCGCTCCAGCGCGGCGTCGTGCACCGAGACGATTTCGCCGTCGGCGGTGACGCGCAGGTCGAATTCGACTTCGGAGGCGCCGAGCGCCGCGGCGGACACGAGGGCGGGAAGACTGTTTTCGGGAAGGGCGGCGCTGAGTCCCCGGTGGGCGCAAAGCCGTTTTGCGGGAATCGGCGCTTTTAGGTTTTTGCTTAACATGATTCACCTCCGATGCTAAAGTTATGCGAATTGATTCCCCTCGGCGACATCTGGATAGCTGCCAGCGCCATGCAGCACGGCGCGACGATTCTCACCAAGGACAAACACTTCGCGGCAATCCCGGTCCTTCCGGTGGTGATTGCGTAGATTTCGGCGCAAGCCGGCCCCGCAGGGGCTGGGTTTTCGACTTTCATGACGGTAGAGGCAACGCCCCCGTAGTCGTGCGACGGCGAGGGCGCCTTTGCCACATCGGCGCACGACATCCCAACGCAAAGCGCGCAAAGGAGAACGCAAAAAACGCGGAGAAGCATGTTTTTCATGCCACTTCAGTGAACTGCCTTTTCGTGCAAAATCCTTCATTCGCAAACTGCCTTTTCGTGCAAAATCCTTCATTCGTAAACTGCCTTTTCGTGCAAATACCAAAAAATTCCCCTTGATTTTCCAATGGAAAAGTGATTGAATCCCCCCCCCCCGAAACAGACAAGTGGGTAAAAGAGAAACCGAAGAGGAGGCCATGAGATTCAAAAGGAAAGCGTATCAGTCGCTTCTTGTCTGGAAAAAACGGTCTGAAGGACGAACGGCCGTCATGGTCGATGGCGCGCGGCGCGTCGGCAAGACGTCGCTCGTGGAGGATTTCGTCAAGCGGGAATACAGGACTTCCGTCATCATCGATTTCTCCAAAGCCGATCCCGCCGTGACATCCGCGATACGGGAGCGACCTCACGATCTCGATGCGTTTTTCTCCGCACTTTCCCTTTCTTCCGGAACGCGGCTCCATCCAAGGGAGTCCGCCATCGTATTTGACGAAGTGCAGTTGTTTCCGCTCGCGAGGCAGATGATCAAGCACCTTGTCGCCGACGGCAGATACGACTACATCGAGACGGGCTCTCTGATCTCTCTTCGACGCAACGTGCAAGACATACTGATTCCGTCGGAGGAGGAGCACCTCGACTTGCATCCGATGGATTTCGAGGAATTCCGACTGGCACTCGGCGATGAAACGACCTTGCCGTTCGTCAGGGAGCATTTCGAGTCCCGAAAGCCCATGACTCGGCCGTTGCACGAAACCGTGATGGGGCGGTTCCGCGAATACATGCTCGTGGGCGGGATGCCACAGGCGGTGGCGGCATACGCGGACACGCGGGACTTCGGCGACGCCGACAGGGCAAAGCGCGAGATTCTCCGGATTTACCGTGACGACATTGCAAAATACGCTGCCGGATACGAAACGCGGATCCGGGGAACGTTTGACGCGATCCCGGAGCAACTTTCGCGGAAAGAAAAGAAATACCGACTCAGTTCGATTTCCAAGTCCGCCCGTTTCCGCGACTACGAGGACGCCTTCACCTGGCTGGACGACGCGCGGATCGTCAATCCCTGCCTTAACGCGACGGAACCATCCGCCGGTCTTGGATTGAGCCTCGAGCATTCGACCAAAAAACTCTACATGGCCGACACCGGACTTCTTGTCACGCATGCGTTCGACGACGGCCGTTTCGCCGACAACGCCCTCTACCGCGAGGTATTCTTCGGAAACGCCGGGGCGAACAACGGCATGATCGCGGAAAACGCCGTCGCACAGGCATTCCGGGCATCCGGAAGAAAACTGTTCTTCTATTCCCGACCCGACAGCACAACACGCCGCAACGACATCGAAATTGATTTTCTCGTCCGCAGGGGCGGGGCGATCTGTCCGGTTGAGGTAAAAAGCGGAAAATACCAACGGCACGCCTCCCTCGACAAATTCCGCGCGAAATTCGGCAAAAAGCTTGGCGAACCGGTCATTCTCTACACCAAGGATCTGATGGAAAAGGACGGAATCCTCCACCTTCCGCTTTACATGGCAATGTTTCTCTGACACTGGACGCCTACTTCCCTTCGTTGCCCCACTTGTCCACGCTCACGACGCGGAAATCGGGAGCGGATGTGGCGACGGCGCCTCGCCGTCGCGCGACG
>CAMOSH010000263.1 GCA_946624575.1 uncultured Verrucomicrobiota bacterium
CAGGCATCTTTCAGCCGCGCCACCTTTCAACTTTTCAACCTTTCAACTATTCAACCTTTCAACCGGCCACGGCCTGGGAGCGCGGGCTTCTAGCCCGCGACCCGCGACGACGAGGGCGTCGCCGCGCAACTTTTCACCCTTTCAGCCGCCTGCGGCCGCAGGCGGCTGAAAATCATCTACGACGCGTTTTTTTGAGTTTTCGCGAATTTGCTCTTGATTATTTCAAAATGTTTTGTTATTATCTAATCTGTCGCGTTCGTTGCGGATGCAAAGGAAAATGGAAAGCAAAACATGAAAAAAAACATACTTCGCCCCGGTATTCGGGGCGCACCACGAACTGATTCGCCATGCCGGGGTGGTCGTCGATGCGACCAGGCCGGAGGACATGTGCCGCCGTCCGAAAAACAAAAACGACAAGCTCAAACCCATTGGCACTGGACGCCACGTCGCGTTCTTGGCCATCAATGCAACCCTGGACAGGGGCGAGCGCGTCCTGGAACGTCACGTGAGGAGTCTTGGATGACTCCTCCACGTGCGCGCATGCGCGCCGCGTAAATCATTGGGGCCTTCCAAACGACCGCATTTCAAACAGCAACACCGAGAGAACAACAAGCCAAATGCCAAAATACAAGCCGGAATCCGACGTTTTCCGCATCCGCAGCGCTATGCGCTTCCTTTTGAACATGCTTCCCTCCTACAACGAGAAAATTTCCGACAACGACGTCTTCGAATCGCCGTCGCGGCTCGTGTCGGCCGACGACATCCGCGTATGGTATGAAACTCAGTTTACGCCGACCTCCCGCAAGCGAATCGAAGGCGACAAGACGTGCAGGGGCGGCGACGCGCTGTCGTTCGAAGACGATGGAAGCGAAGTCCTCCGGTGCCTCTGGAACCGTCGGAAGGTGCGGCCGAAGCTGCTGGCGTATCTTGAATCGATCATTCCGGCGGATGCCGGGAGCGAACGCTTCCGGGACAAGTTCGAGGAATTCGCGCGGCTCATGCGGCTCGGCGATGTCGAGCGCGACATCGTGCTGGCAAGCTATCTTTTGTGGAGCGACTTTCTGGAATGGCCTTGGCCCGGAATCTGCCGGGGCAGCGCGTGCTCCCGCGAGGAGCGGATCAGCGCGCTGGCCATGTTCATCGACAGAAGCATTCCGGAAGTGCGCGCCGCGCTCGTGCGGGACGCCCCCCTCGCGAGGTTCGAGATCCTCGACGACGACCTCGACTTCAACGCGGACGTCTGCGGGTTCTTCGATGGGTTCGACGCGACGCCTCTCGAAAGCAGGTTCTACAAGAAGAGCCGCGAGGAGGCTCTGCCGTGGGAGTTCTTCGGCACCGTGGCCGCGAAGCACGGGGCGCTGCTGCGCGGAATCCTCGCCCCCGGGTCCGGTCCGGCGAACGTGCTCTTTCACGGAGCGCCCGGAACGGGCAAGACGAGCTTCGCGCGGGCGGTCGCGGCCGAATGCGGCAGGGAGTGCTATTTCATCGAGCAGTGTCCGGGGCGCGACAGGGACGGGCGGAGAAGTTCGGTCGCGCTCAGGTTCTCGGCGCTCCGCGTGGCCGACGGGCAGCTTGATCCGGATCGTAGCCTGATCGTCGTCGACGAAGCCGATGCGATGCTCAATTCGAGCGACAGGAACGCGATTGCGTCCCTGCTCGGATGGCGCGGCGGCAACTCCGGGGAGGACGGCGACGCCAAGGGACGGCTCAACAGCGTTCTCGACGGCCTCAGGACCCCCGTCATCTGGATCAGCAACGCCCCGCCAAGTGGAATCGCCGAGTCCAGTCGCCGCCGGTTCGACTATTCGGTTCGCTTCGACTCGCTTTCGGACGAGCAGCGGGCGGCGGTTTGGCGAAACCAGGTCGCAAATGCCGGGATGGGCGATCTGGTGGACGCCGCCATGGCCGCGGACTTCGCCGCGACCTGGCCTGTCAACGCCGGCGGGATCGCGGGAGTCCTGCGCAACGTGAAGCGGCTTGCGCCGCCGAAGGACGGCGTTCGCGATCTTGTCGGAAAGCTCATGGCGCCGCATTGCGAACTTCTCGGACTGCGGATCGCGGACGACAGGATGCGTCCGGCGAAGGACTATTCTCTCGACGGGCTTTCCATCGCCACTGCGATTCCGCTGCCGCGCATCGTCGAGGCCGCGCGGCGCTTCCGGGAGGAGCTGGAGACGCCGGCCGCCGGGACCATGGCCGACAGTCCGCGCTTCAACATCCTTCTTTCGGGGCCTCCGGGAACCGGGAAGACCGAGTTCGCCAAATACCTGGGCGCGCAACTTGGAGCGAAGGTCGTCGTCAAGATGGGGAGCGACCTGCTGAGCAAGTGGGTCGGCGGAACCGAGGCGAACATCGCCAGCGCGTTTCGCGAGGCCGAAGCGGAAAACGCGATCCTCTTTTTCGACGAAGTCGACGGGCTGCTTCGCTCCCGTTCCATGGCCGAACGATCCTGGGAAGTGACGCAGGTGAACGAACTTCTCCACCAAATGGAAAATTTCCGCGGCGTTCTCGTGTGCGCCACGAACTACTCGGACAACCTGGATCCGGCGACCTTGCGTCGGTTCACGTTCAAGATAGCGTTCGACTGGCTGGAGTCCGACGGAAAGGCGCTCTTCTTCGAGCGGTTCTTCGGCGTGCCTCTTGCTCCGAGCGACCGGGCCGAACTCGACTCCATCCCCAATCTTGCCCCCGGTGACTTCCGCACGGTCCGCCAGTCGCTGCGCTACCTTGGCGGATCGCCAGGCGTCGGGGCTCTCCTTGAAGCCCTGCGCGACGAGAGCGACGCCAAGCGCATCCATGGCGCCTCCGTCCGCAAGGCCATCGGATTCTGAAAACGCAAGGGGGGACACCCGTCAGGGGCGGGCGGCGAAGGGCGGCGTGGCAGACCGTGACGGGCCGTTTCGCCACGGCGAAATGTTTCCGCGATACAATTAACTTATTTCGCCGTATCGAAAAATCATTGCATTCATCTCTTGATTTTTCGCTACGGCATGCCGACTGCGGAAATCCGGGATCGGGAGTTTGCGGTTCTGGAACGGATTCGGGACAATTATCCCAAACTCGTCCTTTCCATGGACGAAATGGACTTCTCCCGGAACGGTATCCGTCATCGGCCCATTGCGGACTTCCTTCTGGATTCATCCTTTTAAAAGACGCGCAGGCATGCACCCTTCTTTCCCCCGGCAGTGGCTGGGGGGGGGGAGAAAAATGTTCGCAATTGGCAAATGATACAATTGTTCACAAATCGGCAATGACACAAATTACAGCGTAGATGGCACGCCCTCCGCGCGGCGCAGGTGCGCCGCGCGGGGGAGCGGGTCAGCCCTTCAGCGAGCTCAT
>CAMOSH010000264.1 GCA_946624575.1 uncultured Verrucomicrobiota bacterium
ATCGGCCCGCGCGATTGCGTCCTTTGCGTTCTGACAAAGTTTGGTCACACCCGCGCCGCTACGTTGTGCTTTTCAACGGTCGAAAAGTTGAAAGGTTGAAAGGTTGAAAGTCCAATTGGAATTGGTATTGGCCATTGGCAACATTGGCAACTGGCAACAATCGAACGGCGGCGCGCCGCGTGGCAATTGCGGATGGGGGCGGAAGCGTTCATGGCCGTTTTGACGGTGTTGGGCTCCCGATTTCACGTTCGACCTCTTCGGCAAGATACTCGTCGCTGAGACAGTGCATGTCGGCCACGCCTTCGCTGATCAGCTCAAACGTCTTGGACCGATAAAACAAGTCAAAGGCATGTTCGTAGGGCAAGCCTCTGTGTTCGGCGACGAGCCGTATGATACGCGCATATTTCCGCTGGAGAAGCGTGGGATTGGCTTGCATGGCTCAAAGGTCGATTGCCTCCAGAAAATGGAGATGATTGTCCAGAACTTTCTGCGACGATATGCATATCTGGAGGTTCGGTTTCTTCCAGCGCAATTGGTGTAGAGCCTGTTCGCGGGAATAAACGCCTTGCAGATAGAGATCAACCGAGTCGAACACACGGTCATCCGCAACGCCGCCTTCGATGATGTCATACTGGGCATATGGGGGAGACCCTTGCGGCAGGCGGCAATGAAGTCGAGCCATTCGCCGTCATATTCAAGGAACGTCTTGCGCGCGGCGTCGGCAACAGCGTCAGAAAACCGATAGATGTTCATCACGGCCGGATCACCGCGGCGAATGAAGCGCTGTCCGTAGTTCCGAGCCTGGCTCTCCAGTGGTGTAAGGTAGAATCCGCGCCCGAAATCGAGGTGGTCGCGCGAGTGGCACGTATCAGGCGAAGGAATGCGGATGGTGGATGTGTGGAAGAGTGTCATGCCGCCGCCAGCACTCCTTTCTTGCGCATGAGGGCGATCAGATCTTCGACGATGTATTCGCGGGAAAACGTATGCAAGACATCGTAGCAGGGCACGATGTAGTCCATCAGTATGCCGGACTCCTTCAGACGTCGATACACCTCGGGCTCGCCCATTTCCAACGATGAGGCGACGCTGCCAATGCAAAATGTGGCGAAATCGACTTGCCGTGCATTCATGCTCCGTGATCCTGTACTGGATTTGCTTCGGGGTGCTGCGCCCCTCGGAAACGCCGCAGATACTACCAGACCAACTGACCGCGGTCAAATCGGGGAATGTTGCCAATGACCGTTGAAAGGTTGAAAGTCCAATTGGAATTGGTATTGACCATCGGCAACATTGGCAACTGGCAACAATCTACCGGATCATGCCCTGTCCTTGCCGTCGGCCAGCGTCTCCGCGACGTTGATGTAGCAGGACCGGATGCGCTCGAACGCGTTGAGGATGTCGAGTTCGGCGAGGACGCGGATGGGCGAGTCGGGGTCGTCCGGGCCCACGCGGTCCAGCTGCCTGCGCCGCGCGGTCCGGATGCGCTCGCCAATTTCGTGCGAAGTCGCCTGGAGCGCCGCCAGGTCGAACGCCGGACGCGGGGACTTGACGAGGGGCGACACCGTCGCCGCGAACGCGGTGACCGTCGCGTGCACGTCGAGGAGCGCCTGGCGGGACTGCGCGGAAAACTCCTGCCCGCCCTTCCGGAGGCGGCGGGTCGCCCGCAGGATGGTCGCTGTCTCGTCCGAAATGGATTCCAGCTCGTCCGAAAGGCGCAGGAGCCGCCGCACGCGGCTCGAGACCGACGTCGGCGCGCGCTTGACCATGATCTTCCCGAGAAATTCCGTCACCTCGCGCTGCACGTTGTCCAGGACGCCCTCGCGGTGCAGGATGTGCTCCTCTTCGCGACCGGAAGCCTCGCCCGAGACGACCTTTCCGGCCGCGTCGAGCAGTTCCACGTCGCTGTCGCGCATGAACTCCACCTCCAGGAGCGCCTGGTCGCACGCGATGACCGGCGAGATGTGCGCGGACATGCTGAGCGCGCTCAGGTGCGGCTTCTCGGCCGGATTGGCCTTGATCACGCGCGAGACGAGCGCGGCGAACTGCCGGGTGAACGGCAGGAACAACGCCGTCGTGATCACGTTGAAGAGCGTGTGAATGGCCGCCATCGGTGCCGCCATGTTCGGATAGGTCGTGGCGCCGTTCACGAGGACGGCGTTGGCGTAGTGCGGGAAGAACGACGTCGCCAGCGGGAGGATGACCGGAACGAAGAACGGAACGATGACGACGGTCCCTACGATGTTGAACAGGGTGTGCGCGAGCGCCGTCTGGCGCGCCTCGGCCGAGCCTTTGAACGCGGCCAGCCAGGCGGTCATCGTCGTGCCGATGTTCATTCCGAACACGGTCGCGGCGGCGGCCTCGAAACTCAGCAGCCCCTGCTGCGCGAGCGTCATCGCGATGGCGGTCGTCGCCGCGGAGGACTGCACGACCGCCGTGAACACCAGCGAGACGAGCACGCACTTGGCGAGCCCCAGGGCGGAAGTCGCGTCGAGCGACCGGAACGCCTCCACGACGGCCGGCATCGACCGCACGGGCTCCATGCCCTCCTTCATCCAGAAGAGCCCCATGAAGATGCAGCCCAGACCCATGAGCGCCAGGCCGACGTTGTGCAGGCGTTCGCGGTTCTGGAAGAAATACAGCGCCGCGCCGGCGAGCACCACCGAGAGGCCAAGCATCTTCACGTCGGGAGCGAAGGCGATCATCCACGCCGTCGCCGTCGTTCCGATGTTCGACCCGATGATCACGTTCACCGCCTGCGACAGGTTCATGAGGCCCGACGAAACGAACCCGACCACCATGACGGTGATGATCGAGGAGGACTGCACGATCATGGTGGAGACGACGCCGGTGCCCACTCCCGCGAGCCGGTGCGTCGTGGTGACGGACATGAAGCGCCGGAGGCCCGAGCCGCTAACGGCCTGCAGGCCCTCCGAGAGGTGCTTCATACCGAGGAGGAACGTGCCGAGCCCACCCCCCACGATAATGAGAATGGTCAGCATTTGTCGGCTCCTCCGCGATAGGGGAACTGGCATGGGCGGGCGGACGATTTTCGCATTGGCATCTCCGTTCGTTGTGGTGCCGCCGTAGTCTAGCGACGGATTTCCCGTTTGGCAAGTCGAATGTCCCGGGGGCGACCTGCCCGTGAAAAGTCCCGCTCCGCCCCGTCGCGCGGTGCGCGGCGGGACGGAGCGGGGAGGTGGCGAGGCGGAGGAGGCCTCAGTTGCCCTGGCGCGAGTAGGCCTTGATGCCGATCCTGATGTCGCCGACGCCGTTGATGAAGGTGT
>CAMOSH010000265.1 GCA_946624575.1 uncultured Verrucomicrobiota bacterium
TCGTCCGCAAAGCGAAGGCCGAAACATGAAGAACGCGGGAAACGGGAAGACGGCGGCGGCGCAGGGCGGAAGTCCTCCGACGATCCTCTACGTCGATTGCCAGCTGCGGATCGAGCGGGAGCGGCGCAGGCTGGAGGGAATGCGCCGCTACGCCTCCGGGCGCGGGTGGCGCGTCGAGACGCTCGATCACACGGACTGCACTCCCGCCGCGCTGAAGGAGGCGCTCGAACGGTTGCGTCCCATCGGATGCGTGGCGGAATGCTGGAGAAGGAAGGGAACCTTCCCGCCTGCCGCGTTCCAAGGTGTCCCGGTCGTCTATTTCGGCCCGCCGGAAACCCCGGAGTGGAGCGACGCGCCCCGGGTCGAGTGCGACGAAGCCGCCGTGGCGCGCATGGCGTTCAGGGAGCTTTCCGCCGGCAAACCGTCCGCCTACACCGTGGTTTCCTTCTGGAAGGAGAGAAAGTGGCAGCGCGAACGGATCGACGTCTTCCGCGAATGCTGCCGCGAGGCGGGGTTCGACTGCCCGTTCGCCTACTTTCCCGACAACTCCGCCCCACGGACGGCGGTCCCCACGCGGAGCCTTGTCGAGTGGGCCGCTTCGCTCCCCCTGCACAGCGCCGTGTTCGCCGTCAACGACGGCTGCGCGTTCATCGTCGCGGACGCCCTGGCGAGGGCCGGGCGCGCCTATCCGCGCACGGGGACGCTCGTTGGCGTCGACGGCACGGAGCCGCACATGCCGCAGGACAGGGACATCGCGCCGAAGGTCTCGTCGGTTGTGCTCGACCATGAAATGGCAGGATACCTCGCCGCAAAGTCGCTTGGGGAGCGTTCCCTGCGCAAGGCGATCGTATTTCCGCCGCTGCTGGTGAACCGCCGGGCGTCGACGCGGGGCCATGGCCGGCGCGAACCCCGCATTCTCGAGGCGATGGACATGATCCGGCGCGAGGCGTGCGACGGTCTCACGGCGGCGGAACTCGCCGCCCGCTTCCCCGGGACCCGTCAGCTCTTCCAGTTGCGCTTCCGGGAGGCAATGGGACACCCGCCCCTGGACGAAATCCTGAACGTGCGGCTGGAGCGCGCCATGGAGCTGCTCGTCCACACCGACAGGACGATCGCCGTGGTCGCGAGCCTGAGCGGCTTCCGCACCGGCTGCGATTTCTGGCACTTCTTCCGCAAGCGGACGGGCCTGTCCCCCCTGCGCTTCCGCAGGGAGAGGCGGTAGAGGCGCGGAGGCTTCATCGAATTCGAGCCAACATGAATTCCCCGCTAACATTTTTTTTCAAAAATTCAATCTAATTGCGTGGAGATGTGGTAGCATTGTCCCCGTCACCCGGAAAAATGCCTTTTCCGGGTCAAGGGAGAATCCACCATGCACATCACCAAAAGACTGTTCCTGGCCGCGGCAATGGCCGCCGGCTTCGTCGGTTCCGTCCAGGCGGCGGACCTCGACCTCAATGGCGTTGACCGGACCGTGACGGACGTTGCGGAGCTCGCCGGCTACGCCGGCGTGACGAACACGTCCGACACGCTGGCGACGCTGACGTTCGACGTCGCGACCGACATGGCCTACGCCGGGGCGATCTCCGGCAACATCAGGCTCGTGAAGATGGGCAACGGAATGCTCGACCTTTCGGGCGCCAGCACCTACACGGGCGGGACGCAGATCGACGACGGACGCCTCGTTGCGAGTAGCCTGACCGCCTTCGGCGCGACGACCGGCGCAATTCAGGTGAACAGCGACTGCAACGGATATGCACAGGGAACCGGTTCCACGCAATCCAACAACGTGACGTGCGTTGCGTTCAACTGTGCGGGCGAGTTCGCCTATCCGATCAATACGTCCGCATGGACAACGCCGTCCGCAGGACCGAACGGCTACGGTGGGGTTGTGTACTACAACGTCGCCGTCACGGTCAAAGACGTCACGCTGTCGGGGAAAATCACGGGCGGCGGGCTTTCCGTCCACTTTGGCAGTTTGAACTGGAATGCCAGTGCCGACGTGCCATCAGGATCCGGCTCCCGCGGACTCACGATCAGCGGGGACATCGATTGCGGCGAAGGAATGTGCCACTTTGGATCAAGAGCAACGCCGATCAATGTTACCGGGAAGGTCACCGCGCTTGGCATCTACCAGAATGCCAATGCGAACTGGCCGCCGGTCTGGACGCTCGGCAATACGGGCAACTCCATCGGTGTCATCGATGTCGGCGGCGGCGCGAACGGTGACTACTCGTTGACGGCATCTGCCGGCGGTGCCCTTGGCGGAGCAACTGTCTATTCACGTGCTGGAAATCTGGCGAAATCGTATTCCGTCAGAATCGCCGCCGACCAGACGGTCGAATCGTTTTCCATGAAACCAGACGGATCGTATGCAGGGGGCTCGCTGTCGGAAAGCGATTCCCGGCATTACATCCGGGCGACGGCGGCTGCGACGGTCACCATGAACGCCACGGCCGACCGCACGAACGACTGGTTGCTAAAGGACGACGGCACGGCAAAGGCGATGTCGCTCGTCTGGAATCCGACCGGCGACTACACCTACACGTGCGTGGGACACGAGAACACGATCCACGGCACGATTACGGTTTCGGGCGGCACATTCGAGGTTGGCGATTTCTGTTCGTTCCCGAATGTGACCGCGATTTCGGTTGCGAACGGCGCAACGCTCAAGGTCTCCTCGGCCGATGTCCCGTTCGCCTCGTCCGTGACGATCGACGCCGAGCGCGGCGCGACGCTGGACCTCGCCGTTGACATGACGGCGGAGTCGGCCATGTCCGGACACAACTACCTTGACGCCGGCGACTATCCGGCCGGCACGTACAACGGGCTGACGATCACCGGAGCGGGCACGCTCCACATCTCGACGCGTCCCGTCATGACGCAGGCGACGCTTCAGGACGCAATCGATGCGGTCGCGGACGGCGGCTCCGTCTATGTGGCGAACGACATCGCCCTTTCGTCGAGCCTTTCGGTCACGAAAGCCGGCGCATTCACGCTGCTCTCGCCGGAGGGGACGAACTACACGCTGTCCATCACGAAGGAATCCGCCACGACCACGATCATTCCCGCCATCCTGATGAACCACGCCAACGCGACGTGCCGTCTGGATAATGTCACGCTTTCGGGCGACTACGCGAAACTCACGAAGTCGCCGGTCGTCATGGTTGATGTCGGATGCGTCGAACTCGGGAACGGCGCCGTGCTCGAGGGCGGCATCTGCGGGATGTGGCTGCACTACCGCGGCGCAACCGCGCTCATGG
>CAMOSH010000266.1 GCA_946624575.1 uncultured Verrucomicrobiota bacterium
GCGGATCCAGACGTCGTTGTTCGCGCCGGCGGAGCCGAGGTTCTTCCATGTCGGCGCAGTGTCGGAGTGCGGCTGGTCCGCGCCAGCGTTGCGGATGCCGTCGTAGTTCCAGACTGCACCTGGGACGTAACAGTCCACGTCGAAGGCGCGGTACGCGGGGTTGTCCCAATACTTGATGCCGGCGGCGGCTGGAATCGCGGCGGCGGCAATGGCCGCCAGCGCCGCGAACGCGGTGATTCGCCAGTTGCTGGTGTGCATGGTATTCTCTCGTCTTGTTTGAATGGTCGGTGCGTAGAGCGGCGCGGACGACTAACCGCGCGGCTGAACCAGACTATACCATGCCGCAACGAAAAAAGTTTGGGTTTTTACCAAAAAATTCAGCAGCTGAAATTGCGTCTGCGCCACGCGCGCATTCCCATTCCGAACCGGGCGCGGAAAAGGTCGTCGAGCGCCCAATACGAGCGGAAGCCGCACAGTGCCGGAACGGCCCCGATGGCGGTGTCGGTGCGAGAGAGGAGCGAAAACGCCTTCTCCAGACGGACGTGGAGGATCTCGTCAAGAACGCTGTGGCCCGTCGCCTCCCGGAATCGCAGTTCGAAGAGACTGCGCGAGCACGGAAATCGGGCGGCGAGGGCGGCGGCGGTGAGACCGTCGCACGCCTCCCTGCGTATGATCTCCTCGGCCCGAAGAACGAACTTTTCGTGGCGGCCGCGACCGCTTGTGGACTTGCGGCGGACAACAAGGAGCGGCGGAACGAGTATCGGCTGCGCGGCCGGGGCGAGCGCGGAGGATCTGACGGCTGAGCGGCCGGATGCGCGGCGGGCGGACGGCCCGTCGAGCGCGCCGGCGGCGAGGAATCCGACGCGCTCGAAATCGAGCTGGATGGAGGAAATCGGCGGGTTGGCGCCCTCGCACAGCCCCGGGTAATTATCCACCGAAACGAGAGTGAGGCTGCGCGGGATGCCGCGCCCGGCCGCGCGGGCGGCGCGGGTCGCCAGCACCGCAACTTCATCGCTCACCGCGAACAGCGCCGTCCTGTCGGGGAGAGAGGCGAGCCATTTGACGAGCCGGGCCTCGAAGGCACCCCAGACATCGGCCGCAGCCCTTCCGGAAACCGCGCCGAACGGAAATGCCAGACACTTCGCGCCGATGGCGCCGACTGCTGCGCGAAAGGCGCCAACTCGCTGTCTGGCCCATCGCTGGTGGATTGGAAATCCGATCACGCCGTAGCATGAGGGCTTGCCGGCTGAAAGCTCCCGCAGCGCGGCGGTCACTATGGCGGCGGTGTCGAAGTGGAAATTTGGGCGGTTTCCGGTCCTGCCCCTCATGTAGCCGATGTATGAGACCGGAACGTCACGAAAGAGGCGCGGCGGCAGATCGACGTGGTTGGCGACACCATCGACGACGCAGCCGACGAGGCGGCGGCCTCTCAGGATTTCGGAAATAGCCTCCGGGGAAAACCTCGGACGGGAAATCATCTCGGCCGACCAGCCGCGCGTCGAACAATACCGGCGAATCCCAGCCAGCTTGTCGGCCTGGCTGGGCGAATTCTCCGTCATCGTGAGATACAGCACCGTCGCGGTCACGGGCCGGAAGCATAGCACCGCCCCGCGTTCCGATCCAGTCAGCTGGGACACAGGGACGCAGGGACACAGGGACGCAGGGACACAGGGACGCAGGGACGCGGAGGGGAATTGTTCACAAATGACAAGTGACTATTGTTCGCAAATCGGCAATTGCGCAAATGCCATTGTGGATGCGTCCGTGGCACCCTCCGAACGCGCCGCCGCCTGGGAGCGCGGGCTTCCAGCCCGCAAATTCGGCGCGGCCGGAGGCCGCACCCCCCAGCGCCGCCGCCTGGGAGCGCGGGCATCTTGCCCGCGGAACTGGGGGGTGCGGCGTCTCGCCGCGCGGGCTACGGGCGATGGCCGTGGCGCCAGGCGGAGAGGGACATGCCCGTTTCGCGGCGGAAGAAGTTGCGCAGCGAGCCCGGGGAGCCGAAGCCGCAGAAGTCGGAGACGACTTTGAGCTGGCGCTCGGGATCGGCGAGGAGACGCTGCGCTTCGGCGAGCTGCACCGCATGGATTTCCTCGCCGATGCTGTGGCCGACGGCTTTGCGGAAGCGCCGGTCCGCCATGCGCCTGGAGCAGGGAAACAGCGCCGCGACCTGCGCCGGCCGCAACCCCTCGCGCGCCTTGAGGCGGATCAGCGCGAGCGCCTTGGCGGCGACGGCGTCGTGCGACGCGAGCGGCCGCGTCGAGGCCCGCCTCTCCACGCCAAGGTCGCCGTAGAGCGCCACGCGGCGCGCGGCGGGCGCGGCGCCGCCGGAGCCGCCGGGGCCGCGCCCGCCCGCCATGTCGATGACGGCCTCCACGGCCATCGCCCCGGCCCGGCGGAAGTCCGGGACGATCGACGAAAGCGTCGGCACGGCGTTTTCGCAGAGGTCCGCGTTGTCGTCCACGCCGAGGACCGCCAGCTGGCCGGGGACTTCCAGTCCGATTTCGCGCGCCGCGGCCAGGACTTCTACGGCCACCATGTCGCACGAGGCGAAAAGAGCGCACGGCCGCGGCAGCGACCGGAGAAACGCGTGCATTTTCCGGGTCCACGCCACGTCCCACTTCAGCAGTCCGTGCGTCTCCATCTTCCGGAACTCCGCGCCGTGCATCCGCACCGTCTGCTCGAACGCCCTCGCGCGCTCCTCGCTCCAATGCAGGATTCCGGGCTGGGCGACGTAGGCGAAATTCCGGAATCCGGTGGACAGAAGCTCCTTCGCTGCGATGCGCCCGGTGCGGGCGGAGTCGTGCAGGATCGAGAACGCGGAGGGAAAGGGCCTGTTCGGATCGTGATCGACCAGCACCACGGGCGTGGAGCCGAACGTCCGCTCGTCAATGTCGTTCCACACGCCGCCGCAGTAGGCGATCTGGCCGACGGGATGCCAAAGCCGGTCCAGTTCGCGCACAAGTTCCGGTTCGGGCCTGCGGTCCACGAACTGGAGATGAACGCCGCGCTTCGTCGCCTCCGCCTGCGCCCCGACATACGTCATGTGCGCGCCGCCGCGCGTCGAGGAGGTGGAAAAGTAGAGAATCGTCTCCATTTTTGGGGCTCATTCTATGCAGGCACTTTCACAGGGTCAAGCGAAAACCGAGAAAGGCCGGGCGACGCCGAGGGCGGGTTTCTTCGTCGGACGAGTGTCTTTGTCGATGCGTAAATCAGTTCCCAAACGATGCGGT
>CAMOSH010000267.1 GCA_946624575.1 uncultured Verrucomicrobiota bacterium
TGGGCGAACACGCCCATCACCATCGGCGAAAAGGGCGCGACCTACAACAACGCCGTATCGAAGACGGTGCGGTTCTACGCCCCGTTCAAGACCGGCGCCTCAGACGGCAACCTCGACGGCGGCCTGCACCTCAAGGGCAAGAGCATCATCTATTTCGACGCCGACGGCTCGACATACACCGGCGGCCTCTTCCTTGATTCCACCGAGGGCATGCTCTTTGCGCCGGAGTGCGAGCGCGCCTTTGGCGCCGTCCCGGAGTCGCCGCGCGACAACATCTTCGTCCGCGGGAGCAACACGGCGCTCTTCGGCGAGCCCGACAACCTCGAACTCCACGCGAACCGCAACGTCCTCGTTTCGTCGAACCGCACCTTCAACGTCATCGCGAAGACCGGCAAGACGCTGACGATTCACGGCGAAATCAACGGCGAACACGAACCCGGGGCCCTGCCCACGACCACCCGCATGATCTCAACGTATCGGTGGACGCCCATCGGCGGCAGCTGGAAGGGCGGGCTCGTCGTCCTCGATCCCGGCGACGGTCGCACTAACAACGTCGGGCGCCTCACCATCGAGGGCAACACCGAGATCAAGAGCGGCACGACGATCGTGAACGGCACCAGCCTCAACGACGCGGCACCGCTCTACGTCCGTGGCAGCGGCGGCACCGCCGAGGCGACCACCGGGACGCTCACCCTCTCCGGCGGCGAAGTCGTGGTCTCCCCGAACTCTCCGGGAAAGAATGTCCAGATCGGCTACTACAACGCTCAAACCAAGGCCTTCCTTTACGGTCTTCTCGACGTCTGCGGCGGCACGCTCAAGACCTCTGGCGGCGAGTTTCTAAACGCCGCCGGCGCCGGCTGCACCGTCATTCGCGACGGCGGCGTCATCGACTGCGAAGGCGGCAACTTCCGCATGGCTCAATACATGACGGACAACCCGACCACCGTGCGCCTCGCCACCAACGGTGTGCTGCGTTGCCGCCAGGTGTCACTCGATTTTGACAAGGGCACTGTCGCGACGTTCCTCTTCGACGGCGGCTATCTCCAGACGACGGTCGACAACAGTTTCTGCGCCAGCGGCCTCAACGCCGCGTGGGACAACATCACCTTCGCCGTCGGCCCCGGCGGCGCCGGTTTTGACGTTCCCGCCGGGAGCAACATCTATATATACCGTCCGCTCGTGAGCGGCGTCGCGGAGGGCGAAACGGACGGCGGCATCATGGTGCGCGGCCCTGCCGGAACGGCCGTCTGCCTCATGACGGCCCAATCCTACAACGGTCCGACGACCATCGACTCGAACGAACTCCAGCAGCGCTCCGGCGACAACCTTCTGCCCACCGGAACGGACATCGTCCTCAAGAACGGAGGCATCCTCGCGCTCTGGACCTACGGCCAGGGTGGCGGCGCGGCAAGGGCCACGGCGGCGACGCTCGGCGGCGTGAGCGGGAGCGGCAAGATCACGCACGCCACGGCCGCCACGTTCACCGGAACGTTCGCGCCCTCCATCGGCGGGACCATCCGGTTCGAACACGCCCCGCATGCCATTTCCGGCACCCTCTCCATCGCCGGCGACGCGACGGGTTGCGGCAAGGTGAAGTTCGATGAGCCGCAGGACCTCTCCGAGCTTTCACTCTCGGTGGTCGGCGGCGAAACCTTCAACAAGAACGCCGACAAGGGCCGCTACAAGATCGTCGAGGGTAGCTACAGCGGCCGCTTCGCAAGCGTCTCCGGCCTTCCCGACGACTGGGCGGTTTCGTATCGCACTAGCGGCGTCTACCTCTCCCACATCGACGCGTTCACGCTGATCGTGCGCTAGTGTCCTGTCCATCCATGCGGCGTGGCGGCCTCCTCCGCCACGCCGCAAGTGCGTTCCTTCGCATTCAGTGGCGACTCAAGGTGAAATGACTACCAGTCCGCCGACATGGGCGAAATCGGAGTCGTATGTGACGAGTCGCGATCCGGTCTCGAGCGCCGCCGCCGCGATCCAGATGTCGTTTTCGGGAATCGGGGTTCCGTTCCTTTTCAGCGCCGCTTTGACGTATCCGTATCGCTCTGCGATGTCATGCGTCACGGGTTGCAGCGAGACGCCGTCTTCTTCCAAAAAACGCGAAAGCAACTTTTCGTTTTCCGAAAAGCGGGAGCCGTTCAGAAACCCGAACATGAGTTCCCCGAAAACGGTCGCGGGAAGAATCACTTCGTCCGCCTCTTCGATCACGGTCTTCACGTTGGGATTGCCCTTTGACAGAGCGCTGAACGCATTGGTGTCGAGGCAGATTCTCATTTCCAGTCCTTCTCATCGACCTTCCGGCAATTCGCGACGGTTTCGTCGAAGCGCCGTGCCTCTTCGGGAGACCACGAGCCGACAAGCCACGACAGGTCGCGCCGCCTGCGCTGGCGTGGCTCAAATCCCGCCGCCCTGCTTAGCAGCGCCACGGTCATCGCGTTCACGCTCGTTCCCTCGGATGCGGCTCGGCTGGAAAGATATTTGGCGACTTCGTCGGGAATGTTCCGTATCGTCATCGTTTTCATTGCCATCTCCCTGTGATTGCATTGATTGCATCGAACGACATCAATGCTATCATTTATCATTCCACCGCGCAAGGAATTTTTCGGATAGTTTGTCAAAGACATGGAAATGAATCGATTTTTCGCCCCTTCCGGACTTGTCGGCGATCGCGCCGTGGCCGTCGCCGAACTTCTGCCGTGGCGGGCACCGGATCCGGCGCTGCGCCTTGCGGAGGAGCGCGTCGAAGACCTCGGCGACGGCGCGTTCGCCATCACGCGGACGATCGAAAATGCCGGCGACGCGCCCGTTTCCTTCCGCGACGAACTGCGCGTCCGAGACTGCTTCAAGGCGACCCGCTACCTCATCCCCTGCGTGAACTACAACGGCAACAGGGCGGAGGATGAAGTCGAAAGTTCAAAGCCCAAAGTCCAAAGTCAGGCATCCTCAACCTTTCAACCTTTCAACCTTTCAACTTTTCAACCTTCGGCAGGCTGCGCCACGCCGATACCTACCGGCCTTTCCCGCGACGGCGAACCCTGGATATTCTCCTACGAGCGCACCGGCATCCCGGGCTGCACCCTCACCGAAAACGGCGAAATCGGCGTTGCCCTCTTCGCCGCCGCCGACACGCCGGAGTCGCTCGTCTGCGCCTGCGGCCTTC
>CAMOSH010000268.1 GCA_946624575.1 uncultured Verrucomicrobiota bacterium
GACACCTGCACTCCAGAATTGGTCGTGGAGGCATTATTGGCCTCCTTCGCGGTGTCATGCGCGAAGATGTTGGCTGAATACCATCCTGCCTCCGGCGCCGTGAAGCGCACGACGTCCGAAGGATAGGATTCGGTCCCGCCTTTGGGATCGGCGGGATGGATCAGCAGCTCGTTTGGCAAGACTTCTTCGCCGGACGCTATGGATGCGGATCCTGTATTCACACGAATCCACGGCGAGGAGTTCCCGCCGATGCCGGCATAGGAACCGCTCGACCCCGTCGTCGTGTCAAAGGCCTTGCTGTTGGTCATGCCCTCGCCAGAGGCGTGGAGAAGTGACCACGGGCCAAATGTATTCGCATTATGCCCCGCCTCGTTGAACGCCTTGCCGGCGTCGTAAACTGTGCGGGCGGAACTCGCCGGTGGCATGGCGAGCGCAACGAGCGCGGCGGCAAATGCGGCGGCGCGGAGGTGAGCGTCTGGCAAGCGTTCTGCATTCATGTCGTATTCCTTCCGGGTGGTTGTGGTTGATGGGAAAAACGGCTATTCGCGCACGATCTCGTAGAGATAGGTGGCGGCATCGGGGGCGTAGTCGGTGCGCGCGGTGAAGCGGAGCGCTCCTGTTGCCGAGTTCCATTCGGCAGGCACTTCTCCAAGGCGGCGACCGGAGGGTGAGAGGCGGTAAACGGCAAAGGACGGGGGCACCGCCCCCGCGCCCCCGGTGGCCGTTTCTTCGCTTGCGGCAAGCGTCAGCTCAATGTCCGCCGCGCCGTTGCGCATGAGGTGCGGAAGCGAGCCCCACTTGAGAAGAATGGTGCAATCGGGATCGGCGTATTCGATGCCGCTGTTCTGTACGTCCGTGAGATGCGTCAGCAGCAGATGCGAGGAGGTGGCGATCGGCCGGCCGTCGAGGGAGGAAACCCACACCGAGGCAGCCGCTGCGGCTCCGCCGCGCGATATCGGCGAGTTGCCGTTTCGGCTCTCTTCCAGCAGTTCGAATCGCAGCGTTCCTGCCACGTGGGCGCCGCTCTCGGCGAAGCCGCCGCAGGTGCGCGGCGTGTCGATGAGGAAGGTGCCGGAGACCGGATCGATGGAGACTGCGCTCTGCGTTTTCCGATTGCCATCGGAAGCTTCCGATCGCCCCCGGTTGCTATCGAACGTGGTGCCAACGCGGCCTTTCCACGCCTTGGCGTTGTCGCCGAGGGATGCGAGGCGCGGGGCGCCGAAGGCCTGATCGCGCAAGGCCGCCGGGTCAAGGACGAGCGGGTCTTCCGCTTCGAGCGGCGCAATGTCGCCGCGCAGGAAGAGGCAGAGCGCCGCGCGCTCCGCCGCGAGCGAAAGCGGATCGTTCACGATGTCGAAGTAGCCGATCGGACCGCATGGATTCGCGATGCCGTCGCGCGTGTGCGCCCAGTCGAAGCGCCAGATGCCGTCCCAGTCCTGAAGCGCCCCCAGGGTGCCGGTGGCAATTCCGCCGACGCCGCGGTAGCGCCCAGGACCGGAATAGTTGAACTCGGAGACGCAGAAGGGCTTGCCGAACTGGCGGAGCCAGACGCAGTCCTGCGCGCCGCAGTCGGCGCCGCGCATGGGATTGCGGTTGGGGCAGAGCGAGGGCTGGCGCCACGGCTTGTCGAGAAACTGCGGGTGATCGACGTAGAAGTGGGTGTCGATGTAGTCGAATCCGGCGCGCGGAAGCGCGTATTGCGCTGGCTCGAACCAGGCCGAGATATTGGAAAGCGGAACGGGGCAGCGCAGCTCGTCGCGCACGAAGTCGCGGAGGCGCCCGTAGAGGCGCGTTTCGGCGTCGGCGAGAAACGTCGCCGCAGGCTGGCTGTAGAGGTTGTCGGGGAGCGGTGCGACCTGAAGGGCCGTACCGTCAAGTTGTGCGGAAGCGTGGCTGTTTCCTGCGGCGGTGCTGCCAGTGTGCGCGGCAAGCCACTTATTCCATGCCTCGGCCACGCCCGGCAAGTTGCGGAGCGCTGCGCCGCCACGGTTGCCGAGGTTGCCTTCGTTCACGAGCGCGAGCGTGGCGAGGGCCGGCTCTTCGGCGAGGGTGCGGCCGGTATGCGGATTGACGTGCCCGAAGAAGGCGCGCGCCCAGGCGCAGAGATTGGAATACGCCGGCTCGTAGAAGGCGCATAGCGCCTTGAAGTCGTCCGGCGGGATCGTGCCATCGCGGTCGATGCCGAGCGCGCGCCAGGGGAGCTTGTGCGAGCGCGAGACGAAGAGGTCCGTCGTGAGGTAGAGTCCGTTTTCGACGCAGGCCGCGACGAGGAGGTCGAACTTGGCCATGCGGGCGGGGTCGAGCGATGTGCCGTCCTCGGCGACGAGCCATTTTTCGTGGTGGTGGATGCGGACGGCGTTGTAGCCCATGCGCGCGAGGTTGCCAGCTATGCGACCGGCCTCCTCGGCGGTTTCCGGCAAATTGGCCGAATCGCAGATGTTTACGCCGTAGAAGCGCTGCGGGACGCCGGGGAGATTCTCGAACTCGAAGTGCCCGCCGCGCGCCACTACGCGCCCGAACTTGCCCGCCGGCGCGTGGCGGGGGATCGCGGACGTGAAATCGAGCGCGGATCCGGGCTCGATCCACGGCTCCCGCGCGACCGGAATCCAGCCCGGGCCGGCGACGACGCGGACCGGCGGCGCGGCGGAGAGGCGCAAGGCCGCCGGGGGCTCCGCCCCCGAATCCCCCGCGAGGAAGGTGCCCTTCACGGCGTATTCCTTGCCGGCCTCGCAGGAGCCGGTGGCGAAGAAGATGCGGATGCCGAGACCGTCGCCGTTCCAGTGGCGGTTGTCCTGAAGCAGGAGTGGAGTCGGTTCGTCGAGGGCGAGGCGCAGGATCGTGGCGCCGTCGGGGCCGCGCAATTCGAAGCGGGAGGCGGGGGCTCGGAAGAGATGCCCCTTCGGGCCGCGTGCCACCGGGATGGACACCTCGGCGCCATCGACAATTGCGGTGCCGCCGAAGACGAGGGATGCCGGAAGATTGGCCCCCACGAATGCTTCGGCGAAGCGGCCCGCCCTGTCGGCGACGACGCACCATTCGGCGCGGACGCCGCCGTCGGGCGCTTCGGCGAAATGGCCGGTGCCGGAGAAGATGGCAGCGCCTGCGCCGCCGGTGCGGAGCGTGAAGGCGGCGGCTAACGCCGCCGGTCCCGATGCGGCGG
>CAMOSH010000269.1 GCA_946624575.1 uncultured Verrucomicrobiota bacterium
AAACGCTGTCCGCTTTTGCTAACTACAATTGTCCGCTTTTGCTTTCACCGCGACAGCTCCGATGCAAAGGCCCGCCGCGCAGATTAAGGCCGAAACCGACCGCGCGCTTTCCCAGCTCTTTCCGACGCTACTTCATCAGCAGCAGAAACAGGAGGTCGTCCGTCGTCAGCCCATTTCTCTTGTAGGACCGATGCAGCGAAACGAAGTAGGCGATCAGGACCACGACAAACGAGATCAAGACACCAGCCATGAACAGCAAGGCGAATTCCTCAATCTCAAGCGGACCGATAAGTGCCAGCAGTAGAAAGACGGCGGCGGCCCATGCCGCGCGACGGAGCGTTTTTTTTGATTTCATGGGCCGAACGATAGACGAAAACGCGGAGCTTTACAACCATGGCTGAAACCGGGATCACGGTTGTCCTTCAGGCAGTTGACCAGACCCAGGTCGCGTTTGGCAGTGCCAATGCGGGTTTTGTGGCGTTCTCGCAGTCGCTTTCGCAGACAATGATAGGGGCGCAGGGGAAAGTGGGCGGTCTCGGCGCCATTTGCGACTTTTGGAAAACGGTGGTCCAGTTTCAGATACTGCGGTCTGCCCTTCAGTCTTTCAACATGATCCTCGGCCCGCTTGTCTCCAGAACAAGGCAGTTTGCGAAGAAAATGCACTCCTTGTCGGACCACGCCGCCGAATCCGGATCAAGCGCCGCGCAAGTGCGGTTGCTATCGCATATGTTTGACGAGCTTGGCATTCGTGGCTCGTCGGTGGAGAACATTGCGAACATTCTGGGCCGAATGGCGAAGGCAACGGGAGAGACGGGAGTCGAGGGCTTCAGGCATCAAATGAAGGCCATTGCCGCGCTTAACTCCGAACAGGAGCGCGCTACGGAGCTGATGCGCGTGTTCGGTCGAACAGGGCTGACGCTTGCTCCTATGCTTCGCGCCGGCCCCGAAGCGCTCGACAAGGCCCTTGGCGCTGTGTCCGGATCTTTGTCGGGCCTTTCCGATGGCGGCATTTCGGCGGCGGCAAACATCGACAAGGGGTTTACCGCGGTTGCCCGCGACTTTGCAAATCAATGGGCGCAGGTTGGCGCGTTCTGGGCGGAATGGCTTGAGGAAAAATTCAATCGGCCAGCCGAATTTGCCATTGTCGATCTTTGGAACCGCGTCAAACACTATTTTCGACTAATTCGCGATTATATTGCCGCAACGTTCCTCTATGTGCAGGACGCATTTTTCAATGCCTTTACCTGGAAGGGAGAATGGACGAACTATTATGCAGCCGTCGCCGATCTGGAACGCGAGGCGGTTGCGGCGGATTCCAGACGCCTCGATGCTCTTCAGGCAGGAACTGAAGCCCTTTCTTTGCCGTCCCTGAATCTAGACATTGAGGAAGGCGCGGAAGCGCTCTCCGCCGCCGCGTCGAAGGTTTCCGACGCCATGAATCCGGCCAAGTGGACGGATGCCGCGTCCTACGCCGGGCAGACGCTTGTCCTGGCCGCACAGAACGCGATTGACCGGGCCCGCTCAATCGCGCTGTCCGGAATCGGCCCGTCCGTCGGCACCGGCTCGCCGCCGCCGCGGTCAGCATGGCCGTCGTCTTCGGCGTTGAAACCCGTCTTTCCGGCGAATCCGTCACCGACATGGTCGAATGGTGCGAAGACGCCATTGAACACTTCACGGCCGTGAAGGCGGCGCTTGCCGCCCTCTCCGCCTAACCTCCAGCACGGGAATCAAGAAAATGCCAGACAAGGGAATAGACATTGGCGCGGCCAAGAACATATTTTGGTGAACGAACGAGAAGTTCTCCGCCTGGGGCTATCTGAGAAGCGACAGGCAGCAGGGAGACGGCAAGTCCTCCGACCTGCCGGACGAGTGGGGGCAGACAATAGGCATGCGCCTCTACGACAGGAAAAACACCCGCACGGCGGACATCATCATGAAAAAGACCGCCCAGGTGCCGCAATGGTGCGAGGACGTGTCGGTTGACGGAAAGAAATTCGTCTGCCGAGGCGTTTCCCTTAACGCCGAGAACGAAGCTTTCAAGCGCCTTTCGCTTACGCTCGAAGCCTATCGGAACATCGACGGCTACTCCGGCGGCGTTGATGTCAAGTAGATTGGAGAGTCGCCATGTCCGATGCCGTTCCATCACGCGCCGCAGCCGCTCTCGCTCCCAGATTCCCCCTCGCGCTCGCGGGGGGCGGAAGGGTGCTTCTGCACCCGTTCACGCCGCGCCGGCTTCTGCTGCTGCACTCCGCGCACAGCCCCCTCTTCGAGGATCCGTCCGACAGCTGCGGCCTCCCGCTCGCATGGGCGGCGACTCTGCGCATCATGGCGGAGGACGATCCGGGCCAACTCGCCCTCGAAATGGCCCTCGACGGTCCGGCGGAGTTCATTGCCAATTCCGCCGACTGGTTCGAGGACTTTCGCCCCGCGCTTTGCGTAAACGACTTGGGCGCGGCCGCCGAGGCCATCAAGGCCGAATGGGCGCGAGTCTGTGATCTCGACAGGCCGGACGCCCCGGCGGAAAGGTCCGGAAGCGCAATGGGGGAAGCATGCGCGCCGGTGATGGCATCGTCGCGGAACTCGTCGGATTCGCCGTCTCCGAATGGGGATGGAGCGTCCGCCGCGCCCTCGACTGCCCCGTCGGCGCCCTGATCCTTGCCTGACGCGAAAGCCGCCGCATCAACCAGCCGCGCGAAAAACGCGGTTTCGGATGGGCCGAACAGGACGCCTTGGAAGGCGAAAATGGCTTCGGACTGGTGGAACTCGACGAAATGAAGGGGCGGCGCCTTAGTCCAGGAGGAAGCAAACGCGAACGATGCCGAAGGCCAGCATTGCGGCGAACAAGCAGTTGAACAGGTTCCCCAGACGCTCCCCTATCGGCTTTCCTGAATCAAGAACGGACAGCGGAAGGCATAATTCGAAAAAGTAGATTCCGAGCATCGCGGACATTATCAGAAAAGCAAGAATCTTCTCGGTCATGGCGCGGAAAAGAATACATCTTCCTGAGGGATAGTCAATGGCGGCATCGGCGACGGGCGCGACCAGAAACTGTCCATGCAGCGGAACGCAAAGAGCGCTAGGAAAATGG
>CAMOSH010000270.1 GCA_946624575.1 uncultured Verrucomicrobiota bacterium
CGGGCGACGGCATCCTGCGCCTCTCCGGCGCGGAGTTCCGCCACGGCCGCGAAGACCCGGCGGAATTCGGCGAAACATATCTCCAGACCGGCGGCGACCGCAGGACGATGGGCAACTCCATCCTGCTCCAGCTCCGGCGCACCGACGAGCACCACCCCTTCCGCGCGCCGCCGGGCGCATACCACTTCACCGACGCCGATTTCGCGCGCCCGGCGGACGAGCCGCCGCCGCCGGCCGGCACCAAGCGCGTGAACTACCTGCGCCTCTACCCGGAGGAGAACAACTTCTGGTGGATCGAATACGGCGGCAACCTCGACACGATCGGCGACGCAAACGCCATCCAGGAGGAGCTGAAGAAAATCGCGTGGGGAGTGTGGGAATACATCAAGAACCACCCCGACGGCCGCGGGCGCGGCTACGAGCTCGACTGGATCGGCGCGCTGCCCGGCAAGCGCGAATCCACGCGCTTCATCGGCCCGCACATTCTCACCCAGGGCGACGTCCTCTCCGGCGGGCATTTCGACGACGTCGTCGCCTACGGCGGCTGGACACTCGATGACCACCACCCCGACGCCTTCTTCAAGAAGGGCCGCATTTCGGTGGAATACGGCTGCCCGTCGCCCTTCGGCATTCCGTGGCGCTGCCTGTATTCCCGCAACGTCCCGAACCTCATGTTCGCGGGGCGCGACATCTCCTGCACCCACATGGGGCTCTCCGCCACCCGCGTCATGGGCACCTGCGCCGCGCTCGGACAGGCCGTCGGCACGGCCGCCGCCCTCTGCCTCGAGCACGGCTGCACCCCCGCCGAGCTTGCTGCTCATGATGGCCGGCTGTCAGCCGGTCAGCCCGGGGCTCATGCTGGCCGGCTGTCTAACCAGTCCGCTGCTCATGCAGGCCAGCTGTCTAACCAGTCCGGGGCTCATGATGGCCGGCTGTCAGCCGGCCAGTCCCTAATCGCCACCCTCCAGGCAACGCTCGAAAGCGACGACTGCATGCTCCCGTATCGCTGGCGCCAACCTTCCGCCCTCACGCGCGAAGCGCATTGCGCGCCAGAATGCGAAGTCCTGCGCAGCGGCATCGACCGCGAGACCCCGGACGGCGCCGAAAACGGGATGTGGCTGCCATGCGCTCATCCTGATGCGCAGGCTCTGCCCTGCGCAACCTACGAGTGGCCGACGCCGCGCCGCCTTTCCGGCGCGCGCGTCGTCTTCGACTCGCAGATGACCTTCACCGGCAAGCGCATGCGCAAACTCGAAGCCACGACCGAGCGCGCCGAAATGCCGGCCCCGCTCGCCCGCGCCTTCCGCATCGACGCCCGCGTCGGCGGCGCATGGCGCACGGTCTTCTCCGATCGGGAAAACTTCCTGCGCCTGCGCCAGATCGCCTTCGGCGCCCCCGTCGAGGCCGACGCCCTGCGCCTCGTCGTCGAAACGACCTGGGGCGGCGGCGCCGCCCACGTCTTCGCCTTCGAAGCCTTCTAGGAACCTGCGGCCCCGAAAAACAGGCCCCGCTCCGTCCGATGAGACCGACTCTGCTCTACCTTTCGATGATCGCGGAGGTGCCCAGCCACCGCAGGAAACTGGCAGGGATCGTTCGCTACTGCGCCGTCCGGGGCTGGCAGGCCGTGCCGATCCCGCGAGCCGAATCGACCCCCGACGCGGTTCCGGGGCTGCTCCGTCGCTTCCGCCCGGTCGGCTGCGTGGTCGAGGGCGTGGGCCGCCACGCCGATCTGCCGCCCGGACTTTTCCGAGGCGTTCCGGTTTCCTACATCGCCTATCCGAGCAGCATGACGGGCCGGCATCCGAACTTCCACTTCGACTCCGAGGTCATCGTGGAAACGGCCCTGCGCGAGCTCTCGCTCGGCAAGCCTTCCTGCTACGCCGCGATCGGGCACCCGAGACCGTGGTCGTGGTCCCTTTTTCGCGCGAGGGCCTTCCGCAAACAAGTCCGCGCGGCGAGCGCGAAATGCTTCTCGTTCCCGTCGCGTCCCGTTGCGGAGGACGAGCCGTGGGACGATTTCGTCAGGCGCCTTTCGCCGTGGCTGGCGCGTCTGCCGGAGCATTGCGCCGTGTTCGCCGTCAGCGACGAAACGGCCGCCCTCGTCGCGCGCGCCGCCCGCGCCGCCGCGCGCCACATTCCCAAGTCGCTCACTCTGCTCTCGGTGGACAACTTCGCCGAGCTGTGCGAAAGCGCGACTCCGCCCATTTCCTCGATCGAGCTGGACTTCGAGCGCGAGGGCTACCTTGCCGCCCGATCGGTCGAGGAGGCGCTTCCCATCCGGCCGATCGAGCGCCTCGGACCGCTTCTCGTCGCGCGCCGCAAGTCAACCGGCGGACGCGGTCGCCACGAGCCATGGGTGTCCGACGCCGTCGAGGCGATCCGCCGCGAGGCGACGTCCGGCCTCACCGCCGCCGCGCTCATCGCGCGCTACCCAGTGTCAAAGCGCCTCTTCACCATGCGCTATCGCGAGGCGACCGGACACTCGGTCCTTGACGACATCCTCCACGTCCGCCTCGAAAAGGCCTGCGCGCTCCTTGCCGACACCGACACGGCCATCGGGGCGATTCCCGGCCTGTGCGGCTTCTGCTGCGACCGCACGCTCGACGCCCTGTTCCGGTCCCGCTTCGGGGTGTCCATGCTCGCCTGGCGCCGAAAGCATGCGCGCGCCGCACTCGGGCGCCACGAAAAATAGTTTGCCCAAAATTGAGAATTTTGCGACCGGGAATCGAGTATGATCGGATCCGTCGCGCGCGGTTCGGCTTCGCGGCGCTTCGCGCCCGGAGCAACACCGTCTCCGCCCCGCGCGCGCATCATCGCAGACAAACAACGAAACAAAGCCATGAAACGCCACATGCCATCAACAATGTTTCCGAAATTCCGCATTGCCGCCGCGCTGGCTTTCGCCTTTCTCGTCGGCGGGGGCGCTTCCGCCCCTGCCGTGACGATCTTCGGCGAGCCGGATTGCTATCTCGACTACATCGAGTCCACCGGCACCCAATACATCGACACCGGCGTCA
>CAMOSH010000271.1 GCA_946624575.1 uncultured Verrucomicrobiota bacterium
CGCGTAGCAGCGCGAAGAGGCGGGCGACCGCTTCGGCGTAGAGCAGCGGCTCGCCGCCGGAGACGGTGACGCCGCCGCCCGATTCGTAGAAGGCGGCGTCGCGCATCAGGAGCGGCAGCAACTCCTCCGGCGTGTAGTCGCAGCCGCATATTTCAAGCGCCCCGCGCCAGCACCCATCGACGCATTGGCCGCAAAGCCGGCAGCGGGAACGGTCGATGGTGCGTGGCGAAACGGAGTGGCAGCCTTCGGTGCACACCGTCGCGCACTTGCCGCAGCCGGCGCAGAGGTTGTCGTGGAAAAGCAGCTGCGGCCTGGCGGAAAGGCATTCGGGGTTGTGGCACCAGCGGCAATGCAGAGGGCAGCCCTTCACGAAGACCGTGGTGCGTGTGCCTGGGCCGTCATGGAGCGTCAGGCGCCGTATTGCGGCAATGGGAATCTTCATGCGCCGCTCCCTTCCGCCTCGCGGATGTCCAGTCCTGATGCGCCCGGTCGAGATCGACGAAGCGGACATTCCAGCCGCAGAGACGGACTTGGAGATTATTCCATTCATGCCAACATCCTCCCATTCAAGTCCTCGCAGTTGGCGTCCTCGATCCGTGGACGGCGTCGACCCCGTTTCGCTTGCGTTCATTTTATTTTCCAGACGTTCCTTCTCGGATCCGTTCTTCAGACGTCCCTCCTTAGCTCCACCTCATTCGGGGCGGCGACCTGCATCTCCAGCCGGCCATCGGGGCCCCGTTCGACTCTGACGCGGACGGTATCGCCCCCGGGGAGCGCCATGGCTCCTTCGGCCCAGTCGAGATTGCCGAGGAAGGGCCGCACTTCGACTTGGCGACAGCCCATGCCGAGCGGGCGGATGCCGAGGATGTGGCGGATGCACCACGGGGCGGGCCCGCAACTCCATCCGTGGCAGAGGGAATGCCGGAAGCCTGGGTAGCAGAATTCGCCGAAGTCGCCGTGGATGTCCCGTTTTCCCGGCACGGGCAGTTCGTCGATGCGGAAGGCGTTTTCCGTCCATGCGAGATTGAAATCCTCCCAGAAGCTCGTCGCCCCCATGTCGAGCATGGCGCCCCAATAGTCGCGGACGGTGTCGAGGGCGCGTTGGTCCTCGCCGGCGGCGGACATCGCCTCGAGCATGTAATAGCCGTAGAAGGTGGAGACGCCGGCATGGCCGTTTGCGCCCAATACCTGCTTGAACATTGTCTTGGGGACCCGGAGGCCTGAAAGCGCCAGCAGCGCGGCGGCGGACTTCGCGCCGTGCGGGTCGGGGCGGAGGCGAGACAGTTCGGCGGCCATCGCAGTGGCCTTCTCCGCGAACGGCGCCCGCCCGGCGGTCTCCGCGAGGAACGCCGCGTCACGTGCGGCCAGAAGCGCCAGCGCCTGGGTGCCGGCGGTCGCGGCGGCGGGGTTGTGCTTCGTCGGCCAGTCGAGGAAGTTTCCGGCGCGCCACTGGCCGTCCTCCATGCCGGAGAGGACATGGTCGAAGGTCCTTTCGAGGTAGTCGGCATGCTTCGCGAGGAAGACCGTGTCGCCCGTGTAGCGCACCCATTCGGCCAGATTGCGGATGAACCACAGCGTGTAGGTGGGCATCGTGTTCATCCAGGCGTCGGGCGGCGTGACGGCGGCGAGGTAGTCCAACGTGTCGGGAAGCACGGGTGCCGCCCCGAAGACGGAGAGGACGGCCATCGTCTCCGGATGCATGTCGCCGGCCCAGACGAGGCGGTCGCGCTTGATGCCGTCCCAGAGGTAGTCCTGGCAGCAGAGGTGGACGGTGCGCACTGCGGTCTCAAAGACGGCGTTCAGCCTCTCGTCGGAGCAGCGAAAGGCGCCGAGGCGCGGCATGTCGCGCATCAGGGAGACGGCGCGGACGAACTCGAACCCCGCCTCGCCGCCCGACACAAGGTCGATGCGGACGAAGCGGAAGCCCGTGTTGCCGACCTCGATTGCGCCCATGCGCGGCACTTCGACCACGAAATCGCGCATGGCGTGGTCGTTGGAGGCGTGGCGCCCGTCGCCGATGTCGCTCATCGCCTCGGAGACGGACTCCCCGAAGCGCAGACGCAGACGCGCTCCGGGCGTGGTGGAGGGGCCCATGCCAAGCGAAAGGCCCCCGTGCAGCTCGCGGCCGAAGTCGAGGAGCATTCCCGCCGGCTCGCCGCGATGGATGAGCCGAGTGCCGCTGGAGGAGCCGAACGGTCCCTCGCAGACCTGCCCGCGCTTGCGCGCGAGCAGCGATTCCGCGCCTTGCGTCTCGCAACGCATCGGCCAGCCATCGTCCTTTTGCTCCCCCGTCGTCTGCCATACGATGCGCACAGGGTAGACGAAGGAACGGATGCGTGGGTCGCGTATATCATTCATGGTTGTGCCGTTTACCTAACGATAACGACAAATGCTCCCGGAACAGAAAGTTCGAGGTTCCCGTTGTCGAGGTGCTTGATTCTTGCACCGGAAATCGCCGAAAGATCGAAGTCGCCGGTCAGCTCAGCATCGGCAGCGGAGCCAAAGACAAAGCATTTGGCAGCTTTCCACGCGGATTCGCCGGAGGCCGACGGGACGAGGCGGACGCCATGCCCGCGTAGCAGCGCGAAGAGGCGGGCGACCGCTTCGGCGTAGAGCAGCGGCTCGCCCCCGGAAACGGTGACGCCACCACCCGATTCGTAGAAGGCGGCGTCGCGTAGGAGGAGTGGCAACAGCGCCTCCGGCGTGTAGTCGCGTCCGCAGATTTCAAGCGCCCCATTCCAGCAGGCCTCAGCGCATTGGCCGCAAAGCCGGCAGCGGGAACGGTCGATGGTGCGTGGCGAAACGGAGTGGCAGCCTTCGGTGCACACCGTCGCGCACTTGCCGCAGCCGGCGCAGAGGTTGTCGTGGAAAAGCAGCTGCGGCCTGGCGGAAAGGCATTCGGGGTTGTGGCACCAGCGGCAACGCAGAGGGCAGCCCTTCACGAACACGGTCGTGCG
>CAMOSH010000272.1 GCA_946624575.1 uncultured Verrucomicrobiota bacterium
GCTACCAGGCGTTCCTCTTGCGCCAGGCGCGCATCGAGACGCCGAGGCGGGTGCGGAAGAGTTTGTCCAGCTCGTTGTTGCTGCCGAAGCCGCACAGCGCCGGAATGGCGCCGATGGAGGTCCGGGTCTGCGCCAGCAGCGTGAACGCCTTTTCCATGCGCACGTGCAGGATTTCTTCGAGGGGGCTGCGGCCCACGGCCTCGCGGAAGCGCATGTCGAAGAGCCGCCGCGAAAACGGATACCGGGCCGCCAGTTCGGCGACCGTGAGCCCGTTAGTGGCGTCCCGCCGGATCGTTTCGAGCGCGCCCGCCACGAAGGCCGCGTGGCGCCCGCGCCCGCTCGTCGATTTGCGGCGGTCCACGTAGAGCGGTCCCATGCGTTCCACGCTCCCCTCGGCAAGGCGCCCGTGCGCCCACTGGTCGAGCATTCTCGCGGCGAGATACCCGATGCGCTCGAAGTCGAACTGGATCACGGTCACTTCCGGCGGTCCCGAAATCGCGTCTTTTTCGAGTCCCACGGTCGCGATGAGCGTCAGGTCTTTCGGAATGTGGCGGCCCGCCGCGCGCGCGGCGGCGTAGAGGTTTCGCGCCGTCGGGCTCTGCACCGCGAATATCGCGCATCCTCGCGGCAGCGCCGCGATCCACCGACGCTGCCGAGCGATGTAGCGTTCAGCCGATTCGCCCCTGTGGGCGGAGATCACGCGGCACGTCGCGCCGTGCCTCTCGACGATGGCCCGAAACGCCTCTTCCCGGCTTCGGCTCCACTCGTGGGGCCGGACGAATCCCGAGACGGCGTAGCTTTCGGGATTCCCCGCCGAGAGTTCGCGCCACGCCGCGCGCGCCACTTCCTCCGGATCGAGGACGATACGAGGAGCCCCGCCGCAGACCGCTTCGTCGAGGACGTCCACGTAAACGACCGGAATGTCGCCGAACAGGGCGCGGGGAAGGTCGTCGTAGCGCCCCGCCCCCTCCACGATGCAGCCTGCCGGGCGGATGCGCGAGAGCAGCCCGGGGACCATTTTTGCGCGGGATGCGAACCTGGACACGCTTTCGACGCGCCAGCCGCGCGCCGCGGCGTATCGCTTCATTCCTGCCAGTTTCGCCAACTGGCAGGAATCGGACTCAATGATGTGCAGGTAGAGGACCAGCGGTTCGCGCATGCCAGGAATCATAACGCGATTTCGGCGGCATTGCAAAAAAAATTTCTCAAAAGTAGATCTTTTAATTTTTGCCTGGTGTAGAATCGTTTGCGTGTGACGGCTACAAAGACCATGAATCCCGAATTTCTTTCGCTCGAGACCGACAACGCGCAACTCGTGTTCGCGCGGCGCGGCGACGTCTGGACCTGGGCGCATCTTGGGGCCAGTGGCTGCGACCCCGCGGAGTGCGCCGCCCTCGCCGTCTCCCGTCCGCCGCGCCACCACCACTGCCCGTGCGGCTCCAGGGAGACATACCCGGCGTTCGGTTCGGAGCGCGGCCAGAACGCCGCCGACCTCGGCAACGCCCGCGGCGGTCTCCAGGTGCGCCACGCGGACGGCGACATGTCGGTGCAATGGCGATGCAGGGACTGCTCGTATTTGCAAAACTCCGATGCCATGCAAATCAAGTCGGCGTCCGGCAAGCCCGAGTGTCGCAAATCGGAATTGCGCCTTACTTACGCCGACTGCGCGCATCCGTCGTTCACGGCGGTGCAGCACTTCGTGGCGCACCCGGACTGCGACGTATTCGAGACGTGGGTGGAGCTGCGCCACGACGAATCCGGGCCGGTCGAGATTTCGCGCATGGCTTCGTTCTGCCTGGAAAGCGCCGGTCTGGGCGAACGCTTCCACCTGCTATCGCTCTCCGGCGCCTGGGCCGCCGAGGCGAATGTCGCCGAGGAGGAGCTGCCGCGCGGCCGCGAGCTCGTGCTTGGCGCCCGCAGCGGCGTCCACGACTCCTGGGAGAACTCCCAGGGCTTCATGATCTCCGTCGGCGACGCCCCGGCGACGGAGGAGAGCGGGCGCGTTTTCGCGGGGGCGCTCTGCTGGAGCGGCGCGTGGGAGACGCGCCTGCGCCACGAGTGGTCGCACGAACTGCACGTTTCGTCCGGCGTCGCCAATCTCTCCGGGCCATACGTGCTGGAGCCGGGCCGGACCCTGACGCTGCCGAAGTTCGTCTTCACGTGGTCGGAGCGCGGCAAGGGGGCGGCCTCGCGCGCCTTGCACCGCTGGGCGAGGCGCCACCTGATGCCTCACGGCGACGCTCCGCGCCGGATTGTCGTCAATTCGTGGGAGGCTCTGCGGTTCGACCTGTCTGAAGAGCGGCTTGTCCGTATGATGGACGGCGCGAAGGCACTTGGCGCGGAATGTCTCGTCGTTGATGACGGCTGGTTCGGGCGCGGCGCCTTCGCCCGCAACGACACCGGACACGGCCTCGGCGACTGGACGCCTGATCCGAAGAAATTTCCACGCGGCCTTTCCCCGCTCGCCGCCGAGGCGAAAAAGCGCGGTCTCTCGCTCGGCCTGTGGTTCGAGCCGGAGATGGCCGATGTCGAAAGCGAGCTGTTGCGCGACCACCCGGACTGGGCGCTGCGGGAGAATGGTCGTCCTCTGCGCAGGCAGCGCGGCGGCGGCCAGGTGGTGCTCGACATGGCGAACCCCGCGGTGCGCGACTGGCTTTTCGATCGCATCGACGCGGTGATCCGCTCCGTGCCAGGCCTCTCCTACGTGAAGTGGGACGCCAACGCCGAGATCGCCAACTTCGCCTCGCCATGGCTCTCAGGGTGCGTGTCTGCCCCTGGGAGCGCGGGCTCCCACCCCGCGACGGGAGGTGCGGCGTCTCGCCGCGCCTCGTCGCGAATCGCGGCGCGGCCGGAGGCCGCACCCCCCATCGCGTCTCGCCAGGGAAACCTTTGGTTCGACTACACCGCCGGGCTCTACGACC
>CAMOSH010000273.1 GCA_946624575.1 uncultured Verrucomicrobiota bacterium
CTCCGTGCCTCTGTGCCTCTGTGTGACACTTCAACTGCGACATTTAGGGTGAACATTCAAGCCATTCCCGGTTCGCCATCTCCATTGTTCACAAATCGCAAAACGCCATCCCCGGCAACATGAAAAAAGCCGTTCCCGGAAAACGCCGCGGCTTCAGGGAGTCGCGGGTCCGGCTTTCAGCGCCTCGAGCAGCGCTTTGCGGCGAGGAGTGTCCGCCGCGGAGCGGAAGTTTTTGCCCGAGGAGTCGGCTGGATGCAGCGCTTCGTGCTCGACGCTCCAGCCCTCCCACTCGCGGAAGGCGTGGTAGGTCCAGTCCCAGCCGAACTCCTCGAAGAGCGAGATGCTGTCGCGCAGGTAGTCTTCCGCTCCCGGCGCCCACGCTATGGCGCTGAATTCGCCCACGTAGATTTTCGCCCTGTGCCTTTTCTCGAAGGCGCGTACCGGCGCGAGGACGCTGCGGAGCTTTTCCCTATCCCATCCGCGCTCCGGGTCGGGGTAGCGGAACACGTCGCGGCTGCGGTTGTCCAGCCCCTGGTGGGTGTATTCGATCGGGTTGTAGACGTGGACTTCGTAGATGACGTTCGCAAGCGCGAGCGGCGAGAGCGTCCCGAAGGTGGACGGCACGTCCCACAGGTTCGATTCCACGACAACCGGCGTTTCGGGATCGATTTCGCGGATCGCCGCGGCGGCGCGGCTCTGGAGAGACCAGTAGTCGCAGTCCGGCAACGCTTCGTGCATCTGCACGGGCTCGTTGCAGAGGTCGTAGCCGTAGATGACGTCGGCGTTGCCACGGAAGCGCTCCGCGATGCGCCGCCACAGCTCGACGAAGTGCTCCGCGTATTCGCGCTCGAAAAGCATGTTGTATTCGCCTCCGGCCCGGCGGCCGCCGGGCGTGACGTGGAGGTCGAGCACGACCTTGATCCCGCTTTCCCTGCACATCGGCAGGACAAACGTCTCGAAGTGGTCGAGGCGTCCGGCAAGCCAGCGGTCGAATTCGCCGAGATCGCGGTTCGCGTTCTTTTCGTGCCACTGGCGGATCATCTGGTAGCGCAGCAGCGTTGCTCCCCATTCGCGCAGGGTGGCGAAGTCGTCGGCGGTCATGTCGCGCGCGGGGGCCATCACGCCCCGGCGGGGCGTGATGGCCCCGCTATGAATCGCGGTTTCGGCTACGGCAGCGCGGCTGGCTGAGGCGCTGGGAGGAGATGCGGTAGCCGATGCGCCGGGGGGCGGAGGGGCCATTGGTGCGCGATATTCGCATCGGTGGTTTTGGTTTGTGACGGGCCAGAAGGGCTTGTCTTGGCGGATGCGGAGGGTGGAGAGGTCGAAGACAACCTTTCCGCTCGTGTCCTGGAGGCCGAGCACGAGGCGGGCAGGCGCGGCCTTCGCGGTGCAGAGGTCGTCGCGGACGCGGAGCGTCTGGTGCGGGAAGTCGCCAAGGCGCGACTCGGTGTTCGGGTAGAAAGTCTCGCCGGAATCTGGGTCCCTGTATTCGAATTGGAACTTCAGCCCGTTCCAGGCGTCGCGCGGCTTGCCGATGCGCTCGCCGCTTGCCTCGATTTCCGCCTCGAACGGGACTCCGTCGTATGCGGAGAGGTCGATCTCCGCCCATGCGCGGCACCCCCGGCGCGCCGCTTCCGGCGGCACGTCCACGGTGAGAACGTCGCCCTCCAGCGTGGCGTACTGCGGCAGGTTCCAGACCAGACCGCGAGGCGGCGAGGCCGCCCCGTCGGAAGCGAAAGCTCCGCGAAGGGGAAGGAGCGCCGCCAGCGCGCACAAGGAAAGCGTGCAGTGTTTTTTCATCGTGTTTCGACGCTCCGAAGCAATCGCTCTTGCCGACGGCGCGGCGCGCGCAGTCAGCGCAGCACCAGCACGAACGCCGAAGGATTGTATACCACGGTGAACTCCGCCGGAGAGCCCTCGACGGTGCGGCCGTTGGCGTTGAAGACCGGGGTCACGGCGAAGGTGTCGGGCATCCTCTGGCGCACCCACGGGACGGAGAGCGAGAGACCCTCCGGCGCGGCGATTTCCTCGCTGTTTTTCGTCCAGCGGTATCCGACTGCGCCCGGAGCGAAGGCCGTGAGCTCCGCCGTGCCGTCGCATGGGACCGCCGCCGCGCCGGATGCCGGTTCGAGTACCTTGAACGGCGCGGTCTTGCCGCCGTGGTCGAAGCCGGCGCCGCCGACGGTGAAGTCCGTCGCGCCGCCCGCGGCGTTGGCGTGGAAGGTCTTGCCGATTACGTCGTAGAGCCCCGCACGGCCGCCGATCTTCGCCGGGTAGTAGAGGTGCTTCACGACTCCGCCCTCGGACACTTCCACGGAGTAGATTTTCGCCTTTGCGAGGCAGCTCCATGCGGAGTAGTTGGCGTAATCGGGACGCCCGAAGAAGCCCATCGCCTGTGTGGAAACGGTGTTGTAGGAGCCGGAGAGGTTGCCGCTCTTCTCGGTGACCCAGTCCGAGCCGTCCCACTTCGAGAGCGAATACGACGATGCGCCGCCGGAAATGGAGAGGACGGCCCTGTGGCGCTTCACGTCGGCCGCCATTCCGATGTCCGTCCCGTTCCAGTTGTTGGCGTCGCACGACGAAAACGAGAACTCGCCGCCGCCGTTGATGTAGAACGTCCCGCGGCGCTGGTTGCTTTCGTGGTCGTTGCAGTCCTGCCCGAAGAGGCGCGCCTGCGCCACGCTTGCGTCGGTGAAGGCGAAATCGACGGCGATGCGCGAATCCTTGTTCATGAAGTAGCCGCTGTCGATGATCTGCGCGCCGGTGGATTGCAGGTAGGCGTCCTCCTCGGTGCCGTAGGCGGAGAGGAGCGGCGTCTTGGCGGTCTTCGCGCCGGAAACGAAGCCGCCGTTTCCGGTGGCGTCGCGGAGGCCGACGACGCCGTTCTCGACGGCCGGGACGTA
>CAMOSH010000274.1 GCA_946624575.1 uncultured Verrucomicrobiota bacterium
CAATCTGGTGCTCTACCAATTGAGCTAATCCCGCCATGCGTGGCGAACGGCGGCGCATACTAGCAAAACCGGGGATCGGGCGCAAGCGAAAAATTCGCTGGACATTCCCCATTTTTTTTGAAGCGCAACGGCGCGGAAGCCCGGAAACATGGGCTTCCGCGCCGTTGCGCAAGTGAAAATGTGGCTTTCCTTGCGCTGAAACCGTAGAATCTACGGGCGTCAAACCAACACGAGGATCGCCACGGCCATGCATTCTAGCGCAATTGCCTTCAAAGTGCGCAAGCAGCTGCACGGATTTTTGGGGATATTTTCTCCCCGTTTTTCCAAGCCGGAAGCTCGTTTCATCGAGCAAATGCTTTACGGCATACAGGCCGCACAGGACGTGAAACTGAGCCAGATCGGAAGGGAACTGCACGAACAGATTCCCCTTGCCAAGGTGGAAAACCGCCTGAGCCGGAATCTGGCGCGGAAGGGCATGGACGAGACCCTGCACGACTGCCTTTTGGACTATTCGGCGGCGAAAATCCGCGAGAACACGCTCATCGTCATCGACCCGTCCGACATCCAAAAGGACTATGCCGAGAAGATGCAGTATCTGGCCAAGGTCTGGGACGGAAGCCAAGGCAAGGTCGGAGACAAGTTCGGCTACAGTGGCTGCATGGCGGTGGCGTGCGAAAGCGGGGCCAGGAAGATGTCGCCGCTGGCTTTCCGGCTTTGGTCTAGCGAAGCGCCGGACTTCAAGAGTGAGAACAACGAGGTGGAAGCCGTCATCGACGCGATCAGCGCCAAAACGAAAAAGCGCGGCATATACGTCTACGACCGCGGGGGTGACCGCACCGGACTGTTCGAGAAGTTCATGGACAAGAACCTTCGGTTCATTGTAAGGCTTGTCGGACATAGGAACCTGGTCTGGCGCAAGAAGGAGCGGCTCGCGGAAAAACTCGCGGAAAAGTGCCGGATGCTGCACCGGGCGGCCGTCACGTTCCTTTCTCACGGCAAGGAAGTCCGCGTCCAGATAGAATTCGGCGTGATGGAGGTGCGGCTTCCCGACAGGCCGGAAGAGCCGTTGCGTCTGGTAGTGGTGAAGGGCTTTGGGGAAAAGCCCATGCTGCTGCTGACGAACCTGAAGGGGACTTCAAGCTACAAGAGCCTCTGGCAGGTCGCCGAGGGGTACATCAGCCGGTGGCGCGTCGAGGAGGCGATCCGCTTCATCAAGCAGTCGTACAGCCTTGAGGACATGCGCCTTCTGCGCTACACCCGCCTCAAGAACATGGCCGCGCTGGTTGTTTGCGCGGCGGCGTTTGCATCGACGTGGATCGGACTTGGCGAGAAACTGGAGATCCTCCGCGGCCATGTAATCGATCTGTCGCAACGGATCCACAAAGTACCAGAATTCTTCTACTACGCCATTGCCGACGGCATAGGGAGACTGTTTTCGCGTTTCGGCGACGGCTTGGGGAGACGAGAGAAACCGCCAGACCCGATGGAGGAGCGCCAGATGTTCCTTTCACTGTGCTTCACGGCGCAGTAAGGGCTAGGGCAAGGGGAAACACAACTCGCGGGCGCGCCGGAACGCCCCGCGAGGCGTTTCGGCGCGCCCGCGAAAAAAATGGGGAATGTCCAGTCCCGGAAGGGGGTAGGAAAAATCCTCTCCCTGCGATAGCATGGACAGCGCTCAAACCACCAAGCCAACGAAAGGAGAGGACATGAGCCCGAAGTATATCATCAACAAGCACGAAGGGGAACACCTGGATTACATCAACCGCATCCATCTCGCGCGAGAGTGGAACCGGAGCGTGAAGGCGATGGACGCCAAACTCTCGTTCCGCCAGTTCGCCAGGCGAATGCACATTTCCGAGGCGTCTTGGCGCCGGGAGTACCGACGGGGCGGCGGAACAGCACCCGTCCGGGACCTTCGCTTCCCGAACCGGTGGCTCTACGGCCTCTACGACCCGGACCTGGCGCAACAGGACGCCAACGAGCACGCGGCGCAGAAGGGGCCCCGTCAGAAGCTTCTCAAGCCGGTCGCCGACCGGATCCGGAATCTGGTCAAGGAGTCCGACCGGCACCGCTCGCTCTTCGACGCTCGCCAGATCGTCCGCGAGCAGTCCCCCGACCTGGCGCTTCCCTGCCTGCGGACGCTCTACAACCACGTCGAGGCCGGCGACATCGGCCTGACGCACGACGACCTGCCCTACCGCCGCAAGCACAGGCGCAAGCGCAATCCGGCCCACCCGGCCAGGACCGTCCTGGGGCGGCGCAAGCTCGAGGAGCTCCCCGCCGAGGCCGTCACGCCGACCCAGGCCGGACATCTGCAAGGAGACACGGTCGTCTCGCGCGCCGGTGGCCGCGGCGGCGTCCTCGTGCTCTACGACCGGCTCTCGCGCAGGTACTGGCTCGAAAAACTGGTCCGCATCGACCAGGACTGCGTCGTCAAGGCCATCCGACGCATCCGGACCTCCACGCGCATCGGCCGGATCCGCAGCGTCGTCACGGACAACGGCTGCGAGTTCCTCGACCAGGCCGCTCTCGACCGAGCCTTCGGGGCGAAGGTCTTCTACACCAGAGCCTACGCCTCCTATGAGAAGGGCGGCGTGGAGAACTGCAACCGCATCCTGCGCCGCTGGTTTCCGAAGGGGACGGACTTCAGCCAGGTCTCCGCGCGGCGAATCCATCAGGTCGAGGGCTACATCAACGCCATGCACAGGGCCTCGCTCGGCGGTCTCACCGCCGAGCAACGCGACAAGGAGCTGCGCCATGTCGCCTAGGGTGCGCCATTATTCTTGCAATTCGCCGCGAATCGGACGGGCGGGGTCCCGCCCGGTTCGCGTTTCGTTCGTCACCGACAGC
>CAMOSH010000275.1 GCA_946624575.1 uncultured Verrucomicrobiota bacterium
CGGGCGACGGCATCCTGCGCCTCTCCGGCGCGGAGTTCCGCCACGGCCGCGAAGATCCCGCGGAGTTCGGCGAAACGTATCTCCAGCAGGGCGGCGACAGCAAGACGATGGGCAACTCCATCCTGCTCCAGCTCCGGCGCACCGACGAGCATCACCCCTTCCGCGCGCCGCCGGGCGCGTACCACTTCACCGACGCCGATTTCGAGCGGCCGTCGGACGAACCGCCCCCACCGCCCGGGACGCACCGCGTCAACTACCTGCGCCTCTACCCGGAGGAGAACAACTTCTGGTGGATCGAGTACGGCGGCAACCTCGACACAATCGGCGACGCAAACGCCATCCAGGAAGAGCTCAAGAAGATCGCCTGGGGCGTCTGGGAATACATCAAGAACCACCCGGACGGCCGCGGCCGCGGCTACGAGCTCGACTGGATCGGCGCCCTTCCCGGCAAGCGCGAATCGACGCGCTTCATCGGCCCGCACATTCTCACCCAGGGCGACGTCCTCGCGGGCGGACATTTCGATGACGTCGTCGCCTACGGCGGATGGACGCTCGACGACCACCACCCCGACGCCTTCTTCAAGAAAGGCCGCATTTCGGTGGAATACGGGTGCCCATCGCCCTTCGGCATTCCGTGGCGCTGCCTGTATTCGCGCAACGTCCCGAACCTCATGTTCGCGGGGCGCGACATCTCCTGCACCCACATGGGGCTCTCCGCCACCCGCGTCATGGGCACCTGCGCCGCGCTCGGACAGGCCGTCGGCACTGCCGCCGCCCTCTGCCTCGAGCACGGCTGCACCCCTGCCGCGCTTGTAGCCGGAAACTCAGCTCATGCAGGCCAACTAGCCAGCCAGTCCCTAGCTCATGCTGGCCGGCTGTCTAACCAGTCCGGGGCTCATGATGGCCGGCTGTCTAACCAGTCCGGGGCTCATGCTGGCCGGCTGTCTAACCAGTCCGGGGCTCATGATGGCCGGCTGTCTAACCAGTCCGGGGCTCATGCTGGCCGGCTGTCAGCCGGCCAGTCCCTAATCGCCACCCTCCAGGCAACGCTCGAAGACGACGACTGCATGCTCCCGTATCGCTGGCGCAAACCTTCCGCCCTCACGCGCGAAGCGCATTGCGCGCCGGAGTGCGAAGTCCTTCGCAGTGGCATCGACCGCGACACCCCGGACGGCGCGGAAAACGGGATGTCGCTGCCCTGCGCTCATCCTGGTTCGCAGGCACTGCCATGCGCAACCTACGAGTGGCCGGGCCCGCGCCGCCTCTCAGGCGCGCGCCTCGTCTTCGACTCGCAGATGACCTTCACCGGCAAGCGCATGCGCAAACTCGAAGCCACGACCGAGCGCGCCGAAATGCCGGCCCCGCTCGCCCGCGCCTTCCGCATCGACGCCCGCGTCGGCGGCGCATGGCGCACTGTCTTCGCCGATCGGGAAAACTTCCTGCGCCTGCGACAGATTGCCTTCGCCGAGCCCGTCGAGGCCGACGCCATTCGCCTTGTCGTCGAATCGGCCTGGGGCGGAGGCCCGGCCCGCGTCTTCGCCTTCGACGCCCTGTAGGAAACGACCTAAGCGGAACAACTTGCGACACAATCAACCGGGCAGTGCCGATTCGGAATGGCACCTGCCGTTTATGTCAGTTCGGAAGCGGAGTGAATCCGTTGCCATAACTGATTGACATTTGTGTCATTGGCAAAACTCCAACTGACCAACGTGGAATCGTCCGCAAATGACAACCGTTCGCAAATCACAATTGTCCACAAATCTTCATCGGACACCAATACCAGTGCCGATGGTGGGGCGAGCCATCGCGGCGAGTCGGAAACTTTTCAACCTTTCAACTTTTCAACCGGCGTAAGCCCAACTTTTCAACTGGCGCTTCGCGCTTGGCTTTCGCCCCGCGTTTTGCTAGAATTGAAGGCGCAAACGACACGGGGCGCGACATGGCAAAACGCAAAATCCAGGAACTCACCACCGATGTCCACGATTTCCCGACCCTGATAGGGGACAGGGCGAACAAATACGTGGACAAGACGGGCCTGCTCTACAAACTGGCCCGGCGCAAGACAAACGCCCAGTATTTCATCTCGCGTCCGCGTCGCTTCGGCAAGTCGCTCATGCTCTCCACGCTCCAGGCGATGTTCGAGGGGCGGAAGAACCTTTTCAAGGGGCTGGCGATCCACGACAAGCCGTGGGAGGGCTGGACGGCCAAGAAACGCCACCCCGTCTACAACTTCTCCATGATGCGCGCCAACGGCGCGACCGCCGACAAGTTCCTCGCCGCGCTGGAAAAGCTCGTGCGCGACTTGTGCGAGGAGGCCGATGTCCAATACGACCCAATCGCTGATGCGACGGTGAATTTTGGCGAGTTCCTGAAGGCCGCCGCCGAGAAGTCGCCGACGAAGAAGATCGTCGTCCTGATCGACGAATACGACGAGCCGATCGCCGGCTTCCTCGACGACCTTGAAGCGCTGAAGCTCGTCCGCAAGACGCTCCACGACTTCTACGAGAAGCTGAAGGACAACTCGAAGTCCATCCGCTTCCTCATGCTCACCGGCGTGACGAAGCTCACGAAGCTGTCGGTGTTCTCGGGGTTGAACCATCTGACGGACCTTTCGATGGACGCGCGCTTCGCGACGCTTCTCGGCTTCACGCCGGAAGAACTGGACGGGACGCTGCGCGAAAACGTCAAGGCGTTCGGCGCAATGAACGGCTGGGACTTCGCAACGGCGAAGGCGAAGCTTCTCGACTGGTATGACGGCTACCGGT
>CAMOSH010000276.1 GCA_946624575.1 uncultured Verrucomicrobiota bacterium
CGGAACGAAAACACCGGATACCCTCCTTGGTAGTCGCCCGGAGCGGTTTTCGGCGACGATGCGAGCTGGACCGTGCCGAAGGAATCCTCCGCGCCGCTGCCGTTTTTCCGGGCGTAGAACTGGACGGTTCCCGCCTCCAGCCGGAGCGTGGACGCGATGCGGCGCCCGGCGTCCGAACCGCTTTCTTCGCCGATGCGGAGAATCGGCATGGCCGTGTTGCCGGCGGACTTGCGCAGCGTGATCGTCCCCGTTCCGGCGAGGGCTGACGCGCCATAAAAACCGAAGGGATTGGCCGTTCCCTCCAGCATGAGGTCTCCGTTGGAGAGGGTGTTGTAGAAGGACACGGGAAAGGTCGAGGAGAGTGTGCGCGTCCCGCCGCCCAGATCGATGTCCAGGTGCTGCCCGGCAGTCGCCGAGCCGAACACCAGGTTTCCTTTGGTCGCCGGCGGAGCCCAGGCCATGTCGGATGCGAACGTGGCCGTACGGTCCGTTCCGTAGCCGCGAAGGATGAACGTCACCTCTCCGGGATGAGCGAACGAAAGTCCGTTCTCGCCAAAGGTCCAGTCTCGATCAAAGGTTAGGTTCAACGTGACCTTGGACGTCAGATTGTCTCCAAAGAGGCCGGAGACGATGCCGTCCTGCCAGTTTTCGATATCGGTGAAGGAGTAGGTTCCCGCTGTCGTCTGAAGCCAGCCGGTGTCGGCGTGTACGGGGCAGAGTCCTGCCGACAGAAGGGCGAGCGAGGTGAGGGTGAGGAGGGCGTGTGGTTTCATGGTGTTTGCGTGTTTGTTTTGGTGAATGTCGGTTGCTGTCGATTGCGATGGATGGCTACCGATCGCAATGGAGTTCGCGTGAAAAAACGGCAAGGGCGGCCGGGCGGCGGCGCCGCGGGGACGCGATGGAGGCGCGCTCGACGAGCGCGACGGGGACGGCGATGTGCAGGTCGTCTCCGTCCGGGGGGTCGGAGGTCTTCCCCGTCGCCTTCCCGAGTTCGGCGGCGAGGGCGGCGAGGGCGCGGCGGCCCATTTCGGAAAAGTCCTGCCGGACGGTCGTGAGGGCCGGCGAGGACCATTCGGCGATGGGGTCGTCGTCGAAGCCCGTGACGCTCACGTCGCGCGGGACGGCGAGCCCGGCGTCGGAGAAGGCGCGGATCGCGTGGAGCGCCACGGCGTCGCAACTGCACGCGAGCGCCGTCGGGCGCGGACGCATGCGGAGCATCTCCGCGATGCGCTCGCGGATGACCGGCTCCCAGTTGGCGAAGCGCTGGCCGGGGATGTTGAAGACAACGGGCGGCGGCACGAGCGCGGCGGCGCAGGCGTCGGCCACGCCCTGCGCGCGCTCCGCCGTCGTGTCCGCCGCGAGGTCCCCCAGGAACGCGAGGCGGCGGTGCCCGGCGGCGAGCAGCGCCTCGGCCGCGAGCCGCCCGCCCGCGCGGTTGTCCGACGAAACGGACGCGCCCGGCAGGTCGGCGAGAGTCTGATCTACGACTACGAACGGGAATTCTGCCTCTGCCAGCGCCTTGAGCGCGCTGTCGAACGCGGAATCGTGCTGGGACATGACAATCGCACCTGCGGCACCGGAGGTTGGCAACTCAAGAATCGCCGTGACGACGACGTCCAGGTCGCCGCGACCGTCGAAGACCGAAACATCCAAACCTTCCGCAGCCGCGCCTTCCTGCACCGCGTGCGCCACGCGCACTGCTGGCGCCCAGAGCAGGTTGCCGGCAATGAAGCGCACCGTGCGCGCCGTCCCCCTTTCGTCGCGGACGAACACGCCGCGCCCGGCACGACGTTCGACGAGACCTTCGTTCAGGAGTGACTGCACCGCCCGACGGGCTGTCATGCGCGAGACGCCGTTCTCCTCCGCGAACTGCACCTCTGTGCCGAGCCAGGAACCCGGTGGCAAAAGCGCTTCCGTGATGCGCCCGCGGAGTCGGGCGGCCAGTCTGGCATATGGTGGAAGATGCTTTCTCATTTTTAAAGCGGCCCTTAGGACCTTTGATCACGGACTCGTCGCAGAAGTCAGCGCCGGCTTCCGTGAATCGTCGCGGTGTCGCGTGACGGGAGACAGAATATGCATCCCCCCGAGTGAAGTCAACAAAAATTTATACATGTATCAGTTCTCGCCCGCAAAAACATGCCGGCGAAAGCGCCGCGAACGGCGAGAGAGGCCGTGCCAGATCAGACGGCTTCGCGTGGCGGAGTCACTGCAAGTCCGGCGCGCCTTCGCAAAAATCGCGCTTTTATTTTTCGCACAAGTCACGATCTGGAGCGCGGGGAGTCGGATAATCTTCCGCGTTTGAAATTCCGGAATCCGAAATTCGCAACGACATGGCAACCGACGAATCGAACTATCCAGCGCGCATGGCGCGCCTCACCGCGCGCAAGATCGAACAGACGAAGGCGAAACTCGCCGCGCTCGGCACGCGCGACGAGGACGACTACGGGCTCGTCCTGCCCCCGGCGTCGTTCAAGGTCGAGCTTCCGGCACGCGACGCGACGGGCCAATGGTCCGGCCCGCGCGCCTGGGCCGCGAACTTCCGCTGGCTCATGGAGAACCACCCGTGCTACATCGACCCCGACGACGCCATCGCCGGGCGCTGGATGTTCATGCTTTCCCGAATGCGCCTCGGATACCAGCTTTCGCGCTCCAACTTCGCCTTCGACTACTCGCATCTGGAGCCGGAGCAGAAAAAATACGACATCACGCCGGGCATCGGCAAGGACGCCCATTTCGCCCCGGACTACCAGATCGG
>CAMOSH010000277.1 GCA_946624575.1 uncultured Verrucomicrobiota bacterium
CCGCGATGTGGCGACGACGCCCCCGTCGTCGCGGGTCGCGGGCTGGAAGCCCGCGCTCCTAGGCCGTGGCGCGGCCGTCCCGACCAGCCGCTTTGGTAGGCGCGCTCGCCGGCCGCGCCGCGATGTGGCGACGACGCCCCCGTCGTCGCGGGCCGCGGGCTGGAAGCCCGCGCTCGCAGGCCGTGGCGATTGGTTTTGTCGATTTGGTCGAACGGGAGAGCAATTGCCCACAATTGTCCACAAATGACAATTGTTCACAAATGACAATTGGCAGAGGTCCACAAATCGGCAATGCCATTAAGTCGGCAATGGGGGCGGCGGACAAGTGCCGCCGCTATTCCGACTCTAGTGTCTCGTCTGAAAAATCCGTGGCAATATCCGCCGGACAGGTTTCGTCAGGCGAGGCGTCGCCAAAAGGCGTAGTGTCCCTACGTTGATTGGCAACAACGAAGCATGGCGGAAGTTGGCAAGGATGGTGTCATGGAGTTTGAGGACGAGACACTAGAAGCCGATACGTGCGGCAGGCGCATCCCGTTTTTCCCCGTGAAATGCAAATTGCATTTCACGCCGGACTTTGATTGACTTTGATCGCCGGATTCAGGGGACGGCAGAGACCATCTTCGTTCCTTTACCCTCCAGAAGAGGAGGAACGGCCGTCCGGCGCAATGCGGAACGCCGCGCGAAATTGCTTTCCCGTCCCCGCTTTGCTAGAATTGAAGCCGCAAACGACAAGGAACGCGATGACGTGGACCGAGAATGTCCACAATTTCCAATTGAAACAATTGCCCACAAATAACAAAACGCAATTCCTTACGGACAGGACGGAAAATGAAGCGGAAAGCGAGCGCGGCGCGGCACCGGTGGTGGCGCGGCGCGCGCTCGAAGCCGACGTGTGCGTCGTGGGCGGCGGGATGGCCGGGATCTGCGCCGCCGTGGCGGCGGCGCGCGGCGGGGCGCGGACGGTTCTCGTCCACGACCGCCCGATGCTCGGCGGCAACGCCTCCAGCGAGATTCGCGTCCCCGTCTCCAGCGCCTACGGCTATCCGATCGGCGGCGGCAGGGTCCTCGAAAACCGCGAAGGCGGCATCATCGAGGAAATCCGCCTCGAGAACATCTGGCGCAACCCCTCTTGCAACTGGCAGGTCTGGGACCACGTGCTGTGGAACTTCTGCGCCCGCGAGCCGAACCTGACGGTCCTTCTCAACACGTCCGTCCAGGAATGCGCGACGGACGGCGCGCGCATCGTCTCCGTCACGGGCTGGGACTCCATTTCCTACACGCGCGTCACGGTCGCGGCGAAGATTTTCATCGACTGCTCGGGCGACGCTATCCTGCGGCTCTCCGGCGCGGACTGGACGCGCGGTCGCGAGGGGCGCGACGAGTTCGGCGAGTCCTACGCCCCGGAAAAGGGTAACGGGACGGTGATGGGGTCCACGCTCATGGTCTTCAAGGAGCCGTCCGGAATCGCGCCGGAACCCCTCGCGCCGCCGGAGACTGCGCGCCGCTACGACGGCCGCGGCGACGGCTTCGACGGCTCGAAGGACTCCTACTGGACATGCGGCTCGCTGGAGTGGGGCGGCGAGGGCGACACCATCGCCGACGCAAGCCGCGTCCGCGACGAACTCTTCCGCTGGTCCTACGGGCAGTGGGAGAAAGAAAAGGCGGCACTCGGCCCCGACGGGCGCGACGCCAGGGGCCGCGTCTGGGAGCGCATGTTCGTTTCGTCCCTGCCCGGCAAGCGCGAAAGCGTCCGGTATCTCGGCGACCACGTGCTCACGCAGAACGACCTGCTCGCCGAGGGCCGCGACTTCCCGGACAACGTCGCGCACGGCGGCTGGCCCATGGACGACCACTTCTCCGACGGGATGTTCGCGCCGAAGCAGACAGTCTTCAACCCGTGTCCCAAGGTTTACGGCATCCCGTATCGCTCGCTGTATTCGCGCAACGTGGAGAATCTGATGTTCGCCGGGCGTGACATCTCCGCCACGCACATGGCACTTTCCTCGACGCGAGTGCAGGGCACAACCTCGGCTCTGGGACAGGCCGTCGGGACCGCCGCCGCGCTCGCGGCGCGAATGGGCGAAACGCCGCGCGGAATCCACGATCGCCACCTCGCGCGGCTGCAGGACGCGCTTCAGTGGAACGACCAGTTCATCCCGTGGCGGGAGCGGAAGATCGCGGCGCTCTCGAAGGAAGGGCGCATTTCGCACGAGGCCCTGCGCGACGGCATGGACAGGCCCCGCCCGGACGGCGTCGAGCACGGAGTCTGGTTCGCCCCCGGCGAGAGCGCGGCATACGAATTCGACTCGGCGCGGCGCTTCGGCGGCGTCCGCATCGTCGTGGATACCGACTTTTCCGACAACAAATGGCTCACTTGGTGGATCGGCCCGCGCAAGGCGCGGCGCCTGCCGGACGCCATGCCGCGCGACTTCGACGTAGAGGTCCGCGCCGGCGGGGCGTGGAGGACCGTCTGCAAGATCCGGGACAACCACCGGCGTTTTCTCGACCTCCGCTTCGACGCCCCCGCCGAGGGCGACGCCGTGCGGGTAGTCTGGATTCGCCCCTGGGGCGGGACCTGCCGCCAGCGCGTATTCTCCTTCGAAGTCTGGTAGGCTGCGGGCTGCGGCCGCGGCCAGTTGAAAAGTTTAAAAGTTGAAAGGTTGAAAAGTTGCGGCGCGTGTGCCGCAATATTTTTTTAGCCACAAAGGACACAGAGGTCACAAAGGCTTTGTGTTCTTTGTGCTCTTTGTGG
>CAMOSH010000278.1 GCA_946624575.1 uncultured Verrucomicrobiota bacterium
GCATCAAAAAAACGAGCTCTCCGAAAATGGGTGCACGTTATTATGGCAAACTGCGCGTTTTACACATGAATACATGACGGATTGCAAAGACTACGAAAACATGCTAGGATTGTCGCCGTAATGAAAAAGGGAAAGGCATCGGCAAAACGGCCGGCGGAAGGCGCCCGGCACATCCTCTTCGCGGCGGACTTCGGCTACTCGTCGGCAAGGCTGCTCATGTCGGGCGTCGTGTCGCGGCTGGTCTCGCGGCCGGACGTGGTGCTGCACGTGCGCGGCGCGCATCCGGCCGACGTCGATTCCCTCTACGCCCCAGACCCGGACATCGACGGCGTGATCTCCTGCGTCGGATCCGAAGACCCGTTCATGCGGAAACTCCTTTCGCGGCGACGGCCAAAGCCCGTCGTCTTCGTGTCCGTCGGCCGCGGCAAGACCGCCATTCGGCGGCGCTCGCCCGTGTTCGAGTGCGACGACGCGGAAATCGGGCGCGCGGCGGCGGCGCTGCTGCTGCGGCACGACCTCGCGGAGTTCGGCTTTGTCGGGGCGCGGATGGAATCCTCGTGGGCCGGGTGGGCCGACATGCGCCGGGACGCCTTCGTCGCCGCGCTCGCGGAGCGCGGCTTCCCGGCGGCGGTTTACGAGTCCGCGCCAGCGTCCGGCGGGACGGTCGCAGACACCGCAGCCCTCGCCGCATGGCTCAAGGCCCTGCCCAAGCCATGCGGGGTGTTCGCCTGCTACGACGTCCGCGCCATGCACGTCCTGAACGTCTGCCGCGCAAGCGGAATCGCCGTCCCGGAGCAGGTGCAGGTCGTCGGCGTGGACAACGAACCGTGGATCTGCGAGAAGACAAGCCCGACGCTCACCTCCATCGAGCCGGACTTCGAAGGCGCGGGCTGGCGCGCCGCCGACGCCGTGCTGGCGATGATGGGGCCAGATGCAAAACTGGAAGTGGAAAATGTAAAATTTGGCGTCCGGCGCGTCATGCAGAGGATGTCCACGACCGACGCGCACGGCTGCGCCGGACGCGCCGTCAGGGCGCGCGACTACATCGAGGACCATGCGACGGAGCGGCTGGCCGTCTCCGCAATCGCGAAGAAACTCTGCTGCTCCGTCACGACGCTCCAGACCAGTTACAAAAAAGTCTTCGGAATCACGGTGTCCGATGAAATCGCGACCGCGAAAGTAGACGAGGCGAAACGGCTCATCTCCGCCGACACGCCGCTGGACGAAATCCCTGAACTCGTCGGCTACGAGTCGCCGCGCCACTTCAAGCGCGTGTTCAAGGGGCGCACCGGGATGTCCATGTCGCAGTGGCGCAACCGCGCCAGGAGCGGCAGCGGGGTCTGTCCACGCTGACTCTTTCTGCGGCGGTGGTCGCGAACCGCCGCTACGCCTTCTCCACGAGCGGGGCGTCGATGCCGCGCTTTTTCGGGTCGTAGTTGACGCCGACGAGGAAGACGGGCGGCTTGCCGTCGAGCCACAGGCCGGCGTAGTTACAATATACCACCATCACTCCTCCTCTTCTTCACCATGATGTGTGGACTGCGCCCACCGCTCGGCGGCGTCTTTCATGAACTCTGCGGCCCTTTCGTCTATGTTTTGCCGTAATTCCAGACGTTCGGCGTCGGAAAGACGGACAGGGCGCTCTTCGTCTTTGTCCCGAAGGGATTTCGGCAGTGGCAGCGGGAACTCCAATTCTGGGTTCACCGTCTTTAACGCTTTAAGGCCAGCCTTATAGAACGCTGGTTCTTGGTAGGTGTTTTGAAAAAAAGTTCGATCTTCAGGGACATAGGCCTCGGGGCCATCCCCGTATTGCACAATTTTCGATGCCTCTGTCAAACTGCAGAACTCCCTCGAATCGGAAAGCTTGAAAATCTCGCTAACAACGCCGGCAAACAGGAAACCGCGGCAGAGTTCGATAAAATCCTCTCTGCGCCTCTCGGCGTTCTCTCGGCCATCGGGCCGGTAGAAGTAGCCATAGTATTTGCCGCCAACGAAGTTGTATTCCTCCCCGAACGCCATATAGGACACGTCATCGTCAATCAGAAGCGTGTTTGGCAGATTGTCGTAATTGACGATGTATGGGCACAGAATCTTGTGATACTCGCCACCGTAAACCGTCTCCCCGACAAGACCGTGGGCTTTGTTGCATGCCTGCTGTCGAACGAGATCTTCGCGCGAAAAGACCCACATGCCCTTGAGCACTCTCGCCCTTGTTTCGTCCGATTCGTCTTTGAGGGCCGCGTTCATCACCTTGGGAACGAGTTCGTCGTTTCGGCGCTTGACGCCCGTACTGCAGAAGTGAATGCGGACATTCCGGCGGACTAGCCAGCGGATGAACTCCGGAATTCCGGGATAGACAAGATGGATGTACCCTGCGGCCTCGATTGAATGGTCTGCGAGAAAGTTCTTCCCGAACCTCCCTTCGACGTATGCGCAAACTTCTTTCTCGTGGCCGCCGCGTTCAGGGGCCGAGGCAATGACGCCATCAATATCGAAAACTACTGTGCGATTGTCCTTATCGTATTTTCCCATCTTTTACTCCTTGTCGGTTTCGACGACGACGCCGGTGGTGAGTTCGCGGATTTTTCGTCTTGCCATGTCGCGCCCCGTGTCGTTTGCGGGTTCAATCCTAGCAAAACGCGAAGCGAAAACCAAGTTGAAAAGTTGAAAGGGGTGCGTTCGAAATTTGTATCCCCCCTCCCGGAGAGGATGACGGCAGGATGACG
>CAMOSH010000279.1 GCA_946624575.1 uncultured Verrucomicrobiota bacterium
TTCTCCGTGCCTCTGTGCCTCTGTGTGACACTTCAACTGCGACATTTAGGGTAAACGCATCTGATTCGGTGCGTTTGCTTCTGCTCACTATGGAATCCGATGGAGCGGAAAGAGTTGCTGGGACTTTCCGTTGCGCTTGTGGCAGGCACCTCCATGAAATGCCCTACCGGGAGTACTACCGCCGCAGCTCACGTTTGCCCTGCGCAGGCGCACTGCCGCGTCCGCGCCGCCGGGCAGGGCGCCGGTTTTGTGCACGGCGACTTCCGCCTCAATTATGCGCTCGTCGAAGCCGAGCGTGGCGTCCAGCAGCGCCCCGCAGAGAGACTCCGCGAGCAGGAAGGAACTTTGCCGCGCCAGAGTCCGCAGCGCTTCGCAGAGCGCCGCCCAGTCCACGGTGTCGGCAAGCGCGTCCGATTCCGCAGCGGCGGCCAAGTCAAGCGCGATTTTGATGTCCACGGAGACCTGGCGCGGCGCCACGCGCTCCTCCGGGGCCACGCCAAGCGTCGTCTCGCAGCGCAATCCCGTGATTTCCAGCTGGCCAGCCGGTATTCCGCCATTGGGGGGCGAAAGCGCGGATTCAGGGGCGAAACCTGGCCGGTCGCGCCGGGAAACGCGCATTTTTTTCGTTGAATTTGTTGACTTTGGCATTTTTGTGTGTATAATTGATTCATCTTTGCGCGCACCACGGCGTTCCGAAATCCCCGGCTCGGGCGGGCGCGTCGTGCGCATCCTACAATGGAAATCCCAACAACGCAATGCAAAATCGCAATGCATTTACGCTGATCGAGTTGCTGGTCGTGATCGGCATCATCGGCATTCTCGCCACATTGACGGTGCCCAAGATCGGCAGCGCTCTCGAAGACGCCAAGGAACAGCAGTGCCGCACCAACCTGCGCAATCTCCAGGCCGCGGTCGTGTCCTACACCAGCGACAACGGCGGCGCTCTTCCGCGGGCGCAGGCCTACGAGTCGTTTGATTCCGCTTCGCGCACCTATTCCGACCGCCAGGCCTGGGTCTCTTGGGTCCCGCTCGAAGGTTCCGACTCGGCTCGCGAACGCGCGTTGCAGACATATTGGTCTGACGACAAGCTCAAGAAGGAAAGCCATTCACCGCAGATGGCAGATGATTTGGGCACTGGCGAGTTCGCCAGATTCGCCATCGAGAACGGCGCGCTTTTTCCGTACGTTGGCGACCTCAAGGCGTACCGCTGCCCGGTCATCGAGCGCGAAATGCGCAAGCGCGTCGCCAAGGTCGGCGGTTCCGGTGGCGGCGATTTCGACGAGGAGGACCAGGCGATCGAGAAGACCGAAAAGGGCTACAAGATCTACCGCACCTACGCGATGAATCCGTATTTCGGGGCCCTTTCCGTTGGCGGCGGCAAGGACCGCTGGCGTCCAGTCCAGGCCGGCAACGTTGGCACGACCCACGTCTACCGCGACAACGGCGGCGACAAGAAGCCGCGCTGGGACAAGGATCACTGGCGCGTGCCTGAGCCTTCCAAGCTGCTGCTGTTCACGGAAATCATCCCCAGCTACGAAAACAACGGCGCCTACACGCGCAAGGACTTCGACGACTGGGCCCGCGGTCCCGGAGCCTTGTCCAAGACTGCGTGCATCGACCCGACCGATCCCGATTCCAGCAAAGAGGAGGTGATCTGCTGGGATCCGGACCTGCCGTCCGGGTTCGACCCGTCCTGGGAGTACGGCATTCACAGCTCTCCGGTCAAGGGAACGCATTCCGCGCTCGCGGTTTTCTATGACGGACACATCGAGAAGGTGTTTCCGCTCGTTCCCGACACCAGGGAAAACACGGCCTGGTATCTCAATCGTGGCTATTCGCCCGGCGATCCCGCGGCCAAGCAGCGTTGAACCGCCTTCCGGCGTTTTGTCCGTCCGGGTTCCCCGCGCCGCCGCGCGCGCCGGAATACTCCGGGGTGAATTGAAGTCTTACTGTCGACACTCCCCATGGCAACAAAAAAACGCGAAGCGAAAAACGGCGTCGTGAAGACGTCTGGCGCCGGGACGAACCCGGCTAACAAGGCGGTGCAGCCGACGGCGAAGAAGGCCCCGGCGACGCGCCCTCAGGACGAGACGCGGAAGGCCGCGGCGGACTTGGCCAAAAAGCCGCCGAAGGTCGATCCGAAGAAGTCGGCCGCGGCGTCGGCCAAAATCCCGGCGCCGACTGCGTCGAAGCAGGGCGGGGAAATTTCGAACAAGAAGAAAACGGAGTCCAGGACTCCGGTGCAGACGAAGCAAGAATTGAAGAAGACCGACAAGAAGAAGACGGCGCCGAAGAAGGAGGCGCCGAAGAAGGAAGCGCCCGGCAAGTCCACCCCCGAAAAGGCGCCCGCGAAGACTCCGGCGCCCAAGGATACGCTCCGGCCGATGGAGACGAAGCCGTTCGACCTGAAGTCGTCCGCGCCGATTCCGCCGCCGACGGCCCCCGCGCCGGTGATGCCCAAGCGCTCCCACCACAAGAAGCCCGTGCCGCCTCCGCGCCCGCCAGCCCCGGAGAAGCCCATGCCCGCCTTCGTGCGCCCCGCCTCCGCAATCGCGAACGAGGCTCTCGGATTCATCGACGGCCGCGAACCGCCGCCACCGAAGAAGCGCTCCCACCACAAGAAGAAGCCCGAAGGCTGGGTTCCGCAGCGCGGCGGCCGCCGCGGCGAACTCGACGATTTCATCGACGACGCCCTCCCGCGCGACGATCCTGACTGGCTC
>CAMOSH010000280.1 GCA_946624575.1 uncultured Verrucomicrobiota bacterium
TCCGGGCGGCGGGACGGCGCGCCACTCGTTGCCTTCGAAGAGGACGTCTTCGATTTTCCAGCCACCGGTTTTTTCGGCGTAGGAGACCTGGTCCGCGGCGCGGACGCAGAGGTGGTGCGCCGAGCCGCGGTAGCCGGGCACCCACTCCACGACGTTGCGGAGGAAGCGCAGGTCGTGCACCCACTCGTCGCTCTGCGAGAGGATGCGGAAGATTCCGCTCCAGTAGGCGAGGTGCTCGGGAGAGACGCCAGGCTTGTCGCAGGGCTTGAGATTCCCGAGGATGCGGCAGTCGGAGACTTCGACGTCGCGCACTTCGTTCGGCGCGCCGCGCGTGCCGCTCTGGCCGTGGCCGCCGATCACGATCGCGCGGGCGTTGGAGCCGATGAAGGAGCGCCTCAGCGCCGCACGGCACATGGAGCGGGGCGGGAAGCCCTCGTCCCAGAGCCACGGAATGGAGTCGCAGTTATTGTAGGCGCACCAGCAGTCGTCCTGCGAGCGGATGTAGAGCGCGTCGCACGCCACGTCCTGCGAAGAGACCATGTTGACGCCGTCGGCGTTCACCGTGGAGGTGAAGAGGCCGCAGTCCCGGATTGCTACGCGCGCAGCGTTGCGGAGGCAGACGCCGCGGAAGTCGCAGACGGCGACGAGGTCGCGGACCGTCACGTCCTCCGCCCCGGCATGGACGTAGATCGCCGGAAGCGCGCCGGTGCGGAAGGGTCCCCAGAGGACGGGATCCGCGAAGCCACCCGCGTAGTGCGGAAGCCGCCGCGAGAGGTCGATGCGGCCGCCGCCGCAGACCGCGACGTGGTGCGCGCCGCGGATGTCGAGCGACGCCTCGACGACGGCCCCTTGCTTGATCACGACGAGCGTGTCGTCCTCGGCGATTTCAATCACGGGCGCGCCGTAGGCGTCGCGTCGGATGCGCGCGTCGCTTTCCGCATCGTGAAAACCGGGCTCGAAGCGCAGGACGTGCCGGAAGCCGGCTCCGGAAACCGGCGCCGGCTCGGGCCGCGCCCAGAGGGAAAGGCCCTTCAGGTAGTCGTCGCCCTTGCGCACGAGGCACATTTCCGGCTCGTCGAGCCGGAAAACGAGCGCCCCGTCCTCGTCACGCCGCACGGGAAGATCCTTGCGGGCGGAAAGGGAGAGCGGGCCGTCGAAGCCCGGCGCGCAGACGCGCACCTCGACGGGGCTCGTCCAGAAAAATTCGCAGAGCGACGCGCGCGCCATCCTGGTGCCGACGGCGATGCCGCCGAACTCGGCGAGCATCGCCGGCGGGAACGGCTTGTGGCCCGTCCCGTCGCCGGTGAGCAGCAGTTCCGCGGGCTGGCGGCGCCACATGCCGCCCTCTTCGCGCAGTTCAACGGTAAAATCAGTCGATTCGATCATGGTTTAAAAATCAGGGTTCCGGGCATGCGCACAATGCGTTTTCCCTTCAATCCGACACCAACTGACCGACATGACGTGCGCCGCCACGTCCGCGGCCGTCGGAGTCTTCCTGCGGACGGGCACAATTCTAGCAGGTCTTCACTCCGCAAAACAAGCCGCAATTTCCCACGCCATTTTCCCTGCGCTCTTTGCGTTCCGTTGCACGGAACGGATTATGGTTGCACCCCTTTCAACTTTTCAACCTTTCAACCTTTCAACCTTTCAACCGGCGCTTCGGCGCGCGCTTGGCTTTCGCCGAATAGTATGGTAGAATTGAAGCCGTGAACGACACGGAGCGGCCATGAAAGACAACCTCAAAATCCCCTACGGCGTCGCGGACTTCAAGCGTATCCGCAACGAGGGCTACTACTACATCGACAAGACGGGCTACATCCCGCTTCTGGAGCAGGCGGGATCGTTTCTGTTCCTCGTGCGCCCGCGCCGCTTCGGCAAGTCGCTCATGGCGAACATGCTGCGCTGCTACTACGACGTCGCCGAGAAGGACAACTTCGACAACCTCTTCGGCGGCCTCGAAATCGCAAGGAACCCAACGGAGAACCGGAACCGCTACCAGGTCCTCTACATGGACTTTTCCGAGGTGAACAAGGGAATCGGACGAACGCTCCAAGAACGTTTCGAGAACTATGTCGGCCGGTGTCTCGACTCATTCATGTTGCGCCACGGGTCGAAATACGGCGATGCTTTTCTCGCGGAATTCGCGAAAGGGGCCCCTGCGGACAAGTTTGACATGATGGTCAAGACGGCAAAGGAAGTTGGTTTCCCCCTCTACCTGATGCTGGACGAATACGACAACTTCACGAACCAAATGCTCCGGGCCGATGGCAACGAACCGTATCGGAGCGTCACGCACGGCGAAGGCTTCTACCGGGAGTGGTTCAAGTCGTTCAAGGCGGCGTTCGACCGCATCTACATGACTGGCGTCTCGCCCGTCACGATGGACGACCTCACGAGCGGCTTCAACATCGCCTCGAATATTTCCCTGGAACCGGACTTCAATTCGATGCTCGGCTTCTCCGAGACGGAAGTCCTGCAACTCTATTCCGACTTCAAGGGCACTGGTGCCTATCTCGATGGAACCGCCGAGAAATGGGTTTCGTCCTTCAAGCCATGGTACGACGGTTATTGCTTCTCCGAGGAAAAGGTCGGCGAGGAGTCCGTTTTCAATTCCGACATGGTCCTCTACCATCTGAAATCCCTCGTCTTTTCAGGAAAGCCGCCGAAGAACATGGTGGACCGTTTCTTGGACGATGAGATTACGCAACTTCATA
>CAMOSH010000281.1 GCA_946624575.1 uncultured Verrucomicrobiota bacterium
GATCGCGAGCGAGACGAGCGACGAGACGAGAAACATGCCCGCGAGCATGAAGCGCGCCGGGACGAGGGCCTGCGCGATGGCGACGGCGGCGTCCACGGCGCCGGAACCCTTCGCGATCGTGGCGAACGAGCCGGCCAGGATGAACACCATGCACATGATCATGATGTTCGGCTCGCCCATTGAGGCGGCGTAGCTGTCGATTTTCTCCGAAAGCGTCTTCGGGCGGCCGAGGAAGAGCGCCGCCGCCGATGCGATGACGAAGGCGATGGGCATTGGAACCCTGTAGAAGTCGCCGGCCTGCAGCGAGAGGCCCAGGTAGAAGACGACGAAGACGAGGAAGGGAATCAGGGCGTGGCCGTTCGGCCGGATTGGGTTGGAATCGTTCATGGCATGCGTTGAATGGAAGCTGGATGTCCTATTCGCTGAGTGTTTTTGTTTCGGGATGCCGCCCGCGATGCGCGCAGGTCTATTGCGAAAGGGCCGGGCGGGCCTGGAACTCCGGTTTGTGCGAGAGAGAGTCCCGTCGGGTCGGCGTTCTCGGCTTTCCGCCCGGCGCTTTCGCGGCGGGGGCCTATTGGTAGTTCCGGATTCGGACGTCGATGCCGCTGCCTTCAAGCAGTTCGGCGACCAGCCGGACCGGCGTCTGCGAGTAGTGGTAGGGGAACAGCACCTTCGGAGCGATGGTCCGGGCCGCCCTTGCTGCCTGTTCCGGCGTCATCGTGTAGGGCTGGTTCACGGGCAGGAATGCCACGTCGATGTTCCGGATGGTCGCCATTTCGGGGATGTCCTCCGTGTCGCCGGCGATGTAGATGCGAAATCCGCCGAGGGAGAGCACGTAGCCGTTGTCGCGGCCCTTCGGGTGGAACTTGTCGCGGCCAGGCGTCGTGTTGTAGGCCGGAACCGCCTCGACGGACACGTCCTCGCGGAACGTCGCGCCCTCGCCGTTTCCGAGCGTGGTCCCGAAGCCGAGCATTCCGCGGACGGGCGGATTGACATAGAAGACCGTGCCGTCCTTGCGGAGCGTTGCGAGGGCGGCTTTGTCGAAGTGGTCGAAGTGTTCGTGCGTAACGAGGACGAGATCCGCCTTCGGAAACTGCGAGTAGTCCGTCGCGGGGGTAAGCGTGGACACGGGGTCGATCTGGATTTCCAGTCCGTCGTATTGAATGCGGAGGCTGGCGTGCTGGATGCAGATGAACGTGACGGTCTTGCCGTTCGGCGCCTGGAAGATGTCGGTCGCCGTGTTCGTGTCCGCAGTCGCGGTGGAGGAGAGGATGCCCATGGCGAGAAGGATGGAGGGTGCGTGTTTCATGGAGCGGGAGTGGGAGAAATGCCCTGGATGATGCCGAGCATGCCGGTGGCGGCGATGTCGTCGACGATCTTGCCGTCTTCGTCGAAGACGTAGAAGTTCATCACGGAGGTCGAGAAGCGGCGGCCGTTGGGCTCGACGCCCGCAAAGGGCGCCTTGCCCGTGAACGAGCCGGAGCAGGTCCAGCGGACGGCGACGGTCTTTTCGTCCGCGACCATGTCCTCGAGCTTCCAGTGCACGTCCGGGAAGCTTTCGCGCATGAGCGAGACGACCGAGAGATAGCCCTCCGCGCCGTGGAGCAGCTCCGGCGAGACGGGCGTCGCGAAGGCGGCCTTTTCGGAGATGAGCTCGCGTCCGAGCGCGAGGTCGTTCTTGTTGATGCACGTCTCGAAGCGGCGCATGGCGGCCTTGTTGCGCTCGATGCGGTCGATGCGGTCGGCGACGGGCGTGGCGGACATGGCGGAATCTTCGCGCCGGAACGCGCGGACGATCCGTCCGATGTACATCGTGTGGACGCCAGCCGGGAAGTTGGCGTAGAGGGATTTCGGGACGTCGCGCATGCCCTCCGCCTCGAACGGCGCGGCATACATCAGTTCGCATTCATAGACCGCCTGAGCCTCCTCGTAGTAGGGCGTTCCGTTGTCCGTGTAGGCCAGATGCAGACCCAGCGCGGCGGCCTTGTCGCCGTCGCGGCCGCTGTGGCGTCCCATGTAGGCTAGGATGCGAGCGTCCTTTTCCTTGTCGAAGGCCATGACCGTGAAATGCGTGGCGTCGTCCATGAACTTCTTCGTGTGGCGGGACTCGGCCACATAGACTGTCAGGGCGTCGTTGCGGCCCCAAAGCGTTCCGAGCGCGCCCCAGCCGATCGTCATGGCGTTGCTCTTGTCGCGGTCTCCGGCGCACAGCAGCATGCCGCGGCCGGCGAAGACCGTGAATGGATTCTCAGAGAACTCCTTCTTCACGTCGAAGTCGCGGAATGCAGGCGGCGTTTCGGCGGAGGAGGCGGAAAGGAACATCGCCGCGAGGGCGGCGGCGAAAACCGGGAGGAGGTCGTTTTTCATGGCGTTGGCAATCGTGGTTGCGATTGCGCCCGAAGTCTATCATGCGGTGCCGTTTCGGGCAAGCGCCGCGCCGGTTCAGGCATGTCCCCCATTTTTTTGAAGGCATCCGCCGCGCGCTGGAAAGCACACGGTTCCCAAAGGCGTCCGGGATTATCAAGCCGCTTTGTCGCACCCACTTTGTTTTCAAGGGATTTCGAAAACTGTAGGATCGTCTGTCCCCCGTTTTTGGCGATAAGCCTAGATGGGCTTCCGCTTGACAAATGTTAGATGTCTAACTAGAATGCCGGCCCCGTGAAACGCAATCTCGGACATCTGCT
>CAMOSH010000282.1 GCA_946624575.1 uncultured Verrucomicrobiota bacterium
GGGATGCCCGTGCCTCCAGCCTCCCTTGTCCTCGCAGAAGCGGACGACCGGCTCGCTTGGCGGGCGACGCCAGAAGCGCTGGAGCTTAGGCTCGCGGCAGGCGTTCCACCATGCCTCGGTGTCCTCTGGGCCCTCGTCAAAGCGCATCCTGCCCTCGACCGGCTCGAACGGACGCCAGTAGAAGGCGATGGTGCCGGAGTTGAAGAGCGCGCCGTCGGCAAACGTGGCGCTCCAGCACGCCTTGTGGCGCTCGTTGGCCGCGTGCGAGCCGAGCTGGTTGAAGTTGAAGAGGTGCGCGCCGAAACGGAACGCATGCGAAACCTGCTCGACCTTAACCTCGGCGCCGGCCGGCGCACCCAGCGCGACCGAAGCGTCGGCCTTGCGGTACTTTTCGATGTCCGCGTCGATGCGAGACTGTTCATCCGCGTTCCAGCGGTCGCGGTATGCTTGGGAGAGAGGCGACTCCATGTTTCGGTTTACCTGTTTTGGATGAAGCGGATTCCGGTGCCGGAGACGGCCGGCGCAGGATTCCGGAAAGATCGCGGACTGGACGCCGACGCGCCATTTCCGCGAACGCCTCCAATGCTACTTCCGCCTGCCGCCTTTTTCAAGAGATGTCATTCAACTATTCGCATTTGAACGTTCCCGGGGCGTGCATCCAGAATCGGCGTGTTAGCCGAAGAGCGACGTCGCTCCGCCAGCAAATGCGAAGGCAGCTCCCGTTGCGCCAGACAATCGATTGTGATAGTGTCGCCTGCGGTCGTCACGGGAAAAGCGGCGGCACGGTCGCGCGACGGTCGCTCCGCGACGGCGAATTGGCCCCCAAAAAGGACCGGACGAATAATCAAAATGAGCAAAAGAGTCAGAGTCGTTCAATTCGGCGTGTCACACGAGCACGCCAACGGAAAACTTGAAACCCTGCGATCGCTGAAGGACGAATTCGAAATCGTCGGCGTGGTGGACGACCGCGATTCGACGTCGCCGCGCTGGCCGCTTCGGAGGCCGGATTCCCTCGTCGAGGGGCTTCCCCTGCTCACCGAGGAACAGGTCTGGGCGGACAGGACCATCGACGCGGCATTCGTCGAGGTCACCAACTGCGAACTGATCGACATGGCGCGGCGCGTTCTGGACCACGGGCTTCCCATGCACCTGGACAAGCCAGGCGGCGAGTCGTACGAACCGTTCGCCTCGCTGCGAAAAGAGGCCAAGGCGCGCGGACTGCCGCTTCAGATGGGCTACATGTTCCGCGCGAATCCCGCGATCCAATGGCTCGTGGAGGCAGTCAGGAAAGGCTGGTTCGGAGACGTGTTCGAAATCGAGGCCAACATGGATCACGGCTACGGGGACGACGACTACCGCCGCTACCTCGGCTCCTTCAAGGCCGGCATTCTCTACAACCTGTGCTGCCACCTGGCGGACTTCGTGGTGTCCATGATCGGGGAACCGGTAGCCGCCAGTCAATCCATCCTCACCGCGCCTGGCTCTCCGGCAGGTTCGCGCGACAACTGCGCCACGACGCTCGAATACGCGAACGGCGCGCTCGTGCACCTGCGTTCGTGCGGACGCAAGGTCGGGAATCCTCGCCGCCGTCTCCGAATATGCGGAACGCTCGGATGGGCGGAACTGTGCCCGATCGAGCGCTTCGACGGCCAGCCGCTGCTGGTCGAAGCGCAGTTCAAGGAGAGCGCTGGTGGAATTCCCGCCGGCCCGGTCCAGACGCTGAACTTCGGGTCGCAGGGCCGCAACAGCAACGTAGACCGCTACGCCAACCAGCTGCGGCTCTTCGCGCGGCAGGTGCGCGGGGAGGAGAAGGAGCCCGACGACCTGTGCGAACACGACCTCGCGGTACAGCGCACCATTCTCAAGATGTGCGGCATCGCATGACACGGCGCGGCCCGGGCCGACGCACCGGCGCGGGCCGCGCCCGCTATTCGCGGCTTATGTCGGCCCCAAGCGCGCGGAGATTGGTTTCCAGCGCCTCGTAGCCGCGATCCACGCTTTCGGCGTTTTCGATCTCCGTCACGCCGCGCGCGCACAGTCCCGCCACGATCATGGCCATGCCGGCGCGTATGTCCGGCGAAAGCAACCGCGCCCCGCGCAAGGAGCACGGTCCGCGCACGACGACGCGATGCGGGTCGCAGTGCACGATTTGCGCGCCCATCCCGATCAGGCCGTCAACGAAGTACAGACGGCTCTCGAACATCTTCTCGAAGATCAGGACCAGCCCGTCGCTTTGCGTCGCCAGAACCACTAGCACGGAAAGCAGGTCCGACGGAATGGAGGGCCAGATTCCGTCCTCAAGCTTGGGAATCGCCCCGGAAAAGTCCGGCTTCACCCGGAGACTGCCAGTGCCGGCGTAGCGCAGGGCGCCCTCGTCGAACTGCCAGTGAACCCCGAATTTCGCGAACGGGCGCCGCAGCACGGCAAAATCGGACTCAGTGACGCCCTGGAGCGTGATGGACCCGCCAGTCGCGGCGGCCGCGGCCAGATAGCTGGCCCCCTCGATGTAGTCCGGCCCCACGGCGACCGAAGCGCCGTGGAGGCTGCGGACGCCGCGCACCCGGATGCGGTTGGTGCCGATTCCGGAAATGTCAGCGCCCATGGCCACGAGCATGCGGCACAGGTCCTGCACGTGCGGCTCGCAGGCCGCATTGAAGAAATTCGTCTCCCCGTCGGCGAGA
>CAMOSH010000283.1 GCA_946624575.1 uncultured Verrucomicrobiota bacterium
CGGCCGCCATGAATGGCGGCTTCGGCTACCGATGGCACGGGGGTGGTTTGAATGGCGGCTTCGGCTACCGGTGGCGCTGGGGTGGGGGGAATGGCGGCTTCGGCTACTGGTGGCACGGGGGTGGCTTGAAAGGTAGCTTCGGCTACCGGTGGCGCTGGGGTGGCTGGCAAAGGATACCGCACGATGTAGTCCTGGTTGGTGCGGACAAAGCCGTAGTCTTCCGATTCGAGGCGGAGGGAGGAGAGGTCGAATTCGACGCGGCCAGTGCATCCTTCGAGGCCAAGGATCAGCTCCACGCGGTTGTCCTTCGGCGCGCCGCCGAGGTCGAATTCGGTTAGTCTGATTTCTGCGACGGCGTTCGTGAAGGAACCTCGCGGAAGTCTGGCGCCGGGCCAGCGATCGATGCCTGAGGCGCCTTCGCGGTAGTGGAACATGAACTTGACGCCATTCCACGGATGGTCTGGCTCGGAGATGCCGGAGCCGGAGACTCCAACCCGGGCCATGATGCCGTGGCCGCCTGGGAGGAACGGCTGCGGATCGAATGCCGCCACGCAGTGCGCGACGCGGGCGCCGGCTGGCGCGTCTGCCGGTATTTCGACGACGAGACGTTGGCCCTCGATGCGCGCTCCGGGGGGGAGAGAGAATCCCAAAGCTTCCGCGCTGGGCACAGGGCAGACCGGCGCTTCCGCGCCGGGCGCAGGACAGACCGGCGCTTCCGCGCTGGGCACAGGGTAGATCGGCGCTTCCGCGCTGGGTGCAAGGCTGACCGGCCATGCAAAGGCGCGGAGGGAATTGGGGGCGAGGGCGATCTTGCGCAAAGTAGTGGTGGCCTCTCTGCGGCTCTGCGGCTCTGCGTGGGATTCCACGAGTCCTAGCTCTGCCGCTTCCGGAGGCATCTGCAATGCCACTTCGGCGGGCGTGTCGCCGGTGTTCACGGCGTAGAGGTAGTTGGTGCCACGCCATTCGCCGCCGCGGACTTTCACGAGCTCGGTCGAGGACGGCAGCTCCGGCAGGACAATGGGTGGCAGGGAGCGGAAGGCCGCGAAAAATGGCGCGAGTTGCGCTTCCATTCCGTAGGTGCCAACGAGAAAGCCTCCCTTGGAGAGGCCGAGCGCGTCGTGGAAGCGCAGCGGGCGCGTGAAGTGCGAAAGAGCGCTTGCGCCGGCCGGGTTGAGGGTGGAAACGCGCCATGCGCACTCTTTCATCCAGTCGCAAGAGAGCGTGTCGCCGCGCGCCCCGATGGCGCTTTCCCAGTAGCGGTCGTGCTGGTGCGCCCACGGGCGCGACGCTTCGCCAAGGAGCGACCAGAAGCCGGGCGTGGCGTCGAGCGTGGCGACGGTGTTCGTCGCGGAGGCGCGTGAGGCGGCGTCTTCGAAGCGGAAGTAGCGGTCCACGTAGCCCCAACGGTAGTCGGCCGGTACGGAGGTCTGCATCACGACGACGTTCGGAGCGGCCGCCTCAAGTGCCGGAACATCCAGGCCGGCGCGGCGCGCCGCGTCGCGGATGAAGCCGGGGGCGCCGAAGTCGGGGTGCTTCACGTCGGGCGGCACGAAGTTGTTGACGTAGAGCGCGGCGCCTGGGTGCGCGGCGGCGAGTTTTGCCGCGAGGCGAGCGTAGAAGGCGGTCACCTGGTCGCACCGCCACTGAATCCAGCTCTCCCAAAGCGCCGGGTCGGAGCGCAGCCATTCGGCGTAGTCGCGGCCGCGTTCTGCGCAGGACGGAGCCTGCGCATCAGGATGGGCTTCAAGTGCTCGGGCTATCGGAGCGGGGGGCTTCAGCCCCCGGTCGCGGCAGAAGGCTTCGACCGCGTAGTCGTTGTAGCCGCTCTTGTCGCTGCCCCACCAGAGGCAGCAGTGCTGCGTGAGGTGCAGGCACACGCCGCCGAAGGACGGGTGCGCGGAGCCTTCGGAAACAAGCGTGTCGAAGATGCGCTCGATTTCCGCCTGCACCGCCGGGTGGAAGAAGTTGTAGTTCGGCGGCGTGTTGTGCCAAAGCCCGGGATTGGGTTTTCCGGTATCGTGGATGGCGATGGGCGTGGGGTGGAGGGTCCCGTTCGTGAGCGATTCGACCGTGACTGCCCCCGGTTCCCAAGGGATGTTGTTGAGGTTGATGGTGGGGACGAAGGAGAGACCCTCGCGGTCGAAGGCGTTGTAGAGAATTTCGCGCCAGCGTGGCGCATGGTTGCGCGGATTGTAGCCGCCGGCCTCGATGAGCCCCTGATACCACGCACCGGGATAGAAGAGCGCATCCTGCCCGGTGAACTTCATCGTGGCGGCAAGCCGCGAAAGCTCCTCCGCGAAGCCCGCCGGAGTGGAGGTGGCTGATGAAGGAAGGCCGAATTGCAGGTTGAGCGCAGGGTCTTCGTAGTAGAGCGCCGCGTGGCGGAGAATACCAGGCGCTTCCGCGCCTGGCACAGAACAGACAGGCGCTTCCGCGCCTGGCACAGGACAGACCGGCGCTTCCGCGCCTGGCACAGGGCAGACCGGCGCTTCCGCGCCTGGCGCAGGGCAGACCGGCGCTTCCGCGCCGGGCACAGGACAGATCGTGCCGGGCGCAGGACAGAAGGGCAGCGCGGAGTCGCGCACGGCGTAGGCGCGGATGGCCGCGACGGCGGCGGGGGCGCCGTCGCGGGCGGTCATGGCGACGAGCGCGACTTCGTTGGTGC
>CAMOSH010000284.1 GCA_946624575.1 uncultured Verrucomicrobiota bacterium
ATCCTGATGATCGGCGAGATGACCGGCAACTACAAATTGCTGGTGCCTTCGATGTGGGTGGTCGTCATAGCGTACCTGCTAACGCGCAAGAAAGTCTCGCTCTACCGCTCGCAGCTGCCCAACCGGTTCGAAGCCCCGGTGCACCGCTCGGACATCGTTTCGGGGACGCTAGGCTGCATCACCGTGAACGACGTGCTGTCCAAGCGCCGCCGTCGCGCAGGATTCCGCACGGTGTCGGCCAACACCCCGCTTTCCGAAGTCTTCGACCTGTTCTCGCGCGGCGGACAGGCCGTATTTCCCGTGGCGGCGCCGGACGGATCGCTGCGCGGCGTAGTCGCGCGGCGCGACCTGGACAGCGTCATGGAGGCTGATCCCATATTCCGGCAGACGATGCTCGTGGGGGATCTGGCGCTGGCGCGCCACCCGGTGACAACAAGCCGAGAACCGCTCCGGAAAGTGCTTTCCAAAATGGACGGCGACGACGCGGAGGCGATTGTCGTCGTGGACGGGCCCTCGCAGCGCCGCGTGCCGATCGCGGTACTGGACCACAACGACATCGCAGCCGCGTACCAGGCGGAAATCGCCACCGCACGATAGCCCCCTCCCCATTCACCCCTTCAAACTTCCCTCAATCATGGACGTGCGAATACTTGAAATGCCGCTGGACTTCGGCGCAAGCCGCCACGGCTCGGACATGGGACCTTCTGCGATGCGACTCGCCGGCATCCGCGACGCGCTCGAACGCATCGGGCACCGCGTGACGCGACACGGGGCGCCTCCCGACATGCCGACGCAGGAATACGCCGACCCCGGCGACCCGCACGCGAAGTACCTCGCCCCGATAGCTGCGGCCTGCTCCGCGCTTGCCCGCGAAGTCGAAGACGCGCTCTCGGCCGGCGCCTTTCCGCTTGTGCTGGGAGGAGACCATTCAGTCGCGCTCGGCTCGCTCGCCGCCGCCGGCGCAGCCGCGAAAAAGGCCGGCGCCAGACTGGGAGTGCTCTACGTAGACGCCCACGGCGATTTCAACACGCCGGAAACCTCCCCGACTGGAAACATCCACGGACAGTGCCTGGCCGCGTCGTGCGGACTGGGGCTGCCGCAACTCGTGGACTTGCACGAACCGGGCCGCAAAGTAGATCCGGAGCGCGTCTGCTTCGTCGGGACCCGCGATCTTGATCCGGGCGAGCGCGACGCCATGCGCCGCGCCGGAGTCACAGTGTTCTCCATGTCGGAAATCGACCGGCGTGGATTTCCGGCAGTGCTGCGGGCGGTCTCCGAATTTTTCCGCGAACGCGCCGACTGGGTGCACGTGAGCTTCGACATGGACGTCCTGGACCCCATGTTCGCGCCCGGAACGGGAATTCCCCTGCCAGCGGGACTGACAAACCGCGAAGCGCTGCTGCTCATGGAGGAAATGGCCGATTCCGGGATCGTGAAGTCCGCGGAAATCGTCGAAGTAAATCCCGTGCTAGACGTCCGGAACCAGACTGCGGTCCTGGCGGCGGCGCTGGCGGCGCGACTCCTCGGGGAAAAAATCTGGTAGGATTGGACTTGAAGGCGGCGGTCTGATAATATTGGCCGCGCCGTCACAATCCTGGCGGTACCATTCGCCATGACCAGAATTCAAGCACTCGCATTTTCGGTTTTCGCCATCACCACCGCAGTCCCCGCGTTCGCCGCACAGGACACGCCGGCAGAACCGGCAGTTCCGGGGAAAGCCGCCGCCGTCGCGCCGGGGGTCTTCACCCAGGATCTCGACGCCGCCAAGGCACTCGCCGCGGAGCGCGACATTCCGGTCATGCTCGACTTCACCGGCAGCGACTGGTGCGGCTGGTGCAAGTTCATGGACGAACGGGTGTTCTCCAAGGAAGAATGGAACGACTGGGCCGCCACCAACCTGTTCCTCGTGAAAATCGACTTTCCGGAAGACTCCTCGCTCGTTCCCGAAAAATGGCGTCAGCGCAACCAGGAACTTGCAAAGCAATACGGCATCGAGGGATTGCCGACATTCGTCCTGCTCAACCCGGCAGGCACGGAAGTCGGCCGCCTTGGGACGTCGCCAGACGCCTCGCCCGGCAAATTCATCGATGACATTCGCCTGACGCTGGCCGAGAGCGACCGCGCGCTTGTGGAAAAGGTGCTCGGCGCAGAAGACGCCGCGCTGCTGGCCGCGCTCGACGACAAGGTCAAGGCCGCTAAGGCCGCCGCAGCCGAGGCCCAGAAACAAGTCGAGGAAAAGACCGAACAATGGCGCGCCAAACTCGCCGACGCCAAAGGTCAGCCCTCCGACAAGGCCGCCGCCATCCGCCGCGCCGCGACGCGTGACATAGCCGCCGCGATGAGCGCGGCCCAGAAGGCGGAAAACGACGCCGAAAAGGCCGCCGCAGACGCCGCCGAAACCGGCGCCAGACTCCGCGCGAAACTCCTCGAATCCCTCTAGGAAAAGCGCGGCACCCCCTTGCGAAACATGGACAGCCTCAAGGCAATCATCGGCGACCTGAAAACGGTCATCGACATGGAGATCCAGGCCGGTCGCCGGAAACAGCCAATCGACCCCGACGTGGCGGAGAGCTTCCTGCACCCGCGACAAGGGGCGGCGGCGCAAACCGCGCCCGAAGCGCCGCAAGCCGCGCCATTGACGCCG
>CAMOSH010000285.1 GCA_946624575.1 uncultured Verrucomicrobiota bacterium
CGAAATCAACGCCAAGGGCGAAAAGGTCGCGCTCTACTAGAGTGTTCACAATTTTCAATTGAAACAATTGTTCACAAATAACAAAACGCAATTTGCCATGCCAACGTCTTCCGAAATTGAATTCCGGGTAGCGGCTTTTGCAGCAGCGGCCATCGATGTTTGCGAATCCATGGTTTCCAAAATCGGGAAAGCGCACCTCCAGGACCAATTGTTTCGAGCAGCCACGTCGGTTGCAGCCAATTATGCCGAGGCGTGCGTTCCGGAATCGCGCAAAGATTTCGCCCACAAGACAAATATCGCGCTCAAGGAACTCATTGAAACCAGAATGTGGCTTCGTATCATCGCGATGAGGAATTATGCCGATCAAAATCTCGTGTCGCACGTATTGCAGGAAACCGAAGAATTGATAAAGATTTTCTACGCAAGCGTGACAACGGCCCGGCGAAATCTTAACGAACAGGACAGAAGATGAATTTGTCATTTCCCATTTGTGAACATTTGTCTCAATTGTCAATTGTGAACAATTCTTCGAGCTGGATGCCGGTCTTTGACGACGACTCCGGCAAGTCCTGGGACGAAAAGCTCTTCAACCGCGACGTGGCGTTCGGCGGCAAGACGATCCATGTCGTCGGGCTGTAGCCGCGACGAGCGGAAGCGCGCGACACAATCGGATATCAGGGCTCGGACAGCCGGTAAACGTGGCGGGCGTCAAGGTCAAGCGCGTCCACGATTTCCGGCGCGATGCCGGGGACGAGTTCGAGTCCGGCCGGGTGGTGGGCGTCGCTTGCCAGATAGAAGCGGCAGCCTTCGTCCCGGGCGAAGCGGAAGAGGCGCAGGGCGTCTTCCAGCGAGACGCCGCGCCGACGGTTTGCGTCAAAACTCGCCATGTTGAGTTCGATCCCGGCGCCGCGTTCGGCGAAGCCGCGCATGGCGTTGCGAAAGCGGTCTTCCGGAACGGCGCGAAGCACCGCCCCGAGGTCGCCGTCGGCGAACATGAGTCTGCAGTTGAGATGCGCGATCCCGACTTTCTCCCAGGGCAGAGACATGCCAAGCACGGTTTCCAGGCGAGAGACTAGAAGTTCGGCGCGCTGTTCCGCCGTCGCGCACTCCTCCGGACGGACGAATCCCGTCATGTGGAAATGGTTGGGCGGAATTACGATGAAGTCGAATCGGTCGAAATGTTCCGGCGCAAGGCCGAGGACTCCCGCGGACGAAAGTTCCGTTTCGCAGCCGAAGACAAGACGCACCGGACCGCCGTCGGGCAATGGCAGATCGGCCGACACGTGTTCCAGGCCGCAGCCGTCGAGGTACGTGCCTTCCGAACCCGGGATGGCCGGCGCGTCCCAGAAGTGGTCGGTGAAGGCCATCGCAGTGTAGCCGTGCGCCTTGGCGAAGGCGAGGAGATTTTCCGGCGTCTGCTCCGGGTCGTTGGAGCAACCGGAGAGGTGCGTGTGGCAATGCAGGTCGTGGTCGATGGGAAACATTAAACAGTTGAAAAGTTGAAAGGTTGAAAAGTTGAAAGGCCAATTGGAATTGGGATTGGCAATTGGCAACAGTCTCACACTGGCAACATTTTTGAATCTACGGGGTCTGTCCCAATAAATCCGGTTGAACGGTTGAAAGGTTGTCGGCGCATGGGGCAAAAGTCTCTGCGTCAGCGCCGCAGGCCCTCCAGGAGGGCGCGCTTGCGCGGGTTGTCGTCCGATGGCACCATGTGGTCGATGTCCAGGCCTTCGTGCTCGACGCTCCAGCCGCGCCATTCGCGGAAGGCGTGGTAGGTCCAGTCCCAGCCGTATTCCTCGAAAACGGCGATTGCTTCGCGCAGCCAGGCGTCCGCCCCTTCCGCCCATGCGACGGCGCTGAATTCGCCCACGAAGAGTTTCGCGCCGTGCCGAAGCTGGAAGTCGCGCGTCGGCTTGAGGACGGTGCGCAGATAATCGGCCGTCCATCCGCGCGACGCGTCCGGCCAGCGGCAGCGCTCCATGGACATTCCCTGGATCCCCTGATGCGTGAAGTCGCCGGGACCATACATGTGGACTTCGTAGATGACGTTCGTCAGGGTGAGCGGCGAGAGGTTTCGGTAGCCGTCCGGCGCGTCGTTGGCGTTGCATTCCACGATGATCGGCGTTTCCGGGTCGATTTCCCGGATGGCCTCCGCGGCGCGGCGCTGGAGGTTCCAGCCGTCCATTCCCGGCGGCGCCGCGCGCTGCTGCTGCGGCTCGTTACAGAGGTCGTAGCCGTAGATCGCGTCGCCGTTGCCCTTGAAGCGGCGCGCGATGCGTCGCCAGCATTCGACGAAATGGCCGGCGAATGTCGCGTCGTGGAACATGTTCATTTCGTGCGAGGCGTCGCGTCCCCCGGGCGTGACGTGCAGGTCGATGGCGACCTTCAGCCCGTATTTCCGGGCGAGCGGCAGCACGACGCCCTCGACATGGTCCAGCTTGCCGTCCAGCCAGCGGTCGTAGTCTTCGAGGTCGGCGTTGGTTCCCACGCCGTGCCAGTCGCGCACCATCTGGTAGCGCAGAAGCGTGGCGCCCCACGAGGCGAGCGTCGCGAAGTCGTCCTCGTTCATGTCGCGGCCGCTTGGCGACATCACGCCCCTTAGGGG
>CAMOSH010000286.1 GCA_946624575.1 uncultured Verrucomicrobiota bacterium
CGTGCGGCCGTCCTGCGGCTGGCCCTGCCATTGCTCCGGGGCCATGTATGGACGCGTTCCGGAGGTGTCGCCAGACTCGCTCGAAATGCGCGACATCGAGGAGCGAATCTCCGCCGCCAGACCGAAGTCCAGAAGGCGCGCGCGGACGGTTCCGTCGTCACGCGTCTCGACCATGATGTTCCCGGGCTTCACGTCGCGGTGGACGATTTTCTCGCCGTGGGCGTAGTCGAGCGCCGAGGCGATCTGGCGGACGATTTCGAGGGCCTGCCCAGGCGGCGCGGCGCCGCCATCGAACTGCCGGCGCCAGCGCGAGAGCGTGACTCCGGGGGCGTAGCGCATCACCATCACGCTGTCGCCCGCGGAAAGCCTGAGTTCGCGGCGCGCCTCCTCGTTCCAGATGTGCAGGTCGCGGCACGGGTGCAGCACAAGGGCCGTGGCGATGTTCGGATGCGAAAGGCGCGAGGCGAGGGCGAACTTTTCGCGCAGGTTGTCCATCTCCTCGGGGTTGTTCTTCAGGAGCGGATGAAGAGTCTTGAGCGCCACTTCGAGGCCGCTGGCGCTGTCGCGAGCCAGATACACCACGCCGAAGCCGCCGCCGCCGAGCTTGCGCAGAACGTCGTAGTGGTCGATGCGGCCGAGAGTCGAGGGATCGCCCCCTCGCATCGTCGGCATGGTGGGAAATTCGGAGGAGTCGTCGTCGGAAAGGATGAAGGAGTCTTTCATGGCGAGGCAGAAGTCCGCCGCCGATACTACCGCATGACGGGAGCGAGAGGCAACAGCCCCGCAACGCAAGTGCGCACCACCGTTCCCGGCCCATCATCCCCAAATCTCATTCGCATTTCATTTCGCCCGTGTTTTCAATTTTGCCTCCGCCGTCCAGTCCCGCGCTATTGCCCTTGCCGCCGCGTCGCCTATGCCGTCATGCTCCCGCCAGTCTCTCGTCGTCGCCGCCACGCCATCCGCATGCCCTCCCGCGCGGCTTCGCGCACCTCCTCCCTTTGCTCCTTGCGCTCGGCAAGCAGCCGTTCCAGTTTCGTCGCGCTCCTGCCGTCGCTTCCCGCGAGCAGTTCCGCGGCCCTTTTGCGGGCCGCGTCGATTTGCCCGCGACACGCGTCGGGCAGTCGCTTCAGCCTCTTTCCCAGCGGCGTCCCCGCTTCGCTCCCTTCCAGCAGCGCCTCCGCCGGAACGGGATCGGACATTCCGTGCTCCTCGCGGAACGCGGCGGCGAGCCGGCGGAAGCGCATCAGCGATCCGTAGTGCGGCATGAGCCGCGGGCAGTTGGCCCGCAGCCAGCCCTTGAGACCGGGCCTGCGGCCCACGATTTCGCCGTCGCCGTCCCGGATGAGGCTGCTGTCCACCGAAGCCTCGGCGTCCAGCAGCAGCGACCCAAGCCGTATCTTCTCGGCCACCCTGCCGTGCCCGCGCGTCGCCTCCCATCCCGCCAGAAGCGCCGCCGGCTCCGGCGGCGGCGACACGGAAAGCGCGCACAGCCGCCTGGCGGGCGCGCCTTTGCGCGCCCGGCGGCGCTCCCCCGGCGCGGGCGGCGGTCGAAGCAGACTCTCAAGCTCCTCCTTTCCGATTGTTCCGTCGCGAAGACGGCGGCGAACGCCCCATGTGTCGCCGAACGATTCGAGCTCCTTTCCGAGGATCTTCGCCACCGGGGTCTTGAAGTCGTCGAAAACCGTGTACGCGCCAAGCAATTGCAGGACCTCGCCGCGAAACTCGTCGACCCACAGGGACCATGCCTCCTCGCGGCGCCGCCGCGCCCGGCCGTGCGCCGCGATTGCGCGGCGGGAGTCCCACGAGCCGCTTTCCCTCGCCCTCGCGGCCGAGAATTCCGACGCTGCGGCCTCGTAGGCGGCGGCGTCCCATGAGTCGGCGGCGGCGATTTCGGCGACGCGGGCCACGAAGCGTTTTCGCGCCTCGGCGATTCGGGCCTGGCGCTCGGCGCATATCCTCCTGGCCGCGCGGGCGTTGAGACGCTTCAGCAGCCAGTCAACCGCAAGGAAGGCTCCGACTCCGGACAAGAGCGAGAGCCGCAAGGCGGCCAGGTCCTGTTCGTGGAAGCGGATGGCGCGGTTGGGCGGGGCGGAGCCGGGGCGCAGCCGCCTTCGGCGCGGAGCCGTGCATGCCGGCGATTGTCTTGCACAGGAATGGCGGGAGGGCGTGGAGGAGTGGCGTTTCATGGATTGTGTCGCCAGGGCGGGGCGACCGGAGGAACAGAGACCGGACGGGAGGCAATTGAAACTACGGGCAGAATGATAGATGTGTTGATTCGGAAGTGCAAGAAAAAACGGATGTCGGGCGACAATGGAATCGGCGGCGATGGTGGAATTCGGGAATCAAAATGCGCAAAGTCTCCGCAGAGCTGCGGTTCCGCGGCTCCGCATGCGAAGAAGCTTTCGCGGACTTGAAAAGGAGCCTTCGCTGACGAGAAAAGAAGCCTTCGCGGACGCGAAAAGAAGCCTTCGCGGACGTGCGAAGAAGCCTTAGCAGACGCGAAAAGAAGCCTTAGCTGACCTCGCGAACTTCGCGCGAGACATTCCGGGGAAAAGTCAAACGCGGAGCCACGGAACTGCGGACAAGAACCTG
>CAMOSH010000287.1 GCA_946624575.1 uncultured Verrucomicrobiota bacterium
TGGGCGACATCATGCAGGTGCCGCCAGCCTATTCGGCCTGTATGGTGGATGGGCATAGGGCCTACACGATGGCGCGCAAGGGCGAGGAAGTCGCCCGCGAGCCCCGCCTCGTGCACGTCTGGTGGATCAGGATTCTCGATTTCGCGCTCCCCGACGTCAGGTTTTCCGTGAAGTGCTCCAAGGGCTTCTACGTGCGGACGCTCTGCCACGACGTCGGCGCGGCGCTTGGTTGCGGCGGGCACCTGGCCGGGCTGCGTCGCGTCCGCACCGGCGCGTTCGACGTTTCCGCCGCGATTTCGTTCGAGGACCTGAAGAAACTTCCGCGGGACCAGCTCAAATCCCGAATCCTCCCGCTTGGAACCGTTGGCCGCTAGTGTTGGCCCGCCCCAGTTCGCCTGACATCCGTTTTCAAATCCCATCATCGCATTCCTGCAATTCACCTTTTGCCCGCCATGGAAAAGAACCAAACGAAAAAGCAGTCCGCCTACGCCGCCGCGGGAGTGGACATCGACGAAATGGACCGCGGACTGGCCAAGATCAAGGCCGACGTCAAGAGTACGAAGACGCCGGGCGTGCTTTCGGACATAGGCCGCTTCGGCGGACTATTCCAGTCGCCCGGCCGCGACAGGATTCTTGTCGGCTCGACCGACGGCGTGGGCACCAAGCTCAAAATCGCCCACATGGCCGGCATTCACGACACCGTGGGCGAGGATCTGGTCAACCACTGCGTGAACGACATCCTCACCCAGGGCGCCACGCCGCTTTTCTTCCTCGACTACCTTGGCACGTCGAAGCTGGACGCCACCGTGTTCGCGCAGGTGATAGCCGGATTCTGCCGCGGTTGCCGCCGCAACGGGCTGGCGCTGCTTGGCGGCGAGACGGCCGAAATGCCCGGACTCTATCCGCCGACTGGCGAATACGACGTCTGCGGCACGATCGTCGGCGAAGTCTCGAAGCGCGACCTGGTGACCGGCGAGGACATCCGCGAAGGTGACATGCTTATCGGACTTCCGTCGACGGGACTTCAGACGAACGGCTATTCGCTGGCGCGGAAAATCGTGTTCGAGATGGCCGGCAAGAAGCTTTCCGACCTTGTGCCTGGCACTAAGACGACGTTTCAAAAGGCGCTGCTCGCGGTGCATGGCTCGTTCCTCAAGCCGGTGCTGGCGGTGCGCGCCGCCGGTGTGAAGCTGCTGGGGATGGCGCACATCACTGGGGGCGGCCTCAAGGACAACGTTCCGCGAATGCTTCCGAAGGGGGTTGACGCGGTGTTCGACTGCTCCAGCTGGAAGGTTCCACCGATATTCCGGTTTTTCCGCGAAGCCGGCGACGTGGACGCGATGGAAATGTACCGCGTCTTCAACATGGGCATCGGCTACGTGATTTGCGTGCGCCCACGCCAGTTGAAGTTGGCGATGGAGACGCTGGAGGGCGCCTCCGCTCGGCCCGTTGTCATCGGCCAGATCACCAGAGGCCGCGGCGTCACGCGGCTGGAGAACGTGCCTTGATTTCCCGCGAGGCCAAACTGCGGCTTGAAAGGAACGTGATGGCGCGGCGTGCCGGCGTGTCGGCGGACGCGCTGCGCGAGCGCGACGCCTTTTTGTCTGCTCCGCCGGACTGGCGCCTGAACGAGTTCCGCGACGCCGAAGTCGTGTCGCACGCAGTCGAGCGCATAATTGGAAAGCTTGCAATGCCGGAACTCGAACCTGCCGATCTGCGGCTTGCGCGCGACTGGGTGAAGATCGTCGGCCCGGAATTGGCGCGCCATGCGGCACCCGGCAGGCTGGAGGGCGGAGTTCTGACGGTTTTCGCAACCGGCGGCAGCTGGTATGCGGAATTGCGCCGGACCGCGAATGCGCGGCTCCTGCCTCGCATTCGCGCGGCTCTGGACCCGATACGGGTTTCCTCGTTGCGCGTCCTTCCCGCGCCGGCGCTCGCCGCGCGATAGCGGCGCCGCCCTCTGGGGGCGCGGGCGGCTCGCCCGCGAATGGTGGTGTTTATGGCGTTCCACCCTCGCACTTCGCCGCCATGTCGGCAATGCGCGCGTTCATGGCAAGGCAGCCCTGGCGGGTGATCTTGAAGGGCGGAATCTGCGAGCGGTCGAAGGAACTCAGGATTAGCTGGCGGTGCGCGGCGAGCCAGCGGGAATCCTCCACCGATGGGTCATAGCGCTCGGGCAGCCCGTATGGCACGGTCTTGATCCAGCGGGAGTTGGGCAGTGCCTTGAGCCGCCGCTCGAACTCGCGCTCGCCGGGCGAGATGAAGCCGCACACCGGCGTCCAGCCGCGCCGCGCGCGCTCGACATGGGCGGCGATTTCGCCCTCAAGCTCGGCGGCGGTCTTTTTCATCGTGAGCCGCACGAGGTAGAGGAACGGCGATGCGAGGATCGTGATGTCGCCAGCGGCCGACCACGGAAGCACGGGATCCAGCACGGGATGGCGCAGATGGGCGCGCAGCCGGAACATATCGGGGTTGTCGAGCTTCCAGAAATACCGCGCCGGGTTCATCTTGATGTAGCGGCGCACGGCGAGCTGCCGCGAATCGAAGGTGATATCCACCCAGAAATCGCGGGACCAGAGGGGGGGCG
>CAMOSH010000288.1 GCA_946624575.1 uncultured Verrucomicrobiota bacterium
GTGAAGGCGTAGCCGTCGCCGCCGGCTTTCACAGTGCCGTTGTAGCCGTTGTTGTCGGAATCGGTCTCCGCCGTGAACGTCGAGGGCGCGCCAAAGGCGGAGCCCGTCGCGAGCATCGCGAGCGCGCAAAGCGCGGTTGCGAGCCAATTGCGTCTTGTCTTCATTGTTGTTGCCTTTCCCGGCTTTCGCCGCTGGTTGTGGGTGTTGGGGTGTCACCGGGCCACCCGGCCCGGCGGTAAATCCGATTGTTTTTGAGGGAGACCGCGAACGACGGGGGCTCCGCTCCTACGACCGACGAGGGTGCTGCCCCCGACCCCCCGGAAACGCAGGGGAGCTCCACGCGCGGGGCGGGGGTGTCGGCGAGGATGTGGAACTCGTTGTTCTCGAAACGGACGCCGCTCGCGCCTTCGACACGGGCCGAGCCGGAGGTTTCCCTGCATTCCGCGCGCCGCCCCGTGCGCTCGATCCGGTTGTTTCGGAAGGTGATGTTCGTCCCCGCGCGCAAATCCGCGAAGTAGCCGAGCGAATCGACGAAGGTGCAGCCTTCCACCAGGATGTCCGACACGTAGTCGCGGTCGAGCCGCTCAAGCGCCACTTCGGCCGGATGGCCTAGCCAGGTGGCGAAGTCCGCGCCGAGCGACCAGTATTCGCCGACAAGCTCCCGGACGCAGTTTCCCTCGAAGCGGCAGTTCCGCACGACGATGTTCCGCGCGCCCATGCCCTCCGCCCACCACTTGAGCGTGTAGTCCGCGATGCAGCGCAGGGCGTCGCCGTTCGTGCGCCGGAACACGCAGTTCTCGATCGTGGCGTTCGAGACGTTCACAAGGACGCGCATCTCCATGTCCTCGAAGGTGCAGTTGCGGACGATGAGACCGTCGGACGACGCCGTGCGGTCAAGGAGGAGGAAATAACCCTCCCGAGGCGTCGCGTCCGGAAGGTCGCGGTCCACTTCGACGGTCTCGCCCTCCGCCGCCGTGCAGACGCCGGTCCATCCTATCGCGTTGTAGCCGGGATCGCGCAGTTCGACGGCGTTTCCGACACCGGGGCGGAAGTAGCGCGCCCCGCGCTCCAGCACGACTTCGAGTTTCCGTGGGGCGACGGGACGCGCCACCGTGAAGCGGTCGTGGGCGTTGAGCGCGTCGTCCTGTTCGAGCCGGACGGTCAGGTTGTCGATGACGGCGTTTCCGCAGGAGCGCACGAAGTGGACGGTGTCGGCGGACGAGGAAATCGGGTGCCGCAGGTCGCGCGGCGCGACGGTGACGTTCCGCAGGCTCCAGTTCCGCTGCGTTCCGCCGACATAGACCGCGTGGCCGAAGCAGGAGCGAATTTCGACATCGTGCAGCTCGAAGTCCTCGTTCGAGTAGAGCGTGAATCCGCCCTTGCCGTAGTAGGCGTGGGCGATGCGGCAGGTCTGGCCCACCGGGATGGCCGCCGCGTTCCGGCGGTTCTCCGCGGGCGAGAACTCGCGCTCGCCCGGCCCGCGCCAGCGGAGGAGTCCGGGCGACTCGACCGACGGCCAGACGCGCACCCGCGTCGGTGAGAGCCATTCGGCCTTGCAGCCCATGTCGCCCTCGTAGGTGCCCTGCCAGATGTGCTCGCCGCGCAGGAAATGGCGAAAGTCGTCCGTCATCGGCTGCACATGCTGCACGGGAAAATGACTGCCGAAGTATGGGTGGCGGTCGCCATGGCCCAGAAGCTCGAAATCGACGTAGGAGGCATTGTCCGCAGCGTCATCGATGTGCGCCGCTACGACCTTGGCGCACGTGGCGAGCGGCATCGTGCGCCAGTCCCAGTCCATGGAGAAATTGCCGACGCGGGTCCTGCGGCAGTTGCGGATGATGAAATTCGCGCCGGAGCCGTCGTGGTCCCAGGAAGGCTCGATGGGCAGGCGCAGCGGGCGGCGGAAGACGAGCGTGGCGCCGCAGCCGTCGAAGGTGAAATCCGCGAAGCCCTCGATCATCACGCCACGAGGGGCGTTGAAAGGTTGAAAAGTTGAAAGGTTCTGATTGGCGGGATTTACCGCGGGCTGGAAGCCCGCGCTCCCAGAGCCATCGTCAAAGCAACGATAGGTGCCGGGAGCGAGCTCCACGCGCGCGGCGCCGATGCGCTTCGCTTCGGCGAGCGCGGCGTTGATGGCGGCGGCATTGTCGGTGGAGGACTCGGAAAGGCCGAAGTCGGCAGCGCGGACGGTGATGGCGGAACGGCGGTCTGGAGACCGCCTCCCCTCTGCGGGCGGCGCGATTTCAAAGGGAGGGCAGCCCGTGGGGTCGGGACGCGGGACAGCTTCGCCGAAGTCTTCGTTGAACGGAAGGACCATCATGTTTCCAGCACCTCGAAGACGCAACCGTCGTTCGGGCCAATCGAGAGAACGCCATCCGCGAACGAGCCGTTCCAGACGCGGCCAACGCGGCCCCGCACGGAAATGGGGCAGGCAACCGGCTCGTCGCGCGTGTTGACGGCGACGACGAGTGCCGCGGGTGATGTGGCGACGACGCCCTCGTCGTCGCTT